>NZ_JCBDGG010000029.1:0-378635 GCF_059833835.1 Vibrio sp. R15-SG3-ISO1B | reverse complement strand
AGAAGTGGAGGTTTTGCCAAGCGATGGTATCCGCGTATGGGGCCTGGGCCAACAGGTTAAACAGCATCTTAGGTGTGCTGCCGCCGGAAAGTGAAATGTGAACAGGTCGGCCAAGCTCGCTGTACGATTTCATATCGTTGGCAAGGCTTTCTACCACCTGCTGCGCGGTTGAGTGGATCTTGTGATTGATCATAGTTCGCAGTAGTCCGTATCTGTCAGGTTTTTACATGGGAAGCGCCATGCACGGTTGTTTCGTGCTAACAAGTCATCAGACTCTTTTGGCCCCCAAGTACCACAAGCGTAACCAAACAGTGCTTGTGGATCTTGTTTGAAGTCGAGAATCGGTTGAACGTACTTCCAACACGCTTCAACCGCATCGCTACGGGCAAATAGAGTAGCATCTCCATTTAAGGCATCAAGCAGAAGACGCTCATAAGCCGTCAGCATTTGGGTCTCTTGCAGGTCGGCGTAGTGGAAGTTCATTTTCACTTCTTTCGCTTTAAAGCCTGCGCCTGGCTCTTTGAGACCAAAGCTCATCTGAATGCCTTCGTCAGGCTGAATTCGAATGATGAGTTTGTTTTCTGGTGCATTTTGACCAAATACAGGATGCGGCGTCTGTTTAAAGTGAATGACCACTTCAGTCACGCGAGTAGGAAGGCGTTTGCCCGTACGTACGTAAAAAGGCACACCATTCCAGCGCCAGTTGTTGATGTAAGCTTTTAGACCAATGTAGGTTTCCGTGCGCGAGTCGTCGGCAACGCCATTTTCTTCGCGGTAACCCAATAGGTGCTGGCCACGGACTTCAGACGCCGTGTACTGACCCAACACCAAATCATTGCGCAGTGCGTCTTCGTCTAACGGTTTGAGACACTGCAGAACTTTCACCACTTCATCACGCATGGAATCAGCATTGATTTGTGCTGGCGGCTCCATCCCTACCATCGCTAACACTTGCAGCAGGTGGTTTTGGAACATATCACGCACAGCGCCAGAGCCATCGTAATAGCCACCACGTTCTTCAACACCGAGAAACTCGGCGCCAGTGATCTCGACGTAGTCAATAAAGTTGCGGTTCCACAAGGGTTCGAACATCGCATTAGAGAAGCGGAACACCAGTAGGTTTTGTACCGTCTCTTTTCCTAGGTAGTGGTCAATGCGGTAAATCTGGTGCTCTTGAAAATGTTCGTGGATCTCTTTGTCCAGCTTTTGCGCAGACTCTAGGTCATAGCCGAATGGCTTTTCGATGATCAAGCGTTTCCAGCCGTCTTCTTCATTGTTCAACCCATGTTCAGCAAGGCTGGCTGGGATGACACTGTATAAACTTGGCGGTGTCGCAAGGTAGAAGAGCGTATTGCGTTGCTCGAACTGGTACTGGTTGGAAAGGTCATCCAGACGAGAGACCAATTTGCTGTAATCGGTGCTGTCTGAGGTATTGATCGCTTGGTAATGAAGATGGTTGATGAAGGCATCGAGCGTCTCTGGAACCGTCTTTTCCATCTCTTGTAGAGAGCGCTTCAACTTATCACGGTACGATTCATCACTGTATTCAGTACGACTTACACCCAAAATGGCAAAGTTCTCTGGAAGCTGCTTGTTCGCATACAGGTGGTATAACGCGGGGATCAGCTTACGGTATGTTAAATCTCCCGAAGCACCAAAAATCACGATGCTGCTGTTTTCTGGTATTACCATCATCTTTCCTTTAGAAACAAGGGTCTTAAATCTGTTGCGCCAAATTATCAGCGCAGCGAATAAATAGAAAATCGGTGCTACCTATCATCACAATAGGGAGTGCCACTTACTTTCTAGGCGTTTGAAACGGCAGGGTATTGTCTACGACAATTTGACATACATCAACTATTGAGAAGGCAATCGATCAATATTTGTCAGACTAATTTATTAAATAATTGAATAAGCAGAAAAAAGAACAGTAACCGGTAAGGCGGCGTTCGCTATGAGCTCGAAAACGATTGCGCAAAAACCAAACAGAGCGGACCAAGAGGTGATGAGATTAAGAGTCAGGTTGACTATGGTCATTTGGGCGAGCTTGAGCACATATTTGCAGCGCTCATAGAATGTGAGACACTTCGCGAACCAGGCATTGAAAAGATGAGCGATGAGCAGCGACAGCAAGCAAGATAAATCGATGGCCGTATTTCAGCGGATCAGTAAGGTGTTGGATTACATTCACCACCACATCGAAGATCCGATGACGCTGGATGAGTTGGCTCAGCAGAGTTGCTGGTCACGTTGGCAGTTGCAACGCGTTTTTCAAAACGAGACTGGCACGACAGTGGCCAATTATGTGCGAGAGCTAAAGCTCAGCGAAGCGGCTGAACGTTTGCTCGATGGTGAGGATAAGGTCATTGATATCGGCTATGCGCTCGGTTTTGGCTCGGAAGTCAGCTTTAGCCGCGCGTTTAAACACAAGTTTGGCGTCAGTCCAAGAGCGTATCGGCAGGCAGGTAAACGCACAGGGTTAAGAAAGCCTCTTCAGTTTTCCTCGGATAGAGATACAGCGTATCAGTTTGGCAATCAGGCTGCGTTTGTCCATATTCGAGTCGAATCTAAGCCCGCATTTTATGTTCGCGGCAGTCACGGTCACATCAGTGGGTTGTTTTCACCGCAGCCCAACTTCGCCACGCAAGTCCCACTGTTGTGGCAGCAGCTTGAACAGGCGCTGCCAGACTCCACTGACCAATGGCAGAGGGTAGGGGTGGTCGATACTCAGCACGCTCAATTTGATGCCGCGCCACTGACTTATTGGGCAGGGGTTGAGCTTTGCGATGCGCGGCAAATTCCAGATAGGGCGCACTCATCTACGTTGAGTACTCTGTCCGTTCCGGCTCAAACTTATGCGGTAGTCACACATAAAGGTTCGATTCGTGGACTACCGGACACCCTAGAGTGGTTTATTCTCAATTGGTTACCTAGCTCAAACTACCGCGGCGTTGATGGCTTTGAACTGGAAGTGTATCCGGCTCACTATTACTCTGAATCGCCAAGTGCAGAAATGGAGTATTGGTTGCCAATCGAGTTGCGATAAGGCGCAGTCCGCTGACTTCCACTCCTTTTTCTCTTTTCCCTCCTCCGACTGAATTGCGCGCTCGCAGCGAATAAAACACTGCCAAACAAAAGTCGGTGACTTTGCACCAAATTGTTAACTTTTACCCAATTAAAAAATTTAGAATGCAAATGATATTAATTCTTATTAAGATAAAGCATGGGTAATTGAGGACAATATGCAATCTATCACTCACTTTCAGCGCTCGACATTGACGTTGGCGCTCATTTCAGCCTTTTCTTCGCCCCTTTACGCTGCCGAAGGCGGAGACGCTTCAACGATGGACACCATCACCGTTCTGGGCGAAGCGTATCGTAACACGGCCACTAAAACGGCGTTAGAACCTGAGGAAACCCCGCAAGGGATCACCACGATTGAATCAGAGCAGTTGGAGCAACGCGGTGTCAAATCCTTGAATCAGGCGCTCCGATACGCCCCTGGCGTCGTCACAGAGAAAAAAGGGGCGTCGGTCACTATGTACGACACCTTCTCGATTCGTGGTTTTGCAAACAGTGAGAGCTATTATGATGGGCTTAAGCTTCCCTATCTAACAGGATGGAACTTGCAACCACAAATCGATCCTATTGCACTGCAACAGGTGGAGATTTTCAAAGGCCCTACCTCTGTGTTGTACGGTTCCATGCCGCCGGGCGGGATGGTGAATATGATTGCTAAATCGCCGCAGCAGCAGAGCCAAACGCGTGTGAGTGTCGCGACAGGAACCAGAAACCTGATGGAAACCTCGCTCGATACGACGGGGCAAATCGGTGAGAGTGATGTCTCTTATCGCTTGGTGGCCCTTGCTCGTAAACGAGACAGTCAAGTCGATAATGCAGAGGAAGAGCGCTACGTGATTGCTCCATCGATCGATTGGCAAGCCAGCGAGCGGACGTTAATTAACCTCAACATGTACTACCAAAAAGATCCGAACATGGGGATCAACTCAGCGCTGCCCGCGTCGGGAATGATTGACAGCAACGCCAACGGTTCAACGTCACCGTCCACTTCGGCAGGCGATGTCAATTGGAGTCAGTTTGAGCGTGAAGTGTTTATGCTCGGTTATAAAGTCAATCACGACATTAACCATCAATGGACCTTCCTACAAAACGCACGCTACGCCGATGCCTCCCTATATCAGGAAAACACTTACCACAGAGCAACGAGTTTCGATGCGTCCACTGGCGCTATGAGCCGAAACATTTACGATACGGACGAATCATCGCAGTCATTTGTCATTGACAACCAATTGTCCGGCTTAGTGACGGTCGGTCAGACTCAGCATAACCTGCTGTTTGGCATCGATTACCTCAAACTCAAAGGGGACTCCGTCTATCGTGAATACGCTGCAAACGCCGAGTTCTATGGATTCAATGTTTTTCGCCCCAACAACGCGCTGTTAGACAGAAACGCGTTGACAGAGGTGTATGACGAAACCCACAAGATTGAGACCGAACAACTGGGCTTCTACCTTCAAGACCAAGTTCGATTGGGCGATTGGGTACTGCTGGCGGGTGGACGCTATGACCGCTTCGAATCGAGTGATCGCAAAACCAGCACCACTGGGAGCGACACCGTCGATACGGCTGACCACCACCAATTTTCTTATCGCGTTGGGGCGTTGTATGAGTTTGACAATGGCCTTTCCCCGTTTGCGAGTTTTGCGACCAGTTTTGAGCCTGCCTCAGGCACAGACATCGACGGTAATGCGCTTGAACCTCAACTCGGTGAGCAAGTTGAGGTCGGGGTTAAGTACCAATCACACGATGGCGCGCAGAGCATGACGGCGTCTTACTTCCACATCACTAAGCAAGATGCGGTCTCTTATGACCCCAATGACCCTAGCTACCGCGCGAAGATTCAGCTAGGTGAAGTACGCTCTCAGGGCCTTGAGCTAGAAGGCCGCTGGTTGGTCACAAGCGTTTGGGATCTTAATGCGAGCTACACCTACATGGATATGGAAGTGACGGAGGATGTCGACAGTGCCTTAGTGGGAACGACGCCGATTTACGTGCCAGAGCACACGGCCAATCTATGGACAAATTACTATTTGTACGATGGCCCGTTGGCCGGCGCGCGTGTTGGCGGTGGTGTTCGTTATGTCGGTGCGATGCAAAGAGACGCGTATAACACCGGCGAAAAAGTGCCTGCTTATACCTTGGTGGATCTCTCTTTAGGATATGATCTTGGCGCAATGAGTGAGTCACTTAACGGCGCCGTGGCCAATCTTGTTGTGAACAACCTCTTTGATGAAGAGAGTTACACCTGCTATGACGACGCGAACTGCTGGTATGGTGAAGAGCGCTCGATTGAGCTCAATGTGAATTACGAGTTCTAACCGAGTTATTCCACGTTCTGGCTAACGGTGGGTTAAATCCAACAGTATCAAGCAGCCCAATTGGGCTGCTTTTGAACCAAGAAATGAATGCAAAATTGAATGCCTTAGACAGCAGCGCGCTGGATATTGAATCGCTCGATCCCTTTTTTCATGCGCTTTTTGAGAATTGCAAACACGTCACGCCCTTGTTAGATGGCAAGGTGAGTGTACCTGAGTGCGAGCAACTGTTACCCCAACAAACAGAGCAGAATCGACGTCTGCTCAGTGCGCTATATCAAAGGCTGAGTGAGCAACACACAAGCGCTGGAAATGGCTACTGGATAACCCGAACCTGGGACTTAGTGTGTTGGCAGCCAATGTTTGTGGCATTTGTTGCCGTCTACGCGTGTCGAGGGGTACCTAGATTTGACTCGATGGCACAAACCGTTGATGGTCATTGGGTCGCGGGATTTTCATTTGAGACCCAAGCGCATCAACATGGCGAGTTACCTAAATTGATTGAGCTTGCGGGGCGGACTTTGTCGGCGTTGTTTGAGGTTTACCGCCAAGACATTGAGTCATTTACCCGAATTAGACCGGGGTTTACTCAATCGCTGATGAGTGACGCACTGCTCAACTGTCTGGTTAAATTGTCACATTTTGAGCCGACTTTAACCTTAGAAGAAGCTAAAACACACGCTGAGTTATGGTTGTCGGCGTTTCAATTACGCCCTAGAGCGGCGCAACAACTCTATTTGGATGATGATGGGGCACTGAACATGCATCGCATCAGTTGTTGCCAGGTCTATAAATGTGAAAGCGGCAGCTATTGCGATAACTGCCCCAAGCGCGCGCGATCCCGCTAAGCGAGTTCGCTAAGGTACGCTTTGACTTTTTGAATGTGCCCCTCTCTGTCAAACTCGCTATGTTGCGAGGCAGGAAGGTAGTGATTTGCGTAGTACTGGTCCACTTCGTGCTCCAAAAACAGCAAGTACAGCTGCGGGTCAATATGCCCGCTAGTCGCCATCGATGTCATGATCTTGATCGACTCATCAAGTGTTTTGCCTTTTTTGTAAGGTCTGTCTGAGGAGGTGAGCGCTTCGAATACGTCCGCAATGGCCATTACGCGAGCTGGTATCGACAACTCCTCACCTTTAAGCCCCAATGGATAACCTTTGCCATCCATTCTCTCGTGGTGTCCCCCGGCAATCTCTGGCACCTGTTTCAAATGATCGGGATAGGGGAGACGATTGAGCATGTTGATGGTTTGAATCACGTGGTCGTTGATCAAAAAGCGCTCATCGTCATTCAAGGTGCCGCGCTTGATAGACAGGTTGTACAGCTCACCCTGATTAAACTTCAGTTCCCCAGGCTCAAGAACAAAGTTTTCTGACCAATGCTGCTTTGGATCAACGCCTTCACCCCAACTCACTTTATGTACTTGCTTGTCTGCGAGCAGTTTTTCTTTGGTGGGCAGTGGCGTTCTAGGGCCCGCGCGATCTTTCTCAATCCACGAGATACCCAATTGGTCATCGAGCGTGCGAGTCCACTCCTTATCGGCGATGCGCTCAAGTCTCGCTACCGCGTCGTCGGTCATAAACTCACTGCCTAAATTGCACTGTGCGACAAACTCAAAGTCATCATCAAGCTCGCGAAGGGTTCGCTCTAGCTGCGCTTGTGCCTCGGCAATCTCAACGCCGTTCGCAATGTTCTGCCAATATTCGGTGTTGGCATCGGATTTGAGCAGCTCAAAGCGCATGCGAATCTCGTGGATGCGGTCGTAAATGGTTTCAAGTTTTGTGGCTTTGTCGACCACGTATTCTGGGGTGGTGACTTTCCCACAATCGTGCAGCCAAGCCGCAAGATGAAGCGCCTCCCATTGGTCGTCTTCCATCTTAAATTCGGGGAAATAGCGGCCGTCATTGTGGGCCACCTTCGTCAGGACATTCGCCAGTTCAGGAATGCGTTGGCAGTGACTGCCCGTGTAAGGGGATTTGGTATCAATCGCCGAGGCAATTAGAGAGATAAAGCCATTGAGCATCTCCTTTTGCTGCTCAATTTGCGTGATGTTCTCTTTGGCAATTTCAGCGAAACTGAGCAGTTCTTTTAAGAAGGCGTGTTTGTCGCTCTGCTCGGCGGTGATGCGTCGTTCATAACCAAGCAGTAACAGCCCGACCAGTTTTTTATTTTTGTTGTGAATGGGGAATAGATAAATGTCCGAAGTGTAGAGACGATTGGCGATGCCCTGCAGCGCTGCTTGGTGGCGCTGTAAGTGGACGATCTGGCCTTGCTCTAGCTTGGCTTTTAGCCCGTCAATCGCATGAATAAAGGCGTTGATCTCCAATTTAAACGGGATGATGGATGTGCTGGTTGCCAGTTCGAAATCGTCTTCACTGTTACTTTTACTGGTAAAGAGCACAACGCTTTCGGCTTTAGTCAGCTGATAGCTCTGTTTACACAGGGTTTTTGATAGAAGCGCGAAATCTCGGTTACTGGCCGTGTCACGCAGTAAGGTCAACATGTCATGTAGCGTGTGCTCCATCAATTGGATAGAGGCCGTTAAGTTCGAGACCTCTTTGATGATGCTGGAGGGATAGCGCGTTTTTTTAAACTCAAAACGGGTGATATTACTGGTTAGGGTAATGAGCGTTTTCAGTGGTGTCGAAATTTTTTGCGAGACAAACCAGATGATACACAGGCTCATGACCAGCATCATGATCGCCACCTGAATTTGCTTGTCTCGCATCGAAATCAATGAACCTAGCAGGTCATCGTGCGGGGTCGCTTCCGCTAATCGAAGTTTGATGTCTTTATTAAGCATCACAGGGACAAGTGTTATCGACCATTCAAGGCCCTCACTCTCTACTGTTTTATACACCACGCCATCGGAGAAGCGGTTGAATATTGGGTCAAACACGGTTTCTCGGATAGTGTCGTGAACCTCGTCGTACCGGCTGGATTGTTCTGGGAATACGGTACCGAGATTGTGATGAGCAAGCACGTTGAACTTTCGATCAAATAGTATGAGTTTAGTATGTTCAGAGAGCGCCATTGAATGCAACTTTCGCGACAGTGAATCTAGGGTAAAGTCGGCACCGATGACAAACTGGCCATTAGCGGATCGCCTTGAAAGCGTCACACCGGTGGTTTTGAGTTCATAGAAAAAGTAAGGCTCAGTCAGCTGAATCGTGCCATCTTGGCGGGTGTTTTTAAACCAAGGACGAACGCGTGGATCAAATTGGTTATCCTGTTTAAGACGCTCAGTCAGTATCTTGAGGGATGAATCAAGGAAGTAGAGGTTGTTTTTTCCATCGACACCCATCTCATGAACCATCACTTTCGCATGGCTTGGTGCGCCAAAGCGCTCTGCGTCTGCTGCGTCCTTAAAAAGGCGGATGACGTTCATATCACCCTCTTGACTGGCATAGTACATCCCCACCATCTCAGGGTTTTTCTCGAACGTCGTCACCAGAGAGGCAATCAAGCCGCGATTTTGGTGCAACGCCATACCTCGATTGAGGCTATCGCCATTGGCAATAAAATCTAACGAAGTAAAAATCGGTGCAGTGGCACTTTCAAATGTGATTTCGAGCTTTGCGCTGTTTTCGTTTGACAGCTCTTCCGCGCTCTTGTTGAGCAGCCCTTGTGAATGCTGGTAACTGGTGAACACCAGTATGATCGCAGCGATTGACGTTAGTGCCAAAAAGAGACTGGTGATGTGAATGGTCAGGGAATACCGGCGTTTCTTCATTCAATTTATCCGCTTAAATACAATACCTTATAGCTCTAGCGTAGACCTATATTGGAGTTCCTGCTTCAAAACTGCGTTTTGTAGGTAATGATTCGTCGTGCCAGATCTCACTTTGTAGTGGAGTACGCCGTGCCCTATCAGGGAGACGCTTTGATGTAGGCTTTCACCTTCTGAATATGCGCCTCACGATCAAACTCACTGATTTGCGAAGGGTGAAGGTAGGCGCTGGCGTATTCTTGATCGATCTGGTGCTCTAAAAACAGCAGATAAAGCTTAGGATCGATATGACCGCTGGTGGCCATCGAGGTCATGATATTGATCGACTCGTCCAGCGTCTTGCCTTTTTTGTAAGGTCGGTCTGATGAGGTCAACGCCTCGAAGACATCGGCAATTGCCATCACCCGAGCAGGCACGGAGAGCTGCTCGCCCGTCAAGCCAAGTGGATAGCCTTTACCGTCCATTCGCTCATGGTGTCCACCGGCAATTTCAGGCACTTGTTGCAAGTGTTCTGGGTAGGGCAGACGGTTCAGCATAGTGATGGTTTGTATGATGTGATCGTTGATGATGAAGCGCTCTTCATCGTTGAGCGTGCCTCGGCGAATGGATAAGTTGAATAGCTCGCCACGATTGTATTTCAGCTCGCCGGGATCGAGAATGAACGCTTGTGCCCACTGATCTTTTGGGTTGACACCCACCCCCCAGCCCACCTTATGTACGGGCTTATCGGCGAGCAGTTTCTCTTTGATGGGCAGTGGCGTAGGATCTCCCGCGCGTTCGCGTTCTATCCAGGAGGTCCCAGCTTGATCATCTAAGGTACGTACCCATTCGATTTTCGCGATCTGCTCCAAGCGTTCAATGGCTTCGTCGGTCATGGATTCACCACCTAAGTTGCACTCTGCGACGAAGTAGAAATCGTCATCCAACTGCTGGTGGCGCTGAGTCAATATTTGTTCTGCCTTTTCTTTCTCCTCACCATTGAGAATCGATTGCAAGCAGTCAACTTCAGCCTGCACTTTCAATAGCTCAAAACGCATTCTGACTTCATGGATTCGGTCATAGATGGTTTCGAGCTTGGTGGCTTTATCGACCACATATTCTGGCGTGGTCACTTTGCCACAATCATGTAACCAAGCGGCGAGATTGAGCGCTTCCCATTGATCTTTGCCCATTGAAAAATCGGCAAAATAGCGTTTATCTTTGTCTGCCACTTTGGTCAACAAGTTTGCCAGTGTTGGGATGCGCTGACAGTGTCCGCCTGTATAAGGCGACTTTGTATCGATAGCCGATGCAATCAGGGCGACAAACGCATTGAGCATCTCTTTTTGTTGCTCCATCTGCGTGATGTTTTCTTTGGCAATTTCGGCAAAGCTTAACAGCTCTTTTAAAAACGCATGTTTATCACTCTGTTCAGGGGGGATGGGGCGTTCGTACCCCAACAACAAAATGCCGACCAATTTCTTGTTTTTGTTGTGCATTGGGAAGAAATAGATATCGGTGTTAAACAGTGATTCGCTGTATTTTGCGATGGCGTTGTCCCCACGGGTGAGATGGATAATTTCGCCTTTCTCTAAGTCTTTCTGCATCCAGGGGGTGTTTGAGAGGAACTCGTTGATATCGACTTTGAACGGGATAATCGCGTGATTGGCGGCAATCGAGAAGGAAGCGTCCTTGTTGTCCAGTGTATAGAGCACGATGGTTTCCGCTTTGGTGACCATATAGCTTTGGTGAGTAATGGTCTTCGCCAGCAGGGAAAAATCTCGGTTACTGGCCGTTTCACGCAGTAGACGAAGTAAGTCATGCAGAGTATGTTCCATCAGCTCAATGGATTTGGTGAGATTGGCTACCTCTTTGATCACACTCTTAGGGTAGCGGGTCTTTTTAAAGTCGAAGCGTGCGATGTTGCTAGTCAGAGTGACCAGCGTCAATAATGGATTGGTAATGCGTTTAGACACGAGCCAGATGACCACAAAACTGACAATCAGCATAAAGATTGCCACTTGTACTTGTCTGTCTCGCATCGAAAGCAGCGAAGCGAGAATATCATGTTGTGGGATGGCTTCGGCAAGCAGCAGTCGCGTCTGGTTGTTTAACTCGACGGGAGTTAAGGTCACGGACCAATCAATACCGCCGTTTTCGAGCGCCTCATAGATGATTTGCGATGACACACGGCCCAGAACTGGCGCAAACACACTCTGTTCCAGTACGCCGTTGATATCAGATTGAGTGACGGAGTCGCTTAGTTCGGGCAACGTTACTTCTAATTGGTGGTGCGCTAAGACATTGAATTGGCTATCGAGTAACAGCAGGCGTGTTTGTTCAGAATACCCCATGGTGCTGACTTGTTGAGAGAGGGAGTCTAGAGTGAAATCCGCGCCAACAACAAATTGGCCGTCGGGCGATCTTCGTGACAACGTCACGCCGCTGATTTTAAGAAAGTAAAAAAAATATGGCTCCGTTAAGCGAATATCACCGTCTGAGCTTGCGTTGACAAACCAAGGTCTCACTCGAGGATCAAAATCGTTGTCATTGTTTTCAATCGATTGGATCAAAACATGGCGACCGTTTAAGAAATGGACATCGTTTTTACCGCTGACGGCCATCGAGTTAATCATCAATGTTGCTTTATCAGGGGCATCAAAACGCTCACGGTCCGCATTGGTGCGAAGTGGACGAAGGACATTGAGATCTCCCTGTTCACTGGCGTAATACAAGGCGACCAATTCTGGGTTGCGCTGAAAGATGATCGCGAGGGATGCGATGAAGCGGGTTTGGTCAACCGGTGCGTCGGCCGACTCAATCACTTCACTCATCGACATGAAATCTAACGTGGTCAGGATAGGCCCTGCGCGATTTTGGAAGGTGGTCTCCAATTTAGCGCCATTTTCACTGCTGAGCTCCTTGGCGCTCTCGGTTAATAAGTCTTGAGAGTGCTTATAGCTGATACCGATAAGTACCGCGCCCACGAGCGTGGTCAACACCAAAAACAGACTCGTAATGTGGATGGACAGTGAATAGCGGCGTCGACTCATGAAGTTCCCTCTATAAGAATTCTTTTAAGTATTAGCCAATCTGCGAAACATGCAAAAAAACGTCGTGAGTTTGCTCATTTATAACTCGCAACACTTTTCCTATTTCACCCCTTAAACCATCGCTTACAATGGCGTTTTAAATCCAATAAGTAGAATAAAATGAGAAAGTTAATAGCAGCGCTGAGTTTGTTGGTTGCGT
Organism: Vibrio sp. R15-SG3-ISO1B; assembly: GCF_059833835.1. Taxonomy (NCBI): domain Bacteria; kingdom Pseudomonadati; phylum Pseudomonadota; class Gammaproteobacteria; order Vibrionales; family Vibrionaceae; genus Vibrio; species Vibrio sp. R15-SG3-ISO1B. Next base: position 366,278 of record NZ_JCBDGG010000029.1, on the reverse strand, counting down.
GCCAAGTTTGGGCCTCGGGCGGCGATCTCAAGGCCGTGATGAAGCAAATGAAAGTGGAGTTTCGTCACGCGGCGCAAGCCAGTGATGTGGTCGAGATGCAAACTGCGGTTGGGGCGCTCACTTCGCTGGTGGAGCAAGCTAAGCAAGGCGAGTACCCACCCGAGAAAGTGGAGGTGTACCAAGAAGGTTTTCAAGCGCTATCTCAAGCGCTTGGGGAGGTACAGCAGTCATTGGGAAGTGGCGATCTTGTCCGCGCTAAGACACAGTTGAAACGCGTCGACGAGCTTCGCATCGAATATCACGACAAACGCAACCCAAGCATCTGGAGTAAGTTGTTTGGCTAACGCGCTAATTTCTCTTTCAGTGCGTCGCTGACATAATCGATGAATGCCCGCAATCTTGCGGGCATATACTTGGTTTGCGGGTATTGCATCGCCACCGCGCCATGGTAGTTACTCTTTATCGTCCACTCGGGCAGCACCGCGATGACCTCACCACATTCAATCGCATCCGCGATGACGAAATCGTGAAAAATCCCGATTCCAATCCCTTGTTTGACTCCATTTAAACGCATCTGCGAATGATTGACGGCGTAGCGTCCGCTCACGGCAACGGAGTGGTATTCGTCCTCTTTGAAGAAATCCCAAACGTGGTCTTTGTCGGTTTCAGCCAAATAGAGACAGCTGTGGTTCGCGAGCTCAGTTGGGTGCGTCGGCACGCCATGTGCGCTGAGATAGTCCGGGCTCGCGCACAATTGCAGGTGTGTTTTCCCCATCTCTTTGAGGACCAAATTCTCATCCGGTTTGTCGGTCAGTTTGAAAGCGATGTCAATGCGATCGCGCAATAAGTCTATTTCGCCATCGGCGGCGCGCAGTTTGAGCTGAATATCGGGGTAGGCTTTTAAAAAGGGCGCCACAAATGGTTGCAAGACCGAGTTAAGAAACGCCTCTGGCGCCGCGACCACAAGTGGCCCTGTGGGCTCACTGTGATCAGAGCTCGACAAGTCCACCGCCTGGCGAGCGGCATTGACCATCACAATCGCTTGGTCATAAACCTGTTGCCCTGTAGGTGTGATGATCAATGAGCGTGTGGTTCTCTCAAACAGCTTGGTCGAGAGTGATTTTTCTAGCCTAGTCACCAATTTACTGAGCGCAGAAGGGGTGACGCCAAGTTGCTTGGCGGCCGCGGTGAAGCTGCCCTCCTCGACAACAAGAATAAACGAGGCTAAATCTGGCAGTAGTGTTAGTAGTCGGGTATCAAACAAGATCAAGAACTCGGTGTAGCAGCGATGACCGCTAGTGTATCAGAGCGTGATTGAGCGCTGAACCAACAGAGTTCACAAAACTGCCTTATCTGTGCCCCAGAGGCAAATATGTTTTTCCGTGCCTATGGATAATGGAAGTGAAGACGATGGATTACACTTAGGCTAACCATAACGCGAAAGGAAACAGCAATGTCTTCTGCATTCTATCAACAAATTCAAGATCAAATCGAAGAAGTAAAGGCGGAAGGCCTTTACAAAGCGGAGCGAATCATTACGTCTCAGCAGCAAGCCGCCGTTAAAATCTCAACGGGCGAAGAAGTGCTTAACTTCTGTGCAAACAACTACTTAGGACTCGCCAACCACCCAGATCTCATCGAGGCGGGTAAAGCGGGTATGGATGAGCACGGCTTTGGTATGGCATCGGTACGCTTCATCTGTGGTACGCAAGACATCCATAAACAACTGGAGCAAAAACTGTCTCAGTTTTTAGGTAAAGAAGACACCATCCTATACACCTCATGTTTTGATGCGAATGCGGGCCTGTTTGAAACCATTCTGGGTAAAGAAGATGCGATCATCTCTGACGCGCTGAACCATGCCTCGATCATTGATGGTGTTCGTTTGTGTAAAGCGATGCGTTTCCGTTACTCCAACAACAACATGCAAGAACTTGAAGAGCAGCTGATTGCGGCAAAAGAAGCGGGGGCTCGCCACATCTTGATCGTGACCGACGGTGTGTTCTCGATGGATGGCGTGGTCGCCAACCTTCCGGCTATCTGTGATTTGGCGGATAAATACGGCGCATTGACGATGGTCGATGACTCTCACGCCGTTGGCTTTATGGGCAAAACCGGCGCCGGTACTCATGAGTATCACGACGTTGTGGATCGTATTGATATCATCACAGGCACACTGGGTAAAGCGATGGGCGGCGCGTCAGGCGGTTACACGTCTGGTAAGAAAGAAGTGATTGAATGGCTGCGTCAACGCTCACGTCCATACTTGTTCTCAAACTCTGTCGCGCCAGCGATTGTCAGTGCGTCACTTCGCGTGCTTGACCTGTTGAAAGAGAGCGGTGATCTGCGCGAGCGTTTGTGGGACAACGCCGCACATTTCCGTGCGCGTATGGAAGCGGCTGGCTTTACGATGGGCGGCGCGGATCATGCGATCATCCCAATTATGTTAGGCGATGCCAAAGTAGCGGCAGAGTTCGCTGAACGCGCGTTGGAGAAGGGCATTTACGTCATTGGCTTCTCGTTCCCCGTGGTACCTAAAGGTCAAGCACGCATCCGTACGCAAATGTCTGCGGCGCATTCACGTGAGCAACTGGATCGTGCGATCGACGCCTTCATTGAAGTGGGCCGTGAGATGGAGATCATCCAATAATGAAAATCAAAGCACTCTCTAAACTTAAGCCTGAAGAAGGCATTTGGATGACGGAAGTGGACAAACCTGAGGTTGGCCACAACGATATCCTGATCAAAATTAAAAAGACCGCCATCTGCGGAACTGATGTCCATATCTACAACTGGGATGAGTGGTCACAAAATACCATTCCCGTGCCTATGGTCGTTGGCCACGAGTACGTGGGTGAAGTGGTGGCGATTGGCCAAGAAGTCCGCGGTTTTGAAATTGGTGACCGTGTGTCGGGCGAAGGCCATATCACCTGTGGTCACTGTCGCAACTGTCGTGGTGGCCGTACGCACCTGTGCCGCAACACGATTGGTGTGGGTGTGAACCGCGAAGGTGCGTTTGCTGAATACCTAGTGATCCCTGCGTTCAATGCATTCAAGATCCCTGAAGGCATTTCTGATGATCTTGCTTCAATCTTTGACCCGTTTGGCAACGCGGTTCACACGGCGCTCTCTTTTGATCTTGTCGGTGAAGATGTGCTTATCACTGGCGCTGGCCCAATTGGCATTATGGCGGCGGCCGTCGCGCGTCACGTTGGTGCTCGTCATGTCGTGATCACAGACGTTAACGAATACCGCTTAGAACTGGCGCGCAAAATGGGCGTCACTCGCGCGGTGAATGTTGCCGAACAAAAACTGGAAGACGTCATGTCAGAGCTTGGCATGACCGAAGGTTTTGACGTCGGTCTTGAGATGTCTGGCAATCCATCCGCCTTCAACTCAATGCTTAAAACCATGAACCACGGTGGACGTATCGCATTACTCGGTATTCCACCATCGGACATGGGCATCGACTGGAACCAAGTGATCTTCAAGGGCCTGGTCATCAAAGGCATCTACGGCCGAGAAATGTTTGAGACTTGGTACAAGATGGCAAGCCTGATTCAATCAGGCCTAGATCTGACGCCAATCATCACTCACCACTTCAAGGTCGATGACTTCCAAAAAGGCTTTGACGCCATGCGTAGCGGGGCTTCTGGGAAGGTTATCCTTGATTGGGAATAAATACATCAATTAAACAAAGCGCTCCGATTGGAGCGCTTTCAGTTTATCTTTATATGACAACGGATTAGTGTCACTGGATAAAGCGTTTAGGCGTTTTATTTTATGCCTTGCTCATACATCATGGTTTGCGCGTATTTTCTTCCGAACCAGATGCTAGGGAGAAGAACAAAAGAGACGGGTACCGCAGTCACAACGATAAACGATTGCAGTGCGTTGATGCCGCCCTTACCCATGGCGATTAGGGCGATGGCGACTAAGCCCATAGTGATGCCCCAGAATGCTCGTAATATCGCGTTGGGCTCTTTCTCTCCGCTGATGACCATACTGATGGTGTACGTCATGGAATCTCCGGTGGTGATAATAAACGTGGTGGTCAGTATTAGAAATAGCAATGCAATCGGTGTCGAAAGCGGCAGTTGATCTGTAATAGCAAGCAGTACTGCAGGTAAATTAAAGCCTTCAAACGCTTGTGAGATGACGCCTGGGTTGGCAATTTCAAATGCGAGTCCACTGCCGCCAATTGCGGTAAACCAAAAACACGTCACTAACGGCGCGACAATGCTGACTGAGAGAACGAGTTGTCGGATACTTCGACCACGTGAAATACGAGTGATAAATATGGCCATCATTGGCCCGTAGCCGATAAACCAACCCCAAAAGAAAACGGTCCACCAACTAAGCCAGTCTGTGTCTGCTCGATAGAGGGCCATCACGACAAAGTTATCGAGCATACCTCCTACCCCTTGTAAGTAACCATCAATAATAAATTGAGTGGGGCCAAACAGCAGAATGAAGCCGATCAAAACTACTGAGAGAATGATATTGTATCGACTCACAATTTGAATGCCTTTACTAACACCACTAAGCGCAGAAAGCGTGTACATAGCGACGGCGAATAGGATCACCATGGTCTGAGTCGTAAATCCATCCGAGATACCAAACAAAGCATTCAACGCGTAACTGATTTGCAGCCCTAAAAAACCGATCGGGCCGATGGTACCAGCAGCCACTGCAATGATGCAGGCAGTATCAATGATGTTTCCGAGTGAACCAATTATGGCTCGTTGTCCAAATATCGGGTAGAGCAAGGTTCGCGGTTTGAGTGGTAGGCCTTTGTCGTAATGCAGGTGCATCAACACAACGGAAGACAGGCAACCAAGAATAGCCCAGGCCAAAAAGCCCCAATGCAGAAACGACTGAGACAAAGCATTGATGGCGGCTTCGATAGGGGGCGCTTCGCCATACAAAGGGGGGGCAGTTACGAAGTGGGCGATTGGCTCAGCAGCAGCCCAGAACACGCCACCACCAGCCAGTAGTGTACATAAAATGATAGAGATCCACTTAAATGTGCTTATCTCTGGGGTGAGCAGTCCACCCAATCGCACACTCCCGCTGCGAGATACGGCTAAATAGAGTCCAACAATGAAGTTTGCAAGCAGAAGAACTTGCCAAAATGCTCCAAAGTATTCGGTCGCTAGTGCAAAACCTTGATTGACCCAATTTGAGAGTAAAGAGGTATTCGTTAGCGCTAAGAACACAAAGGCTATGAAAAAGGCGCTACTCATTTGAAATGTTGGATTCGTCAGTTGAAGTTGTTGAAAGAGCGTCGGTGCTCCGTTTTGAGTAGGACTTTCGGCCATTTCGGAAGTACTAATGGCGTGAGTCGTATTAGACATGTCGCTGTTCACTTTTTTGTGGCTGAACTTTGGCATTCAGCGTGTATTTGTCCTCGAATAGCTAGCATAATGCGAGGTGCGTCACGTTATGGTAACACGCCGGGCAGTTTGAAGAATACATGAAGCACGCATTGGAGGTGCTTCAAATTTGGCAGGGTGTAAAGCTGTGCTGACAATGATACTTAAGTTGCCAGCATAGCGGTCGTCGAACGAGCAGTGCGATCTACGGATAACACCTGGGCAATCAGTCTCTGTCTATCGCAAAAGGTGACCACGCTTGGCGAGTCGGCATTACTTCAACCCTATTGACGTTGATGTGATTTGGAAGCGTAGCGATGTAAAACATATGCTCTGCAATGTCTTGTGCCGTTAAGGGTGTGGTGCCTCGATATAAGTTGTCCGATGCAGATTGATTTCCCTTCGTTCTGACCAACGTGAACTCTGTCTCCGCGATACCGGGAGCTAGGTCTGTCACACGTACTCCGGTCCCGAGGAGATCACAACGTAAGTTGTAGCTGAACTGTTTGACAAACGCCTTACTCGCACCATACACGTGGCTGCCGGGATAGGGCCATTGACCTGCAATAGAACCGACGTTGATGATTGTCGTACCTTCACCAATGTCAATCAGTGTTGGAAGTAAAGCATGTGTTACATTGACCAATCCTGTGCAGTTGGTTTCGATCATAGTATGCCAATCTGTTAGCGCTACTTCAGCAGCGCCTTCGGGTGCTAACGCGAGTCCTGCGTTATTGATCAGTGTGGTCACTTGTGCAAATTCGCTTGGAAGTTCATCGACCGCCTTTTTTACCGCATCGGCATCTCGTACATCCAATTGAACAACGTGAGTAGGTACATCTACACCTTAAAATACTGCAATTGTGCTGATAAATGATCGGTAGTTTCGGCCATGTGTTGATTACCTTTGATCACGTTGCGGTGGCAGACACCTCTCCTCTCTTAATAGACGCGTTCATAACGCTGGACTCTGGTGCATGAGTCAGTAGCCAACGCATGGCGAGGGTCGCTCCGCCCATGGTGATTGCAGCGAGTAAGAACCCCAGTTCGATCCAATCCGCATGGCTGAGCAAAGCGATCAGCACATAGCTCATACTCTGGGTTAGAGTGGCAAACATTTGCAATGCACCGTCGGCGCGGCCTCGTTGATGGATGGAGATAGTGTGGTGCATCCAGTTCGTTCGCGCGATTCGATTTAACGCATTAAAAAGGCCAAATAACAAGGTGAAGACAAGCAAGGCCGCTGGGCTTAATGAGATGCTCATCCCTAGCACCATCACACTACTGAACGACATGGCAAGCAGCATGGTGCGGGGTAATGCGCGACGGGTCAGTAATTTGTGTACGATGAGTCCGGTGAGCAGCGAGCCAATCCCAAACGCCATGTTGTAGCCCGCGAGCCAGTGCCCAGCAATGTGCTGCTGTGCAAACCAGATCGGCACCAACTTTCCCAAGTAAGTCAAAATGGGGTAGGAGAGAGAAGAAAGTATCAAGAAGGCGTAAAAGCGTGGTTCAGAAAGCACAATGGAGCGGCTTTCGACCAGTTGTTGCCAAAAGCGTACTTTACGTTCGGCGCGTAACGCTTGTCGATAAGGTGTCACCAGGTAACTGATACCCGCTAATGTGGATGCCAACATGGCAAAAGCTGAGAATTCGACAATTCCCCATTGCTCGAGGAGCACAATACCTAACGCGCCAGCACCTAGCGTGGTGCCTTGCATTATGATCTCTTGTTGTCCTGAAATTGCGGCGTACTCATGGTGATCATAATTTTCTTGGGTAAACGCATTATTGGTAGACCAAGCCAGATTGCTCGAGACCCAAAACACCAGTTGCGCGAGTGCCAATAGCCATGGGGATTGCATGCCGTGGTATGACAGGTTCATCACCAGCGCGGCGCAGATGGCTTGCACCCATTGGACCATCACTAAGATTGTTTTGCGTGAATGGCGGTCAATCAAGGTTGAAAAGAAGGGCGTTAAGAAAAATGAGAGACCAGTACAAGTGAGTGCCACTAAGGCGACAAAGGTGCCCATATTGTCCGATTGCAACATGAGCCAAGGTAGAGCCATCATAAATAGCCCAGAAGAAATGCCATCAAAAAAGCGTCCGGTTAGATAAGGAGTGGTCTTATTGCGTCCGTGTAATGTCATTGTGGTGTTCCTTTCTGTGTACCAATATTGATCAGTTGCTGCTACTCTAAAACCTCAAGTTAACTTTAGGTAAAGCGTTATTTTTCATGTGAGTCGATAACGTTCGAGTGAATTAAGGAGTCAAGATGGAACTGACGGTCGGAGAGGTCGCTAAACGTTCAGGTGTGGCGGTGTCGGCGTTACATTTTTATGAGCAGAAAGGGCTTATCTTCAGCTGGCGTAACGCTGGGAACCAGCGCCGATATCATCGAAGTGTGCTGCGACGTGTTGCCATCATTAAAGCCGCTCAGCAAGTTGGACTGACCTTGGAGGAGATCGCGGCATCGTTTGCCCACCTTCCACACCACCAAGCGCCCAATCGGCAAGAATGGCAAGTGATGGCGTCAGGGTGGCATCAACTGCTTGAGCACCGCATCTTGCAGATGAAAGCGCTGCAACAGGACTTAGGTGGGTGCATTGGGTGTGGCTGTTTGTCGATGGAGAGTTGCGCTATCTACAACCCAAGTGACATTCGAGCGCAAGCATCGCCCAGTGAAACGCGGCTAACCGATCCTGAAAACTGGTCACCTGTCTTAGATGATGAGCGCTAAAGGCGGACAATTCCCATCATTTGGTCACACAAATAAGCGTTTTCTACGATTCATTGGTGTGATTTTTTCTTCTTTTTGCTCGGCAATGTTTGTGTTTTAAAACACTGTCTCATTCTGATTGAGTTCACAATTTTAGGGCTTTGCCACAATTTTTATTGAATCAAGGATTGCGTTAGCCGCTCATGAGCGCTATTCTACGACCACATCATATAATCATACAATATTGCATTTAGGAGTCTGAAATGACTAAACCTGTAATTGGTTTCATCGGTCTTGGCCTTATGGGCGGCAACATGGTTGAGAACCTACAAAACCGTGGCTACGAAGTTAACGTTATGGATCTTAACAAAGACGCAGTCGCTGCTGTTCTTGCTCGTGGCAACGCCTCTGAAGCGACGTCTGGTAAAGAACTGGCTGAGAAAAGTGACATCGTAATGCTATGTCTGACGACTTCTGAAGTGGTTGAGAAAGTGGTTTACGGTGAAGCGGGTATTCTAGCGGGTATGTCTGAAGGCAAAACGCTCATCGACTTTGGTACTTCTATCCCAGCTTCGACTAAGAAGATTGGTGCTGACCTTGCTGAGAAAGGCGCGGGTATGATTGACGCACCTCTAGGTCGTACACCTGCACACGCGAAAGATGGTCTTTTGAACATCATGGCAGCAGGCGATATCGAAACATTCAACAAAGTGAAGCCTGTTCTTGACGAGCAAGGCGAAAACGTCTTCTACCTAGGCGCACTAGGTTCAGGTCACGTGACTAAGCTTGTTAACAACTTCATGGGTATGACAACGGTTGCGACAATGTCTCAAGCATTCGCTGTTGCTAAGCTTGCAGGCGTAGACGGCCAACAACTGTTTGATATCATGTCAGCAGGTCCATCTAACTCACCGTTCATGCAGTTCTGTAAGTTCTACGCTGTTGATGGCGAAGAAAAACTGGGCTTCTCTGTAGCGAACGCAAACAAAGACCTTGGTTACTTCCTTGCGCTATGTGAAGAGCTAGGCACTGAGTCTCTCATCGCTCAAGGCACGTCAAAGAGCCTACAAGCAGCGGTTGACGCTGGCCTAGGTCAAAACGACGTACCGGTTATCTTTGACTACTTTACTCAACTGAAGAAGTAATCAATGATGATGTGAAAGCAGCGGCCAATGGCCGCTGTTTTTGTTTCTACATCGCTTGGACATGTCAAAGCCAGTTAGTAGAGATAATTAGCTAGCCCAGAGATAAGGCGAATGTCAGCAGCAGTGGCAGCGTGATTAAACTGAAGAAGTTACCAAACAGCACCATCGACGCCACTTTCGTCGGCTCAACTCCAAACCGTTCGGCAAACAGGTAGTTCATTACTGCCGGTGGTAACATGGTAAACAGCACCATCATTTGCAGCTCCAAAGTCGGCAGCGGCACAAACCAATAGATGACGACAAACGCCACTGCACCCGTCGACAAGGATTGCAGCGTGCACAGCACACCGATACGAAATCCACTCAAACGCATATGACACATTTGCGCCCCTAAAGAGAGCAGCATCACGGGTACCGCGGCTTGACCGAGTAACACTGTCGCTTCATACAAAGGGGACCACACGCCAATCCCACTTAGGTTGAGAAAAAGCGCTGCGCTGGCCGCCAGAAAAATCGGCATTTTGACCACTTGTTTGATTGGGTTACCTTCACTCAGCAGCGCTAAGCCGATACTGATGTGCAAGCAGGCGGAGACCACGAACAGCAGAACCGCAGGCGCCAGCGCCGTCTCACCAAAGGTATAGGTAAAAAGAGGGATCGCCAAGTTACCGCTGTTGCGAAACATATGTGGCGGCGCCCAGGCTTTAAAGCGCAGTTTAGTGATGGCGCAAATTGGGATCATCAATAGCCCGGGTAATAAAACTGAAATGAGTGACGCACTCAAAAGGGGCAACTGGTTGGTATCGAGAGGCATCACCACCAAAGAGGAGAACACCAATGCGGGGGTGAAAGCGTCCATGTTGATGCGGTTGATCGGTTTGAAGTCTGGTTTTAACCAACGCCCGACAGAAAACCCAATCAATACCAACGCAAAGACGGGGAAAAGAATGCCAACAACCTGCTCGACCATAGCTTTCCTTGCAATGAGTTAACGGCCTCGTTAACTGAAAAAAACAAAACAATGTTTCTACGTTAACCCATCTTGAGGGTGAAACCTAGAGCAGGTTAGGCTTGTTTGCTGTCTTTGAAGATGCGATCAAAATATTCCAATGGCGCGACTTTGGTATTGGCGCGTCGCTGCCATTTGCTGTCGTTGGCCACTAACCAACGTTGCTCTGCGTGGGCCAATATCGCTTGGCTGACACGCGCCTCCCGCAATTCGTGCTCCATCACATACTGCGTCGCTTCTGTATTCTCTAGGCCACTGCGTATATCACTGACCGCTGCGCAGCCAATAATACCGATGTCCGCACTAAACTGGGCGAAAAAGTCGGCGACTTTATCATCCACCACATCGCGATCGTTACTGCGAATGCGCCCACCTGGGATCCAGGTTTCCACCTCTTCAAACTGGGAGAGAATATGCGCCGCCTCAAAGTTGTTGGTCACCACACGCAATTCCCGGTGATGCCCAAGCTGCTCTGCAATCGCGGTGATGGTTGTGCCGATACCCAAAAACAGAGTGCAACCATTGGGAATATGCTGCACGACGCGCTCGGCAATGGCGCGTTTGTCCTTGGCATTCGTCATGCGGCGTGAGGTGTAACTTCGGTTACTCAGGGTGGCAGGTAAGCTGACGCCGCCGTGATGGCGACGGGTCAAGCCTAGGTTGCACAGTTCGTTGATGTCACGGCGGATGGTTTGTGTCGTGACATCAAACTGCTGAGCCAATTCATCAATCGAACAATATTCCTGTTGATGAATGCGCTCAATGATCGCGTGTTGGCGGAGTGAAAGATTATCCATGAATAGCGTGGCGCTCGGCACCAGTGTGAGTTTCGTTACGCTGAGTATAACGCTGAGGCACGTCGGTGATCATCATATCGACGCCCCATAAGCGATGTGGCTCAACTAATTCGGGAAAGTTGGGGGTGTAGCAGTAGAGCTGATAACCCATCTGCTTAATTGCTTTGGCTTGCGCCTGTGTCAAAAAGCGGTAGTCGCAGTGCACGCTGTAGGCATCAATTTGAGTCAGGACCGACGCCACGTCATAGGGAATGCTTTGCCACAATTGCCCGCGGCGCACATCGGGTAGATATTGTTTTATGCATTGCAAGGAATGGGTGCTAAAGCTCGAAAAGAGCAGGGTCTGAGGGTCAATATCCATCTCATTGATCACCTCAGCGACGTGATGGCACAGGCGATCAATGTCCGTGTGAGGGTAGAGTTTGAGCTCAATGTTGAGGTTGACGTTGGCCGCTTGGGTCAAGGCCAATGTTTCCGCTAAGGTAGGGATTGGTTCCCCTTCAAACTCATCAGCAAACCACAACCCGGCGTCGAGTTGTTTCAGTTGCTGTAACGTCAATTCACTCACTTTACCTTTGCTGTTGGTACAGCGGTTCACTGTGTGGTCATGAATCACCATGGGCACATCATCGGCGCTCAGTTGGACGTCGATTTCTATCCACTGGCAGCCCAATTCAACGGCACGCTGAAACGCAACGAGTGTGTTTTCTGGTGCAAGACTAGAGAGGCCACGATGGGCCATGGTTGGGATAAGGGTTGGGAGTGTTGTCATTGTTATTCACTATCTATGTTCATTTTGTTTCAAACGAACTCTGTCATCTTCATGTGACCGTTTGATGACACCCCAAACAGGCATTCAACCGAAAGTTTAGTTTCATTTATGTTCATTTAAGTGTCATCTCAGCGTAACTTTCGCTAATTAATGTTCACTTGAATTCTGAAGCAGCGAATGTGAAAGAGAAGTGAACATCCGCTGAGGTTTAACCACACTAGGACTTTACGCAAGTAAGACTCACATAAGGGAACCATTATGTCTATCAAACACCTGACCGGTTTGGCCGTCACCGCAGCACTACTGAGTGCGCAAGCTCAAGCGAAAACAGAAGTGGAATGGTGGCACGCCATGGGTGGTGCGCTAGGTAAAAAGGTCAATGAAATAGCAGCGGACTTTAATGCCAGTCAAGATGACTACGAAATCAAACCTGTATACAAAGGTTCATACGCAGAAACCATGACAGGTGCGATTGCGGCATTTCGTGCGAAAGAGCAGCCAGCCATTGTGCAGGTTTTTGAAGTCGGCACAGCAACCATGATGGGTGCCAAGCAGGCCATCTACCCAGTTTACCAGTTGATGGAAGACACCAAAGAGCCGTTTGATCCAGACAACTACCTCTCCGCTGTGACGGGTTACTACACTACCAGTGAAGGCCAAATGTTGTCGATGCCATTCAACAGTTCAACGCCTGTGCTTTATTACAACAAAGCGATGTTTGAAAAAGCGGGCATTACAGAGGCACCGAAAACCTGGCAAGAGATGGAAACCGTCTCACGCAAGCTGATCGAATCGGGCGCTAAGTGCGGCTTTAGCACCACTTGGCAATCTTGGACGCAAATTGAAAACTTCGGTGCTCGCAATAATGTCCCTGTCGCCAACAACAGCAATGGTTTTGACGGACTCGATACCCAGTTTAAGTTCAATGAGTCGGCGTTTGTGAAGCACATTGAGAAAATGGGCGAGTGGTCAAAAGAAGGGATCTTTAAGTACGGCGGTCGTCAATCCGATGGTATGCCACTGTTCTACACCCAAGAGTGTGCGATGACCATGGGCTCGTCGGCGGGTCTGGCGGGTATTAAAGAGAACATGAAAGGCATTGACGTCGGTGTAGCGCAGCTGCCGTATGACGCGGAACTGGTCGACAAACCGCAAAACACCATTATCGGCGGAGCCTCGCTTTGGGTACTGCGTGGTCACTCTGATGAAGAGTACAAAGGGGTAGCGAAGTTCTTCTCGTATCTCTCTAGCCCTGAAGTGCAAGCCGATTGGCACCAGTTTACTGGTTACCTACCGATCACTAAGGCTGCCTATGAACTGACCAAGAGCCAAGGCTTCTATGAGGCGAACCCAGGCACTGACACCGCTGTCGTACAGATGACGTCGGTTGAGCCAACGGTCAACTCCAAAGGCATTCGCTTTGGTAACTTCTTGCAAACGCGCGATATCATCAACGAAGAGTTGGAGGCCGTTTGGTCTGGTAAAGCGACGGCGAAAACAGCATTGAACAATGCGGTAAGCCGTGGTGATGAGCAATTGCGCCGCTTTGAGCGCACGCAAAAGTAACACCCTCGTTTGGCGGAGCAAATGTGCTCCGCCTTTTTCTATCTGGATTATCTATGTCATCGCCTGTTATTTTTAAACACAAATGGCTGCCCATTGCGCTGATCGCCCCGCAACTGGTGATCACCCTGGTCTTTTTTATCTGGCCGGCTGGGCAAGCGATTTTTCAATCATCTCAACTGGAAGATGCGTTTGGGATGAGCCGTGAGTTTGTTGGCTTGGAAAACTTCGAAAAGCTGCTTCACGATCCGTATTATCTCGATTCATTATTCACGACGCTGCAATTTAGTCTCAGCGTAGCGGTGCTAGCGCTGGTCAGTGCGTTGGTGTTGTCGGCGTTTGCCGAGCATATCGTTCGTGGCAGTACCTTCTATCGTACCTTTCTGATCTGGCCGTATGCCGTTGCGCCTGTGGTGGCGGGCTCTTTGTGGCTGTTTCTCTTTGACCCAACGATTGGCGTGGCCAGCCAACTCCTCCAGTGGATAGGGGTTGATTGGAACCCGACACTCAATGGCTCCCACGCGATGTGGATGGTGATCATCACCTCTACATGGAAACAAATCAGCTATAACTTTTTGTTCTTCTTAGCGGCGTTGCAGTCCGTCCCCCGTTCATTAATTGAAGCAGCGGCCATCGATGGCAGTGGGCCGGTAAAGCGTTTTCTCACCATCAGCTTCCCATTGATTTCGCCTACGAGTTTCTTCTTATTAGTCGTTAACTTTGTGTATGCCTTTTTCGACACCTTCGCCATCATCCATGCGATGACGCAAGGCGGGCCGAGCAACAGCACTTCCACGTTGGTGTACAAAGTCTACAACGATGGATTCATTGGTTTGGATTTAGGCTCGTCGGCTGCGCAGTCGGTGGTGTTAATGGTGTTGGTCGCGACGTTAACTGTGTTCCAATTTAAGTACGTTGAGAAGAAGGTGGCTTACTGATGGTAGAACGCAGACCCTTATTCACTCTATTTTGCCACTTTGTGTTGGTGGCTGGCATCGTTTCGATTGCACTACCAGTTTGGATTGCACTGGTGGCGACCACCCATGAAAACACCGCCTTTGCGACAGGGACGCCACTTTGGTTTGGCGACTTAGGTTTCAGTGTGTTCAGCGAACTGCTGAGTAATGCAAGCCAAGTCAACAATACAGCATTGCCAATTACCGGTATGTTGTTGAATTCCCTAGTGATGGCACTGTGCATCACCTTTGGTAAATTGACCATTTCGATTTTGTCGGCCTATGCGGTGGTCTTTTTTCGCTTTCCGGGCCGCATGTTGGCGTTTTGGATGATCTTCTTCACCTTAATGCTGCCAGTGGAAGTGCGCATTATGCCGACCTTTGAGGTGGTCACTAACCTCAACATGCTCAATTCGTTTTATGGCTTAACCATCCCACTGATCGCCAGTGCGACGGCGACCTTTTTATTCCGCCAGTTCTTTATGACGGTGCCAAGTGAGTTGGTGGAGGCGGCGCGCATAGATGGCGCAGGACCGATTAAGTTTTTCTTTGACATATTACTGCCGCTCTCTCGCACCAACATCGCGGCGCTGTTTGTCATCACCTTTATTTACGGCTGGAACCAATACTTATGGCCGTTACTGATCACCACCGACATCGAGTACTACACCATAGTGATGGGCATCAAGCAGATGCTGGGTGTTGTCGATGGGGTCATTGAATGGAACAAAATTATGGCCACGACCATTATTGCCATGCTGCCACCGGTCATTGTGGTGCTGGCGATGCAAAAAGCGTTTGTCAAAGGTCTGGTTGATTCGGAGAAATAATTCATGTCTACACTTACTCTCAATAACGTAGCGAAATGCTACCCGAACGGATACCAAGCGATTCATGGTGTCGATTTGACCATTCACGATGGCGAAATGGTGGTCTTAGTGGGGCCAAGTGGCTGTGGTAAATCGACGTTACTGCGCATGATTGCCGGCCTGGAAGCGATCAGCTCTGGGGACTTGTTTATCGATGACACCATCGTCAATGCGCTCGAGCCGAGTGAGCGAGATATCGCGATGGTGTTTCAAAATTACGCCTTGTATCCGCATATGACGGTCTACAACAACATGGCTTATGGGCTACGCAACCGAAAAACACCGAAGGCAGAGATTGACGCTTTGGTGAATGAGGCCGCTAAAATGCTCGAGTTGGATCACTTACTGGATCGCAAACCTGGTCAACTCTCTGGTGGGCAAAGACAACGCGTGGCGATGGGGCGAGCGATTGTTCGCAAACCTAAGGTCTTTTTGTTTGATGAGCCCTTGTCGAACCTCGATGCCAAGCTGCGCGTACAGATGAGATTGGAGATCAAAAAGCTGCAACGCCGTCTCGCGACCACATCGATTTATGTCACCCACGATCAAGTCGAAGCCATGACCTTGGCCGACAAGCTGGTGGTATTGAACAAAGGGAACGTGGAGCAGGTGGGCACACCCCTTGATATCTACGACTACCCGGCCTCTCTTTTTGTCGCGACCTTTATTGGTTCTCCCTCCATGAATATTCTTGATGCGAGTGTAACCATTGATGGTATTGAATTGGCTCAGGCGCTCTATCCGCTAGAGACGGCATCGCTAAACCTGGGCGATATTAAGCTAGGGCTCAGACCGGAGCACCTGCAGCTGTGCGATGATAACCCGTGGTTCCACGTTGAAGTCGAGTTGATTGAAGCGCTGGGCGCTGACCTTTTGCTCTACTGTAAAACGCTAGACGAAGAGGCGCAGCGTTTGGTGGTGCGGGTCGAAGGTCATAGCAAAATCGCCATCGGTGATAGCTTTGGTGTCGACATCAAACCCGAGCATCTGCATCTTTTTGATGCCAACACCTCGAAGCGCATTTCACTGACCGAAGGCCGCCATCAAGAGGTGGTGAATGCCTGATTCGTTGCTTAGCGCTAATCAAGCGTCGCTCGCGTCTATCACCTGGTTACTCACCGATGTCGACGACACGTTAACCTGGCAAGGACAGCTGCCTGCGCAAACGCTGAATGCGTTAACGCTGCTGCGTGATGTCGGCGTGAAAGTGGTGGGTGTCACGGGTGCTTGCGCTGGATGGTGCGATCAAATGGCCAAACTCTGGCCGCTCGATGGTGTGATTGGTGAAAACGGCGCGTTTTGGATGCGCCGCAGCGAGAGTGGATTCATCACCCACACACTTACGCCTTTGGATGAGATGACGCGCCAGCAGAGAGCGTTAATCGAGCGTATTGCCGAGCGGCTGCGTGACTACCCAGACGTAACGTTTGCCAGCGATCAAGCGTTTCGTTACTGCGATGTCGCAGTCAACACAGGCCAAGAGCGTACTCCGTTATCTCCAGCGCTGTGTGAACAGCTGCTTGCTGACATTCGCGCTATTGAAGTGGACGGGCAAGTCGTCAATGCGACACAAAGCTCGATTCACATCAACGCTTGGTTGGGTCAGCACACTAAGCGCACCAGCAGTGAAGCCTATCTTCGCGCGCACAATCATGGCCAACTTCCGGCGTTGTCAAATATCGCCTACGTGGGTGACTCGCTCAACGATGAAGGGATGTTCGAATGGCTATCGACGACCTTTGGCGTGCACAACATTCGCCATGTTCTGAGTCAGCTTAATCACCAGCCACAGTGGATCACCGACTCAAACGGCGGGTTTGGTTTTGCTGAGCTGGCAGAGCGAATTGCGCTGGCTAAGCGGAGTGAAAATGCGCGGTAGAACCCCCTCCAATCTTAACATGTCGCCTTGCTTTGTCATTTTGTGTCAAGCAGGGTAAGGTTCGGTAAAACGACTCGCGCCTATCGGCGGGACTAGCTAGATTGAAAAGGAGCAATAAAGACGGTCATTAAGAGGGACAAATGATGAAAACATTAGCGGTGATTTTGGCGTGTATAACCCTGGCAGCGTGTACATCCGGTTATAGCAATCAAACCAATCTAGAGAGCAACGGTCACTACAGTGCTGCTCAATCGACCCCCAACCCATTGAATGACGCGGCGGAGCTGTTAGTTTTTGGTGAGTAACCGGCGAGGCGATGACCCTGTACGGATTAAGCCCTGCGTTAAGGCAGGGCTTAATGGTATTGACTTCTTGAGGGCGAGTGTCCCTGTCATGGTTTGCTCAATTTATTCCTGACATTTCTCTTAGCAAAGATTACCCTAGCGGACTAAGACGAATTTTGACTCTAGAGTTGTCCAAGCATGAATGTATCCCAGGTCGACATTAGCTCGCTGCTGATTTTGAAAAACTTACTCGAAGAGAAGCACGTTTCGAATACTGCTTTGGCGATGAACATCAGCCAATCTTCGGTCAGTCGAGCTTTGCAGAAAATGCGAACGCTGTTTGATGATGAGTTGTTGGTGCGCACCAATTCGGGTTATGAGTTAACCACCAAAGCCGACAGCATTAAACAAGACATAAATCTCATCATCAATAGCTTGGAAACGCTTGTTCATAAGCAGTCTTTTGATCCCAGTAGCATCGAAACAACCGTTCGCTTTTTTGGCTTGCAGCCGCAAATCAATACTTTGATGCCGCCTGTTATTGCACAAATTCGGCAGCGTGCACCCAATATGATCGTCAGTTTGGATACCACGCCGCAGCGTCACTTTGAGGCTCTAATTGCTGGCGATGTGCACTTTGCACTCTCGTCACATGAGCCCGCCAGTGGCGACCAAAATCTTTATCGTGCACTGGTCTCCAAGCGAGATTTTCGCTTGTTGATGAGTAAATCGCATCCACTGGCCAATGAGACATTAACAGCCGAAAATTTGTTGGGCTGTAGCTTTGGTCAAATCTCGTTGCAGGGCGAGAAAACCCTCTCTTTCGAGCATAAATTTATGGAACTTGGATTAGTGGATAAAAAGAATCGCTTGTCGATTCCGGTGCAACTATCGAACTTTCATGCTGCTCCAGATATTGCGGCGACCAGCGATATTATTTTCCACTTGCCAACCCCCTACGCGCAGCGTGCATGCCAAGATGCGCGTCTGATTGCGAGAGAAGTACCGCCAGAGTTGAGATTGGCGTTCCAACATGTCTATTTGTATTGGCATAAGCGTTTTCATGACGACCCTATGTGTATTTGGGTTCGCGGCATCTTTAAGGATCTGTTTGACGTAGAGCACACATCTGCATAAAAAGGCCGATCGTTATGCATAAATGGGATAATGGCATTCGCCATTATTGATGATAATGTAGTTGCGAATCATTTTCATTAGATATTAAATTGAGAACGATTATCAATTATATGTCTAAGAAATACCATTATGTCTATTTACCCATTTTCTCTTCGTCCTGTTGCGTTGGCGATCGCCAGTGCGGCAGTGACATCCATGCCGTCCTTCGCCGATGACAACTCTTCTATGGAAACCCTAGTTGTCACTGCGGCAGGTTACGAGCAAACCGTGACTCAAGCGCCGGCTTCCATTAGTGTTATCGACCGTGCACAAATCGAGAATCGCGCCTATAAGGATCTTACTGATGCATTACAAGACATCCCGGGTGTGACCGTGACCGGTGGCGGTGATGGTCAAGATATTTCCGTCCGCGGTATGCCTTCAGAATACACCGTGATCTTAGTGGATGGCCGTAAGCAGTCTGGTCGTGAAACGCAGACCAACGGCAGTACCTTTACCGAGCAAGATTGGCTTCCACCTTTGGGTGCGATTGAGCGTATTGAGGTGGTACGTGGCCCAATGTCTACTCTATATGGCTCCGATGCACTGGGCGGTGTGATCAACATTATCACTCGTAAAGACTACCAAGAGTGGCACGGCAGTCTGCAAGTGGAGACGACGCTGCAAGAGAATTCTCGTTCAGGCAATGGCTATCAAGGTCAGTTGTATCTTGCGGGTCCAGTGATTCCAGATCTGCTGAGTGTATCGCTAACAGGTCTTTACCAAGAGCGAAAAGAGGATGAAATAGAAGGTGGTTATGCGGGTAAGACGCTCGACAACTACCGTGCTGCGGTGCATTTGACTCCGACTGATGAAGATACCTTTTCGGTTGAATACACTCAGCATGATCAAGAGCGTGTCACGACGCTTGATAAGTCAGTGTCACGCGAGTCACAAGTCGCTGAGCGTGAATATCAACGTGAATCACTGGCTGGGACTCATTCGGGTAATTATCAATGGGGCAGTGGCACCACGTTTATCAGCACAGAAACAGTACGTAACAACGGTGCTGAAAAAGAAATTGAAAACAGTTTACTCAACACACAGTGGAGCTTACCCCTTGCTGCACATTACTTGACCTTAGGCGCATCCTTTGAGCAGAAAGAGTTGACGGACGACAGCAACGCACTGGCGTCTAAAAACAAGCAGTGGTCACTGTTTGCCGAAGACGAGTGGTACTTAACGGATGACTTTGCACTGACTTTGGGTCTGCGTTATGACCAAAATGATATTTTTGATGGTCACTTTAGCCCGAGAGTCTACGGGGTGTGGTCACTGGCTCCTGAATGGACACTGAAAGGGGGCGTATCGACAGGTTACCGAGCGCCGACACTCACAGAAATGGATGAAGACTGGGCTCAGCCTAGTTGTAACGGCCGTTGCGATGTGTATGGTAATGCAGACCTATCACCTGAGACATCGGTGAATACCGAGGTGGGCCTCTATTTTGTTGATACTGCGGATTTATCGGCGAATGTCACGCTGTTTTATAGCGAGTTTAAAGACAAGATTGAAAACGACTTTGTCGACCCGAGTTGTACCGACCGCAGACGCTGTGATCGCACCTACGTCAATATTGATGAGGCTAACACTTACGGTGTAGAAAGTACTGTGGCGAAAAGCTTGACGCGCACGATTAAAGTCAGCGCGAGTTACACCTATACTCACAGTGAGAAAAAGACCGATGACGAGGACAACGGATTGCCGCTTGTGCAGTCACCTGAGCATCTAATTTCTGCCAATGGTGATTGGGCGATTCGCGATGACGTTAACTCATGGTTGCGTGTCAATTATCAAAGCCGCGAGAAAGACAACATTACCAGCACAAGCACGCGTACATTAGCACCGTCTATCACTTATGTTGATCTCGGAGCAAATTGGCGAGTGACAGACAACGTTAAGTTGATGGCAGGCATTTACAACCTGTTTGATCAAGAAACAACGGTGGATGAGTATGGTTATGTTGAAGACGGGCGTCGTTACTGGTTAGCGGTTAATACCACTTTTTAATAGGATAAGAGCAACCAATGAAAGTACTTGCATCGACTGTTCTAATGGCATTGGCATGTTGCGCCCATGCCAGTGAACCCACCGCGCAAGAGTATGCGCAAAAAGGCATGCAATACGCCGACTTGTTTCCAGGTTTGACCAATATTTGCGATCTTGAGTCGCCGATTCGAAATATGGCGATTCGCACAGTGAACAGCGAACAGAAGCGCAAAGAAAAGAAAAGCGGCAAGGGGCGCTCTGAACCCATCCCACCGACACAGGTGTTTGATAACCTCTACTACATCGGCACGGGTGGCGTATCCAGTTGGGCCATCACAACCAGTGACGGCATTATCTTAGTCGATGCGTTAAATAACAACGCGCAAGCTAAGCAATATATTGAAGCGGGGTTGATTGAGTTGGGTTTGGATCCCAATTCAATCAAGTATTTGCTCATTACGCATGGTCATGGCGATCACTATGGTGGTCAAGAATACCTCGTCGAGCACTACCAGCCACGCTTGGTGATGACCGATGTCGAGTGGACGCGTCTGGAGCAGCCAGTGCAAGACTTTGCCAGTCCTCGTTGGGGTAAGAAACCATCACGTGACATCACAGTAGCCGACGGTGAATCCATCTCCTTAGGTGATACGACAGTGAGCATTTATCTGACTCCGGGTCACACGCCGGGTACGATGTCGCTAATTTTCCCGGTATATGACAAAGGTGTACAACACATCGTCAGTTTGTGGGGCGGAACAGGGCTAAATTATGGTCCGGATGAAGAGAGAATCCTTGCCTATAGTCAGGCCGCTCAGCGTTTTAAAGAGATTGCAAAAGAGGCTGGCGTGGATATCTACCTGTCCAATCACCCTACACGTGATGGCTCGTCGGAAAAAATGTTGCGAGATTTACCGAATCGTCAGGCTAACGAGCCTCATCCCTTCGTCATGGGGCAGGCGGCGCTCCATGCCTACGATATGCTCGGAGATTGTACCTACGCACAAGTGCTGAGAATTCGCGCTGAGCAGCAATAAAAGACCCTTGAACAGACGCGCACCAAGTTAATCACTTGGTGCGCGTTGGTTTGTTTATTGAGCGTCTTTTAATCCAGCGCTCTTGGCTCACCTAAATGAAACCCTTGCAGATAATCGATGCCAATGTCCGTGGCGATTTGGCATACCTGTTCATTGTGCACAAACTCTGCGACGGTTTTGGCATCAAACACTTCACACAATCGGACCAGCTGCGAGGCAATTTTTCGCTGTTTGGCGTCTTGGTCTATGGTGCGAATCAAACTGCCGTCGAGTTTGATGACTGACGGCTCGAGCTTAATGATCTCATCCAAATTGGAATAACCAGAGCCAAAATCGTCCACAATGATCGCGACACCCATGGCGCGAAAATGGTCACACACTTCACGCATGCGCGCAAAGTTGCGGATCTGCTCAGACTCGACGATCTCAATTCCGGCGCGGCTGGGGTCAGTAAGGCTATGCACCTCTTGTTCTAAAAGGGCCAGCGTTCGGTCGTCGAGGAGATCTTGCGGAGAGAGGTTCAATGAGAAGATATCGTTATTCTCGCGCATTTTAGCAAAGGTGTACTTGATCATTTGGCGACTCATCTTGGTGTAGAGGCGCGTACCTTGAATATGCGGTAAGAACAAGCCAGGAGAGACAATCTCACCTTGATGCTGCAAGCGTACTAAGCACTCATAGAACGCTGGCTCGCGGGTTTTTGCCTCAAAGATCGGTTGAACAAACGGCACCACTTGATGTTGATTGATGGCGCTGTGCGCCACAGATAATTGCTTCAACCGGACCTGACGCTCTTGGTCTTGAGAAACCAAGTTGCTGGCGTTATACAAATAGCGGTGATGTTTAATTGCGTAGCGACGCGCATCGACCGATTTAAACAACAGCTCATCCGGGCTGCAATGTGGGAAGTCACGGCGATACACCACGCCTGCGCAGATGGACACGGCGATGTGGTCGGTCTCCACAATGCCCAGGTGATCCAGATCGAAATGTTCTATTTGTTTGATGGCACGGTAATAGCGCTCGCGTACGCTGTCTAGCTGTTTATCAAGGGTAAAAATCGTCGCCCATTCACCCACGCCAAGGCTATACAAGGTGGCCTTGTCCGCAAAGACATCATCCAGATTGTCGATGAAAAAAGAGGTCAGCAGCATCAGCAGACGGTCACCAATGGCGTAGCCATATTTCTCATTGATTTCGGGGAGATTGGCTAATTTGAGTGTAAACAGGGCTTTATCGTCGCTGATTTTTGCCAGTTGTTGACGAAGAACAGAGCGGTTCGGCAATCCTGTGGTGTGGTCAATGCGATAACTTGATGCCAACTCGTCGGCTTGGGATTGAATTTTGTGCTGCATTTGCAGATTGCGCGTGTCCAAATCAGCAAACGCGTTGCGGATCATCGAAAACAGCGGCGACACACTGGAGGTGTTATCGAGTGTGAGCGACGGTACCGGGCCGCTGGCGTCGCCTTCTCGCATGGCAAGGTAGGTCATGCTGTGGTGCAAAATCTCTTGAGTGGACTGCTCTTTGTAGAGCTCGCCCATACAATAAAATCCATACGTCGGCGCGACTTGTTGCAGTGGCGCTAACTCTTGATTGCCCTCGATAAAGTCCAGTCGAGACGTACAGTTAAAGACAAAGATCGCATCGGGCTGCTGCTGAGCCAGGTGGTAAGCGCTGTCTTGAACTTGGTGAATGGTGAGTTCGGGGTGCACATAGCAAAACTGAACCTCATCGCCAACGTTAAGGGCTTTATCAAACACCAAACCCGAATTCTCATCCACATACTGCGGTAGATAGACATCTTGATGGGTCGGGTCGCCCTTAATGAGCGGGAAATCAATCAGTTTTTGTTGCGGCAGTTGCTGCCCATCGGCTAAGTAGCGCTGGTACAACTCGGTAATGTTTTGATGGTTGAGCGTATAGACGGTGTTGTCGGATGTTTGGGTGACTTTAAATCTCTGACCTATGGCGTTCCACTCACTGAACGCTGAGCGCCAAACGTGAAGCTTAGGGCTGTGAATCGCGACCGCGACGCTGTACTCTTGGTAACATTCGCCGTTGAGCAGCACCCAGCGGCCTTGCTCCGTGATGGTTGAGGCGCCGCCCGCGACGGGGATGGCGCTGTTGTCAAAGCAGCGGAAGAAGGTGTTGCCTTTTGCCGTCAGTCTATCAACGAAGCAGAGTATGGCCTTGGTCTCTGAACTCAGTGACAGAGAGTGAGACAGGGACTCTCCGCCTTGTGCACCGCTGGCGTTTGGCGCTGATGCATAGGTCAAGGTGGTGTGATCAAATCGCGTGATCACAACCTGTGTCGCTCCGCGCTCTATGACCCCATCGTGGATCACGTGCTGGGCACTGGCGCCGATAATCACCGCATCCGGCCATTTGCTGTGCAAGGTACGAGAAAGCCCTTGAACCGTCTTAGGGGACTGGCTGGAAAATAACTGGATGAGAATCGCAGAAGAAAAGCCAAGTTCCTGCTTTTCGAGATGTTTCTCTAGCTGAGTGTTGGAGCGAACACAAAGCGAAATACTATACATAGACAACCACTTTATTCTTATTACACCGCGCATCAAGTCACTGATTGTGTCAGAGATGCGATGGGTACACTTCTGTCTAGGGCGATGCCTCGCTGCTCATGTGCAATATCGCGTCACCGATAGAGTCACTCATAAGTTGAGTCGCCGCTTTGATAACAACCTATACGAAATGATACTTAATGAGTAGTCCGAGGAGTCACCTTTTGACAAGAAAACTGTGCAACAAGGGAAACAAAAATAGGCCTCGCGATGAGGCCTATTGAGATATGAATGTCGATGTTTAACTGAGCGCGCCGTTTATGCGGCGTATTTTGCCACTTCATGCGGATACACGCGCATGCCGCTGGTGGTGTTTTCGTAAACGGACAGGTCTTGTAAGTAAGACCACGCGTGACGGTCGGTTTTCGTTTGCGCCGCCAAGCGTTCGATGACGAGGTCGATGTCGCGACCTGCGTAGTCTCTATCGTGAACGAATAGATTTTTAATCACTGATAACATACCCAACTCCCTCGTTGTAGTTAAATTACATGTTTGTATTTGGGTAACATAGTTCATTGTTTAAATGTGATCAACAACTAATTTTTAATGTCACGGAAGATTCATTTTGTGTAATTTAATTTCACTTTGTTGGTGCGTGCATGGTTGCACGCGCACCAGTTTGGGGAGCTAAAGCATGAGGTATTAAGCCTAATAAGGCTAACTATCATGAATCGCACAACAACCGAAGGCGCACTTTGCTTGATGGGCGCGTTAATTGTGAGAAATCCTCGGCTTTATTCACTCTTTTTCTGTTCAGATAGTCAACTATTGACTAGATTTATACGAGCGTGATTGCGTACATAAAGCGAAGAATGAATGCAGAAAACAACAAAAAGTCAGTGGCTATGGGTAGGGATCAGTGTGGTTTTCGTCGCACTGTTTATGTGGTTGGGCGCCAAAGGTAAGAATGGTCAGCAAGGTGAATCGAATACGATGAGGATTGCCGTCTCGACGACGCCACTCTCCACCCCCTTTATTGTGGCAAACGCGTTGGGGCTGTATGACAAACAGGGCTTATCCGTTGAAATGATCCCATGCACCGGTGGGGTCGAGTGCGCGAAGTTACTGATGCAAGGCGAGGTCGATTTGGCGACCGCATCGGAATCGGTCGCCATGTTTAACGCTTTTGATCACCCTGAACTGGCACTACTGGCCACCTTCGTCGAGTCAGACAATGACGTAAAACTGGTCTCACTCAGTTCGTCGGACATTCGTCAAGTGAGTCAGCTGCAAGGTAAACGCATTGGCGTGATTCAAGGCAGTGCGAGCGAGTTCTATTTGGATGCGGTCTTGCTGTCCCATGAGGCGAGCCATCTCGATATCAACAAGGTGTTTGTAGCATCTTCAGAGATAGTCAGAGCGCTACTTGAAGGGCAGGTGGATGCCATTTCGGCTTGGGAGCCCATGATCTACCAGATTCACCAAGCAACCGGCGGTGAAATTAATCATCTCGGTTTAACCGGACTGTATCAATTGAGCTTTAATCTACTTTCTACTCAACCCTATTTGGCTCAAGCTAATGATGCACCTATGCAACTGATTCAATCGCTCGATCAAGCGATAGAGTGGATTCACCTCAACCCAGAGAACGCGCAGAAGCTGGCGGCGGAGTTTCTTGCGCTGCCGGCGGAACAAATCACGTGGTCGTGGGATGACTATGTGTTCAGATTGTCCCTAGGCAACGCTCTGCTGTCCAACCTGCAGATCCAAGCGCGTTGGGCGAAGCAAAATGGTTTGGTTGACAATGATATGCCAGATTTTCGTCAACTGCTCTACACCGAGCCGTTTGAGCAATGGTCGGAGCTGCGAGATTAATTATGCTGAAGTCGTTAACCAAGAAACTCTCGTTATTGTTTGGGACCACACTCGTACTGACCGTGTTGATTGTGGTGCTATTGCTAAACATTAACGCCCAGCAGCGTCAAACAAAAATCGAATTGGATCAGGTGGTCGAACTGCAACTGTCGGTGGATATGTTGAGAAGTCAGTTGTGGTTGTTCATGCAGTTTTATGATGAGCAGAGCTTGCATCACGTCATCAGCGCTCATTCAGACCTCGCGGCGCAGCTCAGCACTTTTGAAAACCGTGATCACCGGTTGGACAATATGCAAAGAATGAGTGACGGCCTTTCCGTTGTGATTGCGCAAGAGAGTCGGATCTATTCGGCGCAAGATTCGGCCTTACCGTTGGCGAGTGATTTGAGCAGTCGTGAGCTGTTTCAATCTCGCTACAGCATGATTGTACAAACCATGACTGAGGAGCTTGCGTATGTGCATCGCCAAGTATTGGATAAGAGCGCCCGCGAACTCAAAGCCTTGATGTGGTTTGCCGCCGGGTGGATGATCATCGGCTCGGTTGTGGTGTGTTTGATCAGTTTGCACATTTTCCTTCGCTATCGTATTGGGGCGACGGAAATCAAAAGGGCGATTGTGGCGGTATCCAAAGGGGATTTAGACTCCAAGGTATCGCTGAAAAAAATGGATTCAGAATTTGAAACCATAGCGACCTTTTTCAATCGCATGACCAGCAACCTCAAAGAGACCACGGTGACCAAGCAAGAGTTACAACGTGAAGTGGAACGTCAAACGTTGCAGTTAAAAGAGAAACAGAAGCAGCTGACGTTCTTATCTGAGCATGACACGTTAACCAACCTAAAAAATCGCCGTGCCTTTAATGCCAAACTGGACGATGCCTTGCAACGAGCGCGTTTGCAGCACCACAAGCTCGCGTTGCTGTTTATTGATTTGGACAAATTCAAGCAGATCAATGACACCTTTGGCCATGACGCAGGGGACTGTATTTTGGTGACGGTGGCGCATCGATTGAGCCACTCGTTCCGTGACAGTGATTTTGTCGGCAGGCTGGGTGGCGATGAATTTGTCGTTTGTCTCGATTTACTCGATGATTTCTCCTGTCTCGACACTCTTATTGATGAGCTGATGCATCACCTCAATCAACCTATCGTGTTCGAGGGCGAAGCGGTGAGATTAGACGTGAGTATCGGGGTGAGTTGTTTCCCAGACCATGCGCAAGACAGAACCAGTTTGATGCGTTTGGCGGACTTGGCGATGTACCAAGCGAAAGGCCACAGAGGCCCAACATGGCAACTGGCCTCCCACCACTTATCGATTCAGCCTATCGCCAAATAGTCTTTATCGATAAGTGGTGGCCAATGGCGTGATCGTCTGTTAAAGGTCATTCACCATTCAATGCGCGCCCCGTCATAAGCGAGAAACTCACCGCTGAGCTGCTCATCGGCCTGTGACACCATCGTCAGTAATTGACGCGCGACACGCTCAGGGGAAAACAGTTTTCCTTCGGGGACATTGGATTGAAAAGGTTTCGACAGCGCCGTGTCGGTTGTCCCAGGATGCAGCGCGAATACGCAACTGCTCGGCTTAAACCGTGACCAATCAATACTCAGGGTTTTGATGATCATATTGAGTGCCGCCTTTGAGGCGCGGTAGCTATACCAGCCACCCAAACGGTTGTCACTGATACTGCCAACCCGAGCCGATAAGCTCACAAATTTCGGCTGTTTGCTCTTCATCAGCAGCGGTTGCAAGTGTTTAGCGAGCAACACTGTCGCCAGTGCGTTGGTTTGCATTGAGCGAAGGAAAAACGCGCTGTCGAGCTGCGCAAGTCGCTTTTCTGGTTGATGCGTGTCGTCATGCAACAGGCCCACCGTATTGATGACCCAATCGAGTTGGCTCATGGTTTGGCTTAAGTGCTCAATCTGCGCCTCATCACACACATCCACCAAAAACCAGTTGAGCTTGGGATGCGAAAGCAACGGTTGACGTTGGCGAAACGTCGCATAAACGGTGTCGACAGTGTCATCTTCAATAAGCTGCTTGACCATAGCAAGGCCAATACCGCCAGAGCCACCCACGATTAAAACCTTCATTCTCTGCTTTACTCCTCTCAATGACGCTTGTGCCTGTTTAATCACAAGGCGTTGTACGGATCAAAGCGGCACAGCGCTCACCGAGTTGCGCTCAACCTCTTTCAACACACAGTGGTATGGGCTGGTACGCCCTAAATGCACTGAATTGGTGAACACTGTGTAAACTTCCTTTAACACTTATGATGTGATCATTATCACGGACGATCTCGACATTTTTGCCAAACAACTTCATCTTATGCCCGTTTGATTCTGAGAATTTTTTGAATCTAAAGGATAGGAAGCCGGATTATGGACAATGAACATAGCTTGCGAGAAAACTTACTCGCCCTCATTTTAGGTAGTGCCCTGGTCTCACTTGGGGTGATCTTCTTTAACAAGGTAGGTCTGCTCACGGGTGGCACCGCGGGGTTGGCGATTTTCCTCACTAAAGTGAGTGATTTTAGTTTTGGTCAGGTGTTTTTCGCTCTCAACTTACCCTTCTATATTTTGTCGGTCACTCGTATGGGCTGGCGTTTTACCATCAACACGTTTATTGCGGTGACCATAGTGTCGTTTGCGGTCGACCATCTTCATCACTTGATTGAGATTGCCCGTATTGAACCCGTGTATGCGGCGTTACTGGGTGGTGGATTAATCGGCGTTGGTATGCTGGTGATATTCCGTCACAAAATGAGCTTAGGTGGCTTTAACATCTTGGCGCTGTTTCTTCAGGAGCGTTTTGGTGTTCGTGCCGGTAAAGTGCAAATGGGTCTTGACTGTACCATCGTGATTTTGTCGCTGTTTATCGTCGATATCCATCTGATTCTATTGTCGGTACTGGGCGCGATTGCGACTAACCTTATCTTGGCCATGAACCATAAACCGGGTCGCTATCAGCCCAAACCCACGGCGGCTTAATCTGACGTTAATGTCTCGAGTTTGTCACAGATGAAAAGGGCAGAGCCAAGGTGGTATTGACCACTGAGCTCTGCCTTTTTTGTTCTCTGGCTTGTACTTTAGTCGCGTTCGAGCAACTGAGTCAGTGACTGGATGTGTGTGATGCCTTCAGGTACCGCATCGTTGTTTGGGTTGTACAAAACCGTATTGAGCCCGGCTTGTTGGGCAGGGTAGATGTCTTTTTCCAGTGAATCTCCAACCATGATCAGATGGCTTGGTTCAACCTCCAGCGATTCTGCGATGGCGTCGTAAAACGCCACACTGGTTTTCTCTAACCCTAGGTTCGCCTTGCAGTAGTAGCCGTTCAGGTAGTTGTCTAACCCGACTCGCTGGAAGGCTTGTTCAATGTCTCTTTCTGAGGAGTGCTGAGCGCTGGTGGCCACGTAAACCGCATGCTCTTTTGCGAGTGCTTGTAACGTCTGCTCGGCGCCTTCTACCGTTTCGACTTTTTCCCATGTACTCATTTTCCCGCTTTGGTCTGGAAAATCGACCATTAAGGTATCTCCCCAATCAAAGAGATAGATCGGTTGCGTCATTGCCCGCTCTCCCATATTTGTTCGTTGGCACCCTCGGTGAATGGGAAGGTGTTGATTGGTCATTATTTTCAATCTATTACGAGAAATCCAGCGCTAATTGAAAATGGTTAACTATTGCTAATCGAAACGATAAAAAACTGGATTAGGCACCGGATAAAAATGCCCTTACAGTCGCCGCATAACCTAAGGTAGGTTAGTGAAAAATCCAGTTAATTGAGGTGGTTTAAATGTACGCAATCGGTGATGTGGTAGTAGCGACAAAAGGTAAGGACTTCGGCCCAATGACCGTTTACGGTTTAAGCAGTGGCGGTTTTTACGTGCACGTTAAAGCGGACGGATTGATGTTGACTTACCCAGCTAAAGATCTACAAATCGCTCAATCATCTAAAGCAGCGTAATTGCTCGGATGAGAGAATTCTAAGATAAGGCCAGAGCATGTTCTCTGGCCTTATTTTTTGTTAGATTTCCTCGTGTTTATGCACCAAGCCAAAATCCGCTAGGATGGCGTAGGCAGCCGGGATCATAAACAGCACCAGGAGTGTCGAGGCGAAGATACCAAACACAATCGAGATGACCAGCGGCTGGATAACCTGCGCTTGCAAACTGGTTTCCGTCAGGAGCGGCAGTAAGCCGGCGGCGGTGGTCATCGAGGTGAGAAAGACGGCGCGAAAACGCTCGCGACTCGCTTTGACCACGGAGTCGTGCACGCTGTCCCCTTCATCGACATGGTGGCGGATATACTGCACCAGTAAGATGGAATCGTTCACCACGATCCCCGCCAGCGATACAAAGCCCATCATACTCGGCATACTCAATGGGTGGCCAAGCAGCACGTGGCCCCACACCACACCGATAAACGCCAGTGGAATCGCCAGCATGACCACAAACGGCTCAAGATAGCTGCGGAACTGATAGCTTAAGATGGCGAACACGCCAAACAGCCCGAGCAAAAACCCTTTACCCATTGAGGCGCCGGTTTCCGCGGCGTCTTTCGCTTCGCCTTCAAAATCAAATCTCAGCCCCGGGTATTTAGCGACCAGTCTTGGCGCTTCTTGCTGCTGAAACTGACGAATGATGGCGGTGGAGTTGGCTTTGGTGTTGTCAGTATCACCAAACACACTCACGGTTCTTAGCCCATCAATACGTTGAATGCGCACGTAATTGCGTTGGAAATCCAAGGTTGCAATACTGGCCAGTGGGATCTGGCTTCCGTCTGCAAGAATGATAGGGAAGTTGGCCAACTGGCCAAGATCGCCAGCCTGCGTTTTGTCCAGCCTCACCTCGATAGAAATGTTCTCCACGCCGACTTGAATTTCATCCGCCGTTTGTCCAAAGAACGCCGCGCGAAGTTGCGATGCGATCAGTTGCCCGTTGACCCCATAGCTCTCAGCGCCTGGGCGCAGCTTCACCAACACCTCTTCTTTGCCCATGCGCATGTCATCTAAGACGCCATGTACGCCATCAAATTCGTTGAGGTATTGCTGAATCTCAATGGAGGCGGCTTTAAGCTCTTCCAATGAATCGTGTTTGGCGCGAATTTCAATCGCGCGGCCACCCGGTCCCATTGTCGGCTGCTTAAATACCAAAGAGATGGGGTCGGCGAGCTCACCGACATCATCGCGCCACGCGGCAATGAAATCATCAATAAGGGTGTTGCGACTTTCCGCGCCAAGCAGATCGAGTCTCACCGTCGCAATGTGTGGGCCAGACTCATTGGCATCCGCGTTGGTATTAAACTGGCTAGTGATGTGTTCAACGAGCGGTCTGCCTTGCTCAAACTCCTGACTCCAGGTTTTATCGAGTTTGCGTGCTGAAGCAACAATGTGATCCACCACCTGTTCAGTTTGGCGCAGCGAAGATCCCGGCGGCAAAATCACTCGAGCCTCGGCGATATCACCATCCAGTTCAGGAAAGGGTTGGAACTTCAAAATGCCACTCACCAGTGTAGAGGCAGAGATCAACAGCATCGCCACCACCGCGCCTAAAAATGCGTAACGGTAGGCCACCACTTTGTCGACAGCATTGACCAGCGTGGTGTTGCGAAAATGCTCAAATGAATCGAGCAGTCGCTTCTTCCAACGATTGGGCGCTTTTTCGACTTTCTGCTTGTGCAGTGAGTGCGACAGGTGATTCGGCAAAATCAAAAACGCTTCCACCAAGCTGAGCGTTAAGACCAAAATCAGGACTTGCGGCACCGCTTTGAGCACTGCGCCCATCTCTCCTTGCAGGAACAGCAAGCTACCAAAGATGCACACCGTGGTTAAGAATGAGGAGATCACCCCAGGGAGCACTTTTTTGACGCCTTTGATCACCGCGTCATCGATCTCTTCACCTCGATCTAAATGGGCGGCAATGGATTCAGCGATGACGATGGCATCATCCATCATGATACCGATCGCCATCAATAAGCCGACCAAGGACATGATATTAATGGATAGCCCAAGCTGCGCCATCAAGAACAGCCCACCTAAAAAAGCCACCGGTAAGCCTGCGGCCACCCAAAACGAGTAGCGTAGGCTAAAGAAGAGCCACATGGTGGCAAACACCAACACGATCCCTTGCCAGCCGTTGCGTACCATCATGGTCAGGCGGTCCCATAACACCGATGAGAGGTCATTGGTCATTTCAAGGGTGACGCCATCGGGCGCGTGCGCTTGTTGGTCGGCCACGAAGGCAGCCACGCGCTCTTTAATGCGCAGTGCGTCGTCTTCTTTGTTTTTGCTCACTTTAAGTAGGGCGGATGGGTGACCATCAAACAGCACTTTTTGCTCATCGAGCTCAAAGCGATCGGTGATTTTAGCCACGTCTCGCAAGCGAATCAGAGAACCATTTGGCCCAGAGCCAACCACAATCGTTTCGAGCGCCTCTGGTGTGACGCGTCGCTCATCAAAGCGAATGAGAAAGTTTTTGTCAGGTGTTTCCACGTTGCCACTGGGCAGTTTGACGTTCTGCTTGCCGATTTGCGTCGCGATATCGCCAACACTCAGACCCAGTTGGCGAATGGCACTGGTATCGAGTTCCACTCGGTATTGGTGATCAGAAAACCCGGCCACATCGACCAGCGACACACCATAGTCAAGCTTTAACGTTCGCTTAAGCTGTTCGGCGTAGGCTTTTAACTCTGGCCATGTGGTATCTGCGGTGATAGCCACATCAACCACAGGCTCGTTCCAATCCAACTCTTGAACGATAGGAGATTCGATCTCCTGCGGAAAATCGTTGATGGCGTTGATTTGAGTTTGCACATCCACCAACATGCGGCCAATATCGGCTTTCTCGTCCAGTTTTAGCACTAAACGCGCTGAGCCTTCGACCGCCTCACAGCGTGTTTCAACGATATTGGCCAGACCATCCACCGCGTCTTCCATGCGCACACAAATGCTCTCTTCGACCTCTTGTGGCGACGCGCCGGGGTAGACGACGCCCGCCATGATATATGGCGGATCAAACTCAGGGAATGTCTCACGTTTGATGGTGGTGAGAGATGTCACGCCGAGCAGTAGCAAGGTGAGCATCAATAAGTTGGCCGCCGTTGGGTGCTTGGCGAAAAAACGAATCATGATTTCGGCTCCTGTGGCGAACGCGCATTTTTGAGCAGCATCCCTTCAATCGCAGGGAGGAGATCATTGAGAATCAACGCTTGGCCTTGCTCCAAATCCCCCTCGATCACCACTTGGTTATCACGGCGATAAAGTACCTCAACCGGCACCATGCGCAATTTACTCTCTTCATCGAGCAGATAAATGGTATTGCCATGGAGGGCCCGCTCAGGGATAACCCAACTCGGGTTGGCTTGGCCTTCGACTTCCGCGCGCACAAACATGCCATTAACCAGTGGCGGCGTAGCGCCCGGCGCAAGTGCGCGATAGTCTTGCTCGATTTCGAGGATGACGCCCGCCGTCGCTTGGTTAGGATCGACCGTTTCACTGATGCGCGCCACACGCGCAGGCCACGAGGCTTTGAGGTTTCCGCTACTTAACTGCACGTTGGCTTTAATATCCGTCATATTGGGTTGCGGAATGCCGGAGTCGTCGCGGCCAAATTCACCTAGGCTTGCTGCGATGGTGAGCATGTCATGAATCGAGAGCTGCGCTTCCACTTCCATCACTTGTATGCCATGAGCGACCACCATGGTTTGCTGTAGATTGACCACTTGGTCTTGCTCGATGTCAACGCTGGCGATGCGTAAGTCGTAAGGCAAGCGAATGATGGTTTTCTCGAGAGAGCGCTTGGCCTCGTCCACTTTGGAGGTTGCCACTTTTACTTGTGCCTCTGCAACGCGTTTTTCGTCAGGCATCAAGCCGATTTGGTTCTCGATGTCGAGCACCAGTTTACGTTGCGATAAGGTGCTTTGCTGCTGCTGGTCAACGTCGGATTGAGAGTTCAGCCCTTTTTGACGCAGGTTTTGTTGGCGCGCGAGTTCTTTGTTGGCAATGTCGAGTCGATTTGACTCAATCACTAACGTCTGTTTGAGGTTGGCTTCTTCTTGGTTGAGCTTAGCTAAAGAGGTGTGAGCAGAATTGAGATCAGCTTGGGCTTGAACCAATTTGAGTTCGTAGTCGAGCGGGTCAATACGCAGAATTTCCGTCCCCGCACGTAGGACTTGTCCTTTTTCAAGACCCGGGTGTCGATAGACAATTTTCCCCGTGACTTCCGCGATGGCTTTCCACTCGACTTTTGGTGTAACTTTGCCAAAACCAATTGCCAGTGGCGCTATCGCTTTGAGTTCCAGTGTTTGGGTATCGACCAGTCTGGCACGCTCGCCCGCTGGCTTTACAGGCAGTTGCGGCTTGGTCATGATCGCGAGGGCGAGAATGAGGATCCCGACCCCAAGCGCAGGGAAAAACAGCAGTTTCTTATTAATTTTCATCGTGTTCGCCTTGGGCTTGTAAAAAGCCATATTTAAGAACGTCAATATTGTGTTCAAGTAATCGGTTTAAAAAAGATTCGCTCAGTTCAATGCCATGAATCGAGAGAAGAGAAGCGGGTGCGATAAACGGAAACACCATCAAGCTGATAAAGGAGACTCGACACAGCAGGGGATCCATACCCGGGCGAATAATGCCGTTGGCGGCCAGCTTCTCAAAAATCATTGACTGCATAGGCCGGCCCACGTCATCAAAGACTTTCTGCATGAGTTTTCGCTGCGTTTGCGACTCAGGCATATTCATCACTTGCCAAATGAGCTTGGGAAAGTGCGGCGTTTTGTGCATTTCTTGATAGTAAGTGCGCATAATGTCGATAAAACTTTGCTGAGAACCGACACTAAACATCTGTTGCAACTGATGTTTCATCGGCTCGAGTGTGTCTCTCAGCATGGTCTCAAACAGCCCCTCTTTGCTGCCGAAGTAGTAGCGAATCATCGCGGCGTTGACCCCCGCTTTTTGCGCAACTAAACGTGTCGAGACCTTGTCATACGGCATCGCCATAAACAGTTCGCGCGCATGGAGGATGAGCGCGTCTCGGGCATCAATGTTTTGCGTCGGTCGACCTGCGCGGCGTGGTCTCTCTTGCACGGGCTTCTCCAATCAACAATTAAACAATTGGATAATTATAGGGGGCAAACTGGCGCTTCGACATGAGAAAAATTATTCACCTGTTAATCAAGTGGATAATTATTGCGATGCTTCACAAAATGCGATGTCTCGAGAAAAAGACGAAAAAAAACCGTGCAGTGGGCAAACCGCACGGATCAAAGTATGAAATGAGATAGTTTGGAATGTTTGCCACACGTAGAGAGTGTTATTAAACGCCATTTAAAGCGATATTTTCAAAGTCATTACCCCAATAGTAATCACTATAAAAATACCGAAAGAATGGTGTCTCATTAACACCGTTTTTCGTCAATTAAACTCTTGATTCATCGGTGTGACCAACGGTGTCTAAAGTAACATTATTGTTATCTATAATTAAATGTTAAAAACGAAATTATACATTACAAATATGAAAATGACGTGCCACATAATTACGCTTTCTGTTAACAATATGATGCCTAATTTATTTGTATGATTATCGATGGATGCTGAACAATATCAGAAACTTAGGTGAGCATAGGCTTGACATGAAATCCACTGCGGAAATTCACGTGCTAAAGAGTACGAATGTGTGATCAATCACAGGTTATTAACCATTAATATTGTATGGTTAATAAAGGTGTAATGTCGCAAAGAATGGAGTGCGGTGTGATTGAGATAATCATTGATGGAGCTTATCGAATTGTCGAGACGGACAAAACGTTACTTGAGGTCGCGAACGTCTGCGGCGTTGAGATCCCATCTTTGTGTGGTTTGAACCGTTCAAACGACAAAATCCCATGCGATTTGTGTGTGGTCGAAGTGGAAAGTGGCGGCATGAAACGTGCCTGTGAATTGAAGGTCTACTCTGGGCTCAATGTGGTGACGCAGTCTCCTGCGCTTACAGAGCATCGCCGCCGGGCCTTAAATCGCATCATGGAAGATCACTACGCCGATTGTGAAGCGCCGTGTCAGACGGCGTGTCCCGCTGGGGTCGATATTCAGAGCTATCTCTACCATATTGCGCATAATGATCATCAAAAAGCGGTCGAAGTGATTAAAAAAACGCTGCCGATGCCATTGTCGATTGGCCGCGTTTGTCCTGCGTTTTGTGAAAGTGAGTGTCGCCGTTCGCTCGTCGATGAGCCGATCGCGATTCGCCAGCTTAAACGCCACGCAGCCGACGCTGATCTGCGTGCCTATCAGGCCTATGTACCGGAGAAAAAAGCCGACAAGCCACAACGTATCGCGATTGTTGGCAGTGGGCCGGGCGGATTGACAGCGGGCTACTACCTATCGAATGAAGGCTATCAAGTGGACGTGTTTGAGGCGATGCCACAAGCCGGGGGCTGGCTGCGTTATGGCATTCCTGAGTATCGCTTGCCTAAATCGATTCTTGATCAAGAAATAGATCTGCTGTGTCGCAACGGCATGACGATTCATACCAACAGCAAGTTAGGTGAGGCGAACACGCTCAGTGCGCTGAGTGAAGAGTATGACGCCGTTTGTCTTGCGGTTGGCGCGTCCAAAGCGGTCGAAATGCACTACCCTGGGAGCACGCTTGAGGGTTGCTATCTTGGAGTAGATTACCTCAAGGATTATGTCACCGAGCAGCGCTTTACCACCGGGAAAAAAGTGGCGGTGATCGGTGGGGGCAACACCGCGATAGATTGCGCGCGCACTGCGGTGCGAGCTGGCGCCGATACTACACTGATTTATCGTCGTACCCGCGATGAAATGCCTGCCGAAGATTATGAAATCGTGGAAGCGGAACACGAAGGGGTCAAGTTCCACTTTTTAACCAACCCAGTGGAAAACCATGCGGACGAGCAAGGGCGCGTGCATGAAGTCACCTTTGAGCGCATGGCGCTAGGGACACCGGATGCCTCAGGTCGCCGTCGTCCAGAGCCGACCGGCGAGTATTTCACACAAGCGTTTGATACCGTGGTTGCGGCCGTGTCACAAACCCCAGATCTGGATTTCATGCGGCATGAAACACTGGATATTCCTATCACCCGTTGGAATACCGCTGATGTGGATGAGACTACCATGCATCACGGCAGTGGCAACTTGTTCAGTATCGGTGATTTTCGCCGAGGCCCTGCCACTGCCATTGAAGCGGTAGCGGATGGGCGAATTGCCGCGCAAGCCATCGATCGCTTTTTCAATGGCACTATGGCATCACTGCCTGTCAAACCATTTAACGCGCGCAAAGAGCCGTCGCTAAACAAAGTCGACCCTGCTCAGTTTAAGCAGATAGAGCAGGTGAAGCGGATGATCATGCCTGAGCTCAGCGCCGAACAGCGTGAATGCTCGTTTGACGAAGTCGAGCTAGGCTTTGATAACGAGCAAGCCATGGCGGAAGCCGCGCGCTGTCTAGAATGTGGCTGCCAAGCCAACACCGATTGTGCGCTGCGTGACTACGCCACCACTTATCAGGCCGAGCAACACCACCCGCAATCGGTGAAGGTTCAATCCGCAGCCGATTGGCAAGCGGTGCGCGATGAGCGGCATAAATTCTGCGTCGATAGCAGCTCAGAGTTTATTGTTTTTGATGCCAATCGTTGCATCAGTTGCGGTCAATGCATACAAGCGTGTCGTGAGCAAAGCGTTCATGGCGTGCTGAGCTTTATGACCGACGAAAAAGGCCACCCGAAACTTCGCCCCGATTTACGACCTAACTTTGGCCCCAATGGCACCTTAATGGGCGATTCCGCCTGCGTACAGTGCGGTGCGTGCACGCAAGCGTGTCCGACTGGGGCGATGGTGGATAAGCGCAATAAAGCGCAAGGCCGGGATATTGAATTGAAACAGGTGGATACCATATGCACCTACTGCGGCGTTGGCTGTAAGCTGACGCTGCATGTGGATGAAGCGCGCAATCGTATCATGGCGGTGACAGGCGGAGTCTCTCCAGTTAACGAGGGCATGTTGTGCGTCAAAGGGCGCTTTGGTTTTGATTTTATTGGCAGTGACGAGCGCCTCACCACGCCGTTGATTCGTAAAGATGGTTGGTTGCAACCGGCGTCTTGGTCTGAAGCGATTACGCTGATTGCGAACAAGTTCTCTGCCATCAAGCGCGACTTTGGTTCGGATGCACTGGCCGGTTTCTCCTCTGCGAAAACCACCAACGAAGACAACTACGCGTTTCAGAAATTCATCCGTCGCGAGCTGGGTACCAACAACGTCGATCATTGTGCGCGTTTGTGCCATGCCTCTACGGTCACTGGGCTTGAAGCGGCGCTTGGCAGTGGCGCGATGACCAATGATATTCCGAGCATTCAGCATTCCGACATCATCTTTATCATTGGATCAGATACCTCATCTGCGCACCCGATCATCGCTTCGCACATTAAACAAGCGGTGCGTCACCATGGCGCGCGCTTGATTGTCGCCGACCCAAAACGCATCGCCATGGCCGATCACGCTGAGCTCTATCTTGCGCATCGTCCGGGGACCGATGTGATGCTGATTAATGGCGTGATGCAGCAAATCATCAAACACGGTTGGTATGACCGAGACTACATCGAAGAGCGCGTAGACGGTTTTGATACCATGATGCAAGAGGTGATGTCGCCCTCATACGCGTTAGAAAACGTGGAGCTGGTCACTGGTGTGAAAGCGGACGATATTTTCGCGATGGCGCGCATGATAGGCACGGCGAAACGCACCGCTGTGTATTACTCAATGGGCATCACTCAGCACACCACCGGTCATGATAACGTTCGTTCCATCGCCAATTTGCAACTCTTGTGCGGCAACATCGGTATTGAAGGCGGCGGTATTAACCCTCTGCGCGGCCAATCCAACGTGCAAGGTGCGTGTGATATGGGCGCGCTGCCCAATAACTACCCGGGTTACCAAAAGGTCTATAACCCCTTGGTGCGAGATAAATTTGCTCTTGCTTGGGATGCACCCAATCTATCGCTTACGCCTGGATTGACCTTAACAGAAATCATCGACGGCGCGTGCGAACGCAGTGTACGCGGTTTGTATGTGATGGGTGAAAACCCGGTACTGAGCGATCCGGATCAAGCTCACGTGATTGAAGGGCTTGAGAGTCTCGATTTCTTGGTGGTGCAAGACATCTTCCTTACCGAAACCGCGCAGTACGCTGATGTGGTCTTGCCGTCGTGCAGTTTTGCTGAGAAAGCTGGCCACTTTACCAACACAGAGCGCCGAGTGCAGCGCATTACTCCTGCGGTAGCGCCGCCGGGCGAGGCGAAAG
Organism: Vibrio sp. R15-SG3-ISO1B; assembly: GCF_059833835.1. Lineage (NCBI taxonomy): Bacteria > Pseudomonadati > Pseudomonadota > Gammaproteobacteria > Vibrionales > Vibrionaceae > Vibrio > Vibrio sp. R15-SG3-ISO1B. Next base: position 327,003 of record NZ_JCBDGG010000029.1, on the reverse strand, counting down.
AAGATTGGTGGATCATTCAGGAAATCGCCAATGCGATGGGTGGGGAGTGGCGTTATCGTCAGGTCTCGGATATCACCAATGAAATAGCTCGAGTCACACCACAATATGGCGGTCTAAAGTGGGCCAACATCCCGCCCAATGGCGTGCAGTGGCCGAGCAATAAGAATAATCCTGAAGGGACGCGCATCATGCACCAGACGCAGTTTTCGCGTGGTAAAGGGCAAATGGAGGCGATTCCTTTTCGTTATGCCGCAGAGCTACCGGATGAGGAATTCCCATTGGTGCTGACTACCGGCCGCGTGCTGGAGCAATTTCACACCGGTACCATGACGAGAAAAACCCAAGGGTTGGATAATCTTGCCGGGCCAAGAGCAATGATCAGCGTGCAGGATGCCGAGCGCTTAGGCATTGGCAATGGGCAACGGCTGAAAGTCTCCACCAGGCGAGGTGAGATTGAGATCGACGCTTTTGTCACCAAGCGTATGCAGCCTGGGGTAGTGTTTATTCCGTTCCATTTTGTGGAGTCACCGGTCAACCGTTTGACCACCACGGCCAAAGATCCGCACGCTAAGATCCCGGAATTTAAGGTCGCAGCCGTACGCGTGGAGCCGCTTTAGGCAATCACGTGGTGTACTTTAGCCGATCTTAACGGCTTAGCCTTGGGCTAAGCCGTTAAAAACTCGGTGAAAACGTCAATCATCGACCATACTTACTCTAATTTGTTACGCGCGATTGGGCTTTGTCTCAAGTGGCGCTAACGTTGAGGGAGAGGTGGAGTGAAGCGTTGGATTCTTTGGGCAATTGTCTATTTCCCAGCCTTGTGCTGGGCAGGGTTATCACTGAAAGAGTCCCTCTGGTGGGTAGAAAACATCGTCGCATTTCCAGCGCTGTTTATGTTTGGCTATGTACTGCTTGCGCTCGTGTTGGGGCTGGCCCGCTGTTACGGTCAAACGCTTGTCTGCCTTGTCCTTGCCGGCGCGTTTGCCTTGATGACACCCAAAGGCAGCCAAGCACTCGTCGCTGATTGCGATACTCCCGTCACCGTCTTGCAATACAATCTCTACTACGAAAACCCAGACATCCATCAGTTCATCAACTACTTATTAACGCAGCCAGCGGATTTGATTGTAATGCAGGAAGTGGCGCCTGAGATTGGTGAGCAGCTTAAATTGCTCGATGACCGCTATCCGTTTTTCTATGGCGGCCAAGAGGGCATCGGTTATCCGTCGAGCCAAATGATTCTCAGCACTACTCCGTTAACGGACGCCTCTGTGTTTCACACGCCGGATCAGCAGAGCGTGATTCGTGCGGTATGGCATCCACCAAAACAAGATCCCATCACTTTAATGGTGGCGCATCCACCTTCTCCGCGCAGCAAAGAACTCTGGCATCGTCGCAACGCGTTAATTCGAACCATTGAGTCGTTGAATGAGCAATACCCTGATGATGAAGTGCTGATCGTCGGAGACTTTAACCTATCCTCCATCAGCCGACGTTTTGCGCAGCTGTTCCCCACCTTTCAGACCGCGCCGGTGGCCAGTTGGCCTAATTGGGGCGCACAAGTAGCAACGCCTGCATCAACCATGATTGCCATTGATCACCTTTGGCTACAATCGGCGAATGCTGGGCGGCGTTTGTGCCACAGAGAAAGTCTCTCGACACCCAACGGTTCCGATCACAAGTTGGTTCTCACCAAAATTGGCTATTGAGTACAAAAAAACCAAGGCAGTTTTTGCCTTGGTTATGAGCTGAATGGGTTATTCAGTAGCGCAGGTCGGGGATAATTAAGGTTTCAGTGCGAGCACTTTATCAATGTCTGCCGCGCTGTGGCGTTCAGGCACTTGCTCCCACTCTTCACCCCATGCACGGTTGACGATACGGCCACGCTGCACCGCTTCTCGCGCTTCAATCTCTTTCGCCCAGCGTTTGACGTGCTGATAACTGTCGACGTCTAAGAACTCTGCGGCATTATAGGCGTGACCTAACACCAAATTGCCATACCACGGCCAGGTGGCGATGTCGGCGATGCTGTACTCTTCACCACCGAGGTAGGTGTGCTTCGCCAGTTCTTTGTCGAGTACATCGAGCTGACGCTTGGCTTCCATCGCAAATCGGTTGATCGGGTACTCGAATTTCTCTGGTGCATACGCATAGAAGTGACCGAAGCCGCCGCCCAGATAAGGCGCAGAGCCTTGCAGCCAAAATAGCCAGTTCATCACTTGGGTTCGCGCCGCATGATCTTTAGGTAGGAAATGACCAAATTTCTCTGCGAGGTAAAGCAGGATGTGGCCCGATTCAAAGACGTTGATGGGCGTTTCACCAGAACGGTCCACTAAGGCCGGGATTTTTGAGTTTGGGTTGATTTCGACAAAGCCAGAACCAAACTGATCACCGTCACCAATTTTGATCAAGTAAGCGTCGTACTCCGCCTCTTTCACACCGAGTGCAAGCAGTTCTTCGAGTAAGATGGTGACCTTTTGTCCGTTTGGCGTCGCCAGAGAATGCAGTTGTAGCGGATGCTCGCCAACGGGTAGGGCTTTTTCGTGGCGCGCGCCTGAGTCTGGTCGGTTGATGCTGGCCCATTGTCCGCCGTTGCCTTCTTCCATTGTCCAAACTTTAGGTGGTACGTATTGGTTAGTCATTCTAATTCCTTATCCAACGTTGCTTTTTGCCCTAACATCATAGGGCATACTTCACACGTTGGGGTGGCAAGAGAGAATTAAAAGGCTCTTGGAGCAGTTTGATAGAACCTTGAGTTATGACACAGAGTGCTTTGGCATATCAGCGGATGCGTTAGGCGAGATAATCAGCAATAGGGACGACAAAACTCGTCCGAGATAGGGCACTATCTTGAGCACATTTCACCCTTCTTATTTGCAAGCGATCGGTGCTGCGCTTTCAAACAGGATCACAAAATCCGATCATTTTACACAGCAGATAGGAAATTCAATGGAGCAAAAAGAGGGAACTGCTACATTGAAACTGCGGTCAAATTGAACAACTGTTTGACCACAGTTAGCTAGGGAGTCATACCATGGATGAGATGATTAGAAAGGCGCGCCAAAAGCGTCGCAAACACCAGCAGCAAGCTAAGCCATTGAACTTGCAGCAGAAAAAGTACAGTGAACTGATTTTGGTCGATTTCGATGAACCCTCGGCGCCGCATATTAACCGCCGCGCCGAGAGCAAAATCTATTCATAGTGCCGAGGTGTTAGGCCACCATTGTTTCCGTTTTCAAGCGCGCCAGCGCATCCGATAACGAAGACTCGACGTAGTGGCCTAATGCCAATACTTCCTCACAAGGCGCGACCAAATCAGGGATCTGAAACGTCGTCATATTGGCAGCCATGGAGCTGCGCACACCATTGTTCGAATCCTCAAACGCCACACATTGCGCGGCCTCAACGCCGAGCCTTTGAGCGGCGAGTAAATAAATCTCTGGGTCAGGTTTGCCTTGGGTCACTTCACAGCCGCACGTCAGAGAATCAAAGTATTGATCCAATCCCGCCAGTTTTAATTTTACCGTGGCAACCTCTCGTTGTGATGAGGTGGCAACAGCGGTTGGGATCTTGTTCGCCTTTAACCATTTCAGTAGATCAAGCACGCCTTCTTTGACCGGAATGGCTTGATGATTAACGATGGCTTTGTAGTTTTTACGCCATTCTGCATCGAGCTTATCGAGATCGTCGTGGTACACCTTACGAAATGTCTTATCAATGCTGACCGCGTTTTGGCCAATGATGGAGAGGTAGACATCAGGGTAGAAAGGGAGGTTAACGTTGGCGCAGGCTTGTTCAAACACCTGCATACAGAGGCGCTCGGTATCGAGCAATAGGCCATCCATATCAAAAATTGCGGCTTGGAAATTCATAGTAGGGCGTTCATTGTGTGACGTTGAAAGCGGTCATTCTGACATAGATGAATGGCTCAGTCCAAGTGGCATAAATTGAATATTTGCTTGCGATAAGCTTCGGTCAGAAGTGTGACAAAAAGGGCGATTTAGCCCTTTTTTACTATCCATAACTTGGTTAATCTACTTTGTCGAAACGAACGCGGAATTGTAAAGGATTGACGATGAAACTCTCTGCCATGATCGCAACGCTTGTCTTACTTCTCGCCGGTTGTTCCAACACCTGGGAAGGAGTGAAAGAAGACTCCTCCAAAGTATGGAATGACACCAAAGAAGCGATTCACGAGGCGACAGAATAACCAAAGAAAACGCCGCCCTTTTAGTGACTAAAAAGGGCGGCGTTTTGATATTTAACGGTGCCAATGCCTACGGTTTAACCATATTGCGTTTCTAACTGCTCCGCTTTATTGAACTTGTCGTGAGTCGCAAGCTGTTTAGCATAGGTAGCGATATGAGGGTAGCGCTCCAATAGTCCGAACTTGGTTAAGATTTCCACGATGAAAGACATCATGATATCCGCACCGGTGAGGGTGTCGGCGACCAAGTAGCGTTTACCGTCTAAACGTTGATTGACGTAACTCATCACCTTATCTAACTCAAGATCGGCGTAGCCGGCAAGGAAGTTGGTCTGCGCGCCATCTTTGGCGACAAACATCTTCAGTAGCAAGGGCAGCGCCGCTGAGCTTTCCGCAAAATGCAGCCATTGCAGGTAATCGAAATATTCATCGCTGTCTGCTTTAGGTGCGAGATGTGGCCCGTAACGTTGTATCAGGTACTCTGTAATGGCCCCAGATTCAGCGATCACCACTCCTTTGTCTTCAATGACGGGCGATTTACCCAAAGGGTGAACACTTTTGAGTTCAGGTGGCGCGAGAAACGTGACGTTATCACGTTGATAAGGCGCGATTTTATACTCAAGATTCAGCTCTTCTAGTAGCCAAATGATGCGCTTAGAGCGCGATTGGTTTAGGTGGTGCAGCGTAATCATGACGACTCCTTATACCGGCTCGTTGGTTTTAACGACCAGCTTACCGAAGTTTTTCCCTTCGAGCAGGCCAATAAAGGCATCAGGCGCGTTGTCTAGCCCTTCCACTAAGTGCTCTTTGTAGTGAATCTTACCTTCTGCCAGCCAACGATTCATATCTTCAGCGAACTCACCATAACGGTGACCGTAGTCATCAAAAATGATGAAGCCTTGCATCTTGATGCGTTTAACGAGCAATTGCCCCATCAACATTGACAGGCGATCTGGCCCTTGTGGCAAAGAGGTCGCGTTGTACTGTGAGATAAGGCCACACAATGGTACGCGCGCGCCAGTGTTGAGCAATGGCATAACAGCGTCAAACACTTTACCGCCAACGTTTTCAAAGTAGATATCAATGCCTTTTGAACAATGCGTGGCGAGTTGATCAGCGAAGTCGTCCGCTTTATGGTCGATGCACGCATCAAAGCCAAGCTGCTCTACCGCATAACGGCATTTTTCTTCTCCGCCGGCTACACCGACAACGTAACAACCTTTCAATTTACCGATTTGGCCAACCATAGAACCGACCGCGCCAGTGGCGGCAGCCACGACCAGCGTGTCGCCTTCTTTGGGGGCTCCAATATCAAGTAGGCCCATGTAAGCGGTAAAGCCAGGCATGCCCATTACGCCGAGCGCATAGGAAGGGTGCGCCGGGTTTTGGCCCATGTTGATTAGGCCTTCGCCATTTGACAGTGCGTAATCTTGCCATCCGCTGTAGGCCAGCACCCAATCACCGTTTTTAAACTGATCGTGGCGAGATTCGATGACCTGACACACGGTACCTGCGACCATGGTGTCACCGATAGCAACCGGGTCTGCGTAGGATTTTGCATCACTCATCCGCCCGCGCATGTACGGGTCAAGGGAGAGATAAACACTGCGCAACAGGACTTCGCCCTCTGCTGGGCTTGGAATGTCCGTTGTCTCTAGACGAAAATTATCCGTAGTGGGTGCGCCATTGGGGCGAGATGCAAGCACTACGCGTCGGTTAATGGAATCTGACATGATGTTCTCCTGTGTAGACATGACATAAAGTACGTCTTAGTTATGTTATTAGACCAGTCGTCTAGTTGTGTGGCCAAAAAATCCCGCTACCAGCATAGTCGATAACGGGGGAGCAAAGTGTGATGAGCCAGCGCTACTTGACGGCTGGAACACCTAGCAAGGCTTTGGAGCTAAGTAAACACAGCTCAAGATGGGTTTCATCTTGAACAAGTTTGTTGAGCAAACTCGCACCTAACCATTGTTGATATAACTGTGTGGCCGTGGCATGTGCGTTGACTACCTGAACCGAGCCATCGTCAATGCCCACTTCAATACAGCGAGCAAGGCTTTCTATCACCATTTCTGCGCCTTTGGCGAGCGATTGACGCATCGGCTCGGATAAATCGGCGACTTCAGCACTCAACTTGACCACAAGACAGCGGTTCGCATTGCAGGTGCCTGAATCTTTCTCCAGCCAGCGAGAGAAATAGTGAACGAGTCTTTCAAAACCGTTCAGATCGGTCTGAGTTAATATCGCGTTGCTGCGCGCCATGTACTCACGAATGTATTCGCTAATTAGCGCCTCGCCAAACTGCTCTTTCGATTTGAAATAGTGATAAAAAGAGCCTTTCGGCACTTGGGCGGTGCTCAGCAGTTCAGACAACCCCACGGCGGTAAAGCCCTTATTGACCACCAACTGATAGCCAATATTGAGAATGTGCTGACGAGTATCTTGTGTTTTTGCGTTCATGGCCGCTACTATAGTGTAAAACTAGACCAGTCGTCTAGTGCGTCAATCAATGAGCTGCTCATGCAGTGGGACAAGGAACAGTATGGACATCAGTGTTCGCTCATACACCAAACAAAAACGCGGCCATTGGCACACTTATCATCAATTGGTTCTGCCGCTAAGCGGAGCGATTGATATTGAGCTTGAAGACTATCGCGGAAAGGTTTCGCCGGGAGAGTGTGTGGTGGTGAAGAAAACACTTGAGCACATCTTCCGAGCCGATGAAGCCGCCCGTTTTTTAGTCGTGGATAGCGACACGTTGCCAGAGCCCTTACTGACTGCCAAGATGCCGGTGTTCTCAATCTCGACACCACTTCAGCACTACATTGAGTTTCTCGCAGCGCAACTGGAGCAGTCTGTTGATACGCCTTTGGAAAGTCAAGCATTTGAACTGTTTACATCGCTGCTAACACGACAAGAAATGCAGCGCAGTGGTGATGCCCGAATTCAGAGGGTAAAAGCGCACATCAGTGCTCATATCGATGCGCCGATGGGCATTGAATCTCTCAGTCGAATCGCCTGTTTGAGTGCGACACAATTTAAATCGCAGTTCAAAAAGCACACCGGACAAACCGTTCACGCGTATATTACGGCAGAGCGTATGTCACGAGCTCATGCACTATTGACTCACACCGACTTAAGTATTGCTCGAATTGCAGAGCAGTGTGGTTATCAAGACGCGTCGGCATTCTCGCGGCGATTTCAGGTGCACTTTTCACTGTCACCGAAGCAAGTACGTCATCTCTAACAGCGCCATAATCATCAGAATAACCGAATAAACCGTCCTTTCTGCACATTGGATATATTAGGCTTGCCGTAAGCTAAATGGAGTATTTCTGGCTTGGATTAGGCAATGTCTGCTCACGTTTCTTCTTCACAATGGCAATCTATTGGTGCCATCCTATTCGCTTCCTTACTTTGGGGAACTACTGGCAGCGCTGCGGCGCTCGCTCCGACCATTCACCCGTTAGCGATCGGTGCCTTTGCGATGGGATTGGGGGGATTACTTTTGGCGCTTATCGCTGTTCCCGCACTCATAAAAGACCTGGCAATTTTGCGCCAACATGTTCGTACGCTGATTTTGGGCGCGTTGGCTTTAACCTTGTACCCGCTGGCGTTTTATACCTCGATGCGGTGGTCAGGTGTTGCGATAGGGACGGTGGTTTCTATTGCCACTGCGCCACTGTTTACCGTCTGTTTTGAGCGTCTTTTTGGCACGGTTAAAGCGTTATCGACACAATGGCTAATCAGTTTCGCTTTTGGGGCGATTGGGGTCATGCTGTTAACCCTAACCAAAGGTGATGGCGTGAACACCTTGGACAATGGGCGTTTTACATTCGGTGTTGTGTTGGGGTTAGTGGCAGCGGCGAGTTATGCCGGTTATTCACTGGCAGCAAAGCAGCTTATTACTTTAGGTGTACGATCCCAAAGTGCGATGGGGGCGATTTTCGGCCTTGGTGCATGTTTGTTGCTGCCTACGCTATTTTGGACGGGAAGTGCCCTATTTGCATCAGCAATCAACAGCGCTGTCTCTCTATATATGGCTGTGATCCCGATGTTTGTCGGCTACCTGCTGTTTGGTTTTGGATTGCGCAGGGTCGAAGTGCGCACGGCGACACTACTAACTCTGTTTGAGCCTTTGGTGGCAGCACTGCTGGCAGTGATATTTCTAGGTGAGAGGCTCAGCATTCAAGGCTGGGTCGGACTGGGATTGATCAGTGCGTGCCTACTGATTCAGACACGCACTGGGCGAGTGAAAAAGGCTATGCCACTCGCTCAAAACGAATCATAAACAGTTGATCCAGATCGGGGTAGATGTCACGAATCAAGGTTTTCAGCTCAGGCAACGGGAGGTGCTCTTGCTCTGCGTGAAATTCGTTGATGTCGTCGTAGCGCAGTGGCTCCACAGAAAGAATGCGGATGGTGCAAACGCTCTGCTGCGTCTCGAGTGTCAACACCTCGACTTCAGTGCCAGGCACATAATGGGACTCAGCTTCATCTCGAATCGTGATGGTCTTTTTCCCTTGTGCCACCAGTGGTGTCAAGAATTCGAAAAACGTCATCTTAGTCGGATGACTGATGTCAGGGTGACTCATGACTCTTCCTTAGGTTGACGTTTATGTTTCGGCACATAGTTGAGGATCGAAATCGGCACCGGCTTGCGCGGCTCAAAGCCTTCCACTTCACGGCGTTCAATCAAGTGGCCTAAGCGGCTCTCAATCATGCACAGGTTCTTAAAGTTGTCTTTAGAGACAAACGAGATCGCCTCACCTTGGGCATCGGCGCGACCGGTTCGTCCTATGCGATGGACGTACTCATCGGCAGGGAAAGGCAGGTCGTAGTTAATCACCCGTGTCAGCCCTTCAATATCGATCCCGCGTGCGCCCACGCCAGTGGCGATCATGTAACGGATTTTACCGGCTTTGAAATCCGCTAATAGCTGTTTTCTTATCGCTTGACTACGACCACTATGAAACGCTTCAGCGTCAATGCCGCGTTTGGCCAACTGATCGGCGAGTTTAGCCGCGCCATGTTTGGTCTCAATAAAAATCAGCGCTTGGTCCCAGTCGTTCTCTTTGATGAGATGGCTCAACAGGGCCGATTTTTTATCTTTATCAACGGTAATCAGCCACTGCTCAATGTTCTTTTTCGATGCCTGATTGGCGGCAATACTGATTTCAAACGGATCGTGAACCGCCGTCTTGGCAAGCTCTCGGACCTTGTTGGATAGGGTCGCTGAAAACAAGAGATGCTGAATATCGGTTGGCAGTCGGTCGAGAATTTTGTTCAGATCGTCAATAAACCCCATGTCTAACATGCGATCCGCTTCATCCAGCACCAACACTTCGACCTCTTCAAAATAGGCGGCGCGCTGGCCGTATAAATCGAGTAGGCGCCCCGGTGTGGCCACCACAATGTCAACGCCTTCGATCAACGCCTGCTTTTGTGCTTTATCATCCACACCACCAAACAGGGCGACAGAGGTGAGCGGCATGTGGCGACTGTAATGGCGGATTTTTTCATCAATCTGCTCGGCCAACTCGCGGGTTGGCGCCAGAATTAACGCACGAAAACGTTTTTTACGCTGAGTCTCTCCTTGGGCGAGTCGCTCCAAAATTGGCCAGACAAAACTGGCGGTTTTACCTGTACCGGTCTGAGCCGCGGCGATTAAATCGTCGCCACGTAAAATGACAGGGACAGCTTTGGTTTGAATTTGGGTCGGTTTACTGTAGCCCAGTTCGTCGATTGCACGAACCAACGGCTCGCTGAGGCCAAGGTGAGAAAACGCCATGATGATACTCTGTAGTTGTTGAGGGTTACCGGACAAGGGCAACCTAAATGCTAAGGCGGATTGTAACATGAATCCGCCACGGAGACGACCTATTCGGCCGTGTCGATGTGAGTGATAATCTCGGTGGTGACGGAGTTGGCGATAAAGCAGTGTTGGTGCGCTAAGTGGTGCAATTTTTCCAGCTGTTGACGTGTGGGCCGTTTCTCACCGGAGAAGATCACACGAGGAGAGAGAATTACTTGCGTCACTGAGCTATAGCCTTGGCTGTTTTCCTCCAATTTTCCCACCGCTTCATCGCGGTAATGGTCAACGACGAAACGTTGTTTGGCCGCAATGCCAAGAAACGTCAGCATATGACAACTGGAGATAGCGGCAATAAAGGCCTCTTCAGGATCGACGTTGGCTTCTGTCGAATAAGGTAAAGGGACAACGTGAGGTGAGGAGGACGCGTCAATCACAGCGCCGCCATCAAAATGCCATTGATGACTGCGATGGTACTGATTGTCACTAAATGGTTCATCGGGTGCTCTTTGCCATTCCACCGTAGCGATATGCTTAGCCATTGGGTCTCTCATCCATGTGGGTGAATCTTGCTGTTAGGTTAACAGAGTTTCTTTGTTGAATCAGAGCGATATATATCACACCTCGTTGGTTGTGTTATGCAGCGAAACAGTAACCCGCGTAAAGTGACAGCAAATCACCGACTTTTGGCTAGGAGTCATCATGAACAAAACCGAAAAACAAAAAATGCTCGCTGGTGAGCCGTACAATGCGTGGGACGAGACACTCTACCAAGAGCGCATCCGTTGTAGAGAGCACTTACTCAAGCTCAACAACACGATTCCCAACAGCCCAGAATGGCGCGAGGCGATCGACAGCTTGCTGCCTGATGCGGGAGAGGCCTATTTAGAGCCGCCGTTTCGTTGTGATTACGGCAGTAATATTCATGTGGGTAAAAACTTCTACGCTAACTTTAACTGCGTGATTTTGGATGTGGCGCCTGTGTACATTGGCGATAACGTGTTGCTCGCTCCCAATGTTCAGCTTTACACCGCAGGCCACCCGTTAGATGTCAAAGGGCGTGTCGAAGAGGGCGTTGAGTTTGGTACCACGATTACCATTGGTGATAACGTCTGGCTAGGCGGTGGTGTGATTGTTTGCCCAGGAGTGACCATTGGTCATAACACGGTTATCGGGGCGGGCAGTGTTGTGACGAAAGATGTTCCGGCGAATGTGGTTGCCGCAGGTAACCCGTGCCGCGTGATTCGCGAGATTGAGCAGCGCTAGTTAGCCATGATCTCGAAGCGTCGGGGGAACCACGGAGAGCGTGGCGCTCTTGCCGGCGCTCATTTCTTCCGCTTGTTGGTAGAGAATGCGGCTGATGGCCACGGCGTAAACAGGTTTCGAATAAAGATACCCTTGGCCGAGTTCACATTGCTCGCTCAGTAAGTAGCGTGCTTGCTGCGCGGTTTCGATGCCTTCAGCCACCACTTTGATATTCATCTGCTGAGCCATTGAAATCACGGCCGAGCACAATGCGCGATCATTCTCATCCTCTTCAATATCAGACACAAAGCTACGGTCGATTTTCAAACCATCGACGTTGAACTCTCTCAGATAGGCAAGCGACGCGTAACCTGTCCCAAAGTCATCCAACCATACTTCAATACCCAATTGACGGATTTTATCCAGCGTTGTTTTGGCTTTATCCATATCGAGCATCAAGGCGGTTTCCGTTACCTCGACGTGCAGATGCGAGGCGTGAAGCTGATGTTTGTCGACCAGTTCCGCTAGACGTGCGGCAATGTCTTGGTTATAAACCTGTTTGGCAGAGAGGTTGATTGCAACATGAAAATCATCCGTGTGCGGTAACTGATGCCACTTGTTCAGTGCCAGACACACTTCTTCCATAATCCACCGGCCGAGGGGTAGAATCAGCCCAGTGGATTCTGCGACGGGGATAAACTCGCTTGGCGCGATTAACCCTCTGGCTGGGTGATTCCAGCGAATCAGCGCTTCAACGCCGATGACTCGACCTGTTTGCATATTCACTTTCGGTTGGTAGTGGATTTCAAATTGAGAAAAGTCGATGATTGCCGCCCGCAACTCTCGTTCAATCACGCCGCGATTGAGTACTTGATATTCCATCTCTGCGGTGAAATGGCAGTAACGCCCTTTGCCTTGCGTTTTGGCGGCGTACATCGCGATGTCGGCGTTTTTGACCAGCTCCTCGGCACTTTGGCCGTTGGCAGGGAAGAGGGCAATACCAACACTTGCGCCAACGACCACGGATTCGTTGACCCCTTGGAGTAATATCGGTTCTTCAAACAGGTGTACCAGGCGCTGCGCGATGTCACCGGCTGCGTGTTGATCAATGTGAGGAATACAGAGTAAAAACTCGTCCCCGCCGACGCGGGCAATTAGGCTATTTTCTTTGGCGTGACGACTGAGTAGATTCGCGACAAAATCACTGTGACGTAAGTTATCGCTGATTTTACTTGCGACGCTGCATAATAACTCATCGCCGGTTTGATGACCTAAGTTGTCATTGATGCGTTTGAATTCATCCAAGTCGAGGAAAAGAATCGCGAACGTCAGGGGCTTCACGCGGTGCTGCTCCAATAATCCCTCTAAAAAGCCCAAAAACTGGGTGCGATTGGGTAGTTTTGTCAGTGGATCGTTGTAAGCTAAAAATTGAATGGCATCACTGCGTTCTTTGAGGTTATTGTCCATTTCATTAAAGGCTTTGGCTAGCTCACCAAGCTCATCACCACGCTCAATGTTATTCAGATTTTGATAGTGACCCCGGCTGATACGCTGAGAGTGACGCACCAGTTTTGTGATGGGTTTGATTAAGGTGTTGGCCATGACAATTGAAATCACAAAACTGACGAGACACATCACCGCTGTGACCACCACAATTAAAAAGGTGCTGTGCTCTGTGCTGGCTTGGTTAATTTGTTGAATGATCGCTTGGTTTTCAGCGATGTCACGCTGTATCGCGATCAATGAGTACACCATCATCACACCGCCAAGCAGCTCCTGATTGAGAATCAGTGGGCGGGCGATAATAAGTCTATTCCCTTCATGGTGCAGATACTCCATCTGTTTGCCGAGTGTCGTTTGTTCGACATTGGTATCATTCAGGGGCATGCCATAGGCATCCCCTTCACGGCTGCCTCTGTGAATGACGGTACCATTGAAATCATACACTTTGACTTCGAGCGTAGAGACGTTTTGCAGCGTCGGTTCCAAAATCCGCTCAATCCCATCCAAATCGTAAAAGTACATAGGGTTAAGCAGCGCTTCAGTGAGATAGCTCATCGTTTGTTCGGCTTGGCTTTTCGCATAGCCGATAAAACGCTGCGCCATGTGCTGTCCGTTTTCTTCTAGTACCTTGGCATTGTAATGGCTGTTGATAAGCCATTGAGAGAGTGCAAAGCTCCCTAGCGTGAGTATCACGGCGAGCATATTACCAACGACCAGTTTACTTTTGAGTTTCATCCTATTGCCCCTTGATGCTGCTTATTTAGCGGCCTAGATATTGGTTAACGAGGGCTTTCTGTTGCAGAGACCAGACGATGCTCTGTTCTATATCGTCGGTAATAGGATCAAACTTTGCTGTCTCCTTGTATTTTTTGAGTGGCAGCGCGGCGTTCGGGTCTTGGTCTGCCAAGAATAGGACTTGGCTTATCGCGTGTTTGAGAACAGGATCCATGTCAGGTCGAACGAGCATAAACGCACGCGGCACAGAGGGGCTCGTGTAGATAACGCGCAGCTGTTCTTTGATTGGTGCCGGAATTTCTTTCTCCCAGTCGATATCACTGAACGCCGCAGCGGATACGATTTTACGATGTACCCAACTCATCATATTGGACTCACCGCCCGCAGATGAGAACTCATCGGAAAAGAAGTAGCCAATTTTATCTGCAGGTGGCAGATCGCGGAGTGAAGTCACTTCATGCAGCGGATAGCCTTGTTCTATGAGCGCAGAGACAGGAAGTAGAAACGCGCTGGTGGAGTTACGATCCTCAAAGACGATTACTTTGCCCACCAAATCATCCAATGTATGGATGTCAGAGTCTTGATGAACGAAGAAAAGTGAGGCGTAGTTGGCTACGCCGTTTTTCCAGCGCCGCGCAATCATCTCAGCATGGCTGTACTTGATAAGATCGTCCGAGGCATACACCGTCTCTGACACGATATCTACTTGGCCACTTTTGACCCAATTGGCCAGCTGAAGGTTAGTTTTGGCCACCACAACTTTGGCTTGTACAATACCATGTTGATGGAGGTTCGCCGCTAAGTAATCGGCAAAGGGCTGCGCACGTTTAAAAGCTTTCTTCGGGTTGGAGCTAAGCGTGCCAAGAATAAGGGTTTGCTCGCGCGTAATCTCAGGTGATTCTCTCGCGAATACGCGAGGTAAACTCAACAGCAACGCGATGGACAAGGCGGTAACAGCAATGTGAACCCAGTGGCGTGGTGTCATAACTCTCCCCTTATTTGAAGAAGATACACGTCACTGTCTGCGCAGTGTTTTAAACAAATGAACAACTGACTTAATAAATTAAGTCTAGTGTGACTCGTAATATTGAGCAATATGAATGATAAACTGCTCATCAAGCTTGAGCGAAAGTTCACGGTTTACAATGTAAATGCTAGGCAGAAAAAGGCTTCTCATGCTGAGAAGCCGGTTCAATGAGTTTATAGAGTGGGGTGAAGGCCGCAGAATGCTTAACGCTCGTCTAGCCACGTTTGCAAATCGAACGTGCGTATATTGCCTGCATCCTCAAGGTGAATCTGCGCTCTGCGAGTTGCCAAATCAAGTTGCAGCGTTGCGCGACTGTCTAAATGAACCCATTCCATCGTAAGGCTTGAACCCTCGCCAGCCACGCTAAAACTACCATCAAACGCGGCGCTGCGATTACGCAATCGAATCAGTTCACACAAGGCGTTGACGACAGGCTTACCTCGTTCAGCGGCTAGCTGCGCTGGTGTGAGGTAAGGGCGATTGATGTCTCGACCCACTTGAGTACGATGGAGCAGGGCCATGTCGTTGTGCATCGCCAACAAACCGCCGTAGTAGACTTGAGGAACGCCGGGGCTGAAGAACTGAATGGCTCTCGCCACCAAATAATCAAAATCGCATCGCCCTAGTGCGTCATAGTAGCTGCAATTGACTTGGTAGAGATCGAGATTATTCGCCGCGCTACCTGTTGCCTGCTGACTCTCTCCTTGGCTCTTTTGATGAATCGTCTCGACGAGCCGATCAATTTGTTCGGCGTTGAGTAACCCCGGTTTGTCACCTTCAGGGCCAGCGTCGATGATACCGATGCCATCGTGCGTATCGAGCACGGTTAAACAGTTTCGTGGCGCGATCGTCAGCCACTTGACCAACGCCTCGACATTATTGCTATAGAGGGTGTGTAGGACCAGTGGCGGCAGGGCAAAGTCGTAGACACGATTGACTTTGCTTGCCACGTCAATTTGGGTTTTATAGTGGCTATGAATTTCAGCCACGGTCTCCATGCCAAGTGCGTTGGCGCGCTTGGATAAGGCATCGATAAACGCAAAGGTATCCTCAATCATAAAGCAGGAGGTGCCCGCGCGTTTAATCGCATAGCCTGCAGCGTCAAGACGAATAATTTTTACGCCGTTATCAGCGAATAGGGTCAGTACGCGCTCAAGGTAGGCTTGACCCGCTTGCGTTTCCACATTAATGTCGATTTGATTGTCAGTGAAAGTGGTCCAAAAGTTGACGGATTCACCGCTGGCGAGGGTTTTTGCGCTAAAACAACTGCCCGGACGAGGGCGATAGATCCGCTTAGCTTGCTCTTCACTGATGCCATCTGGAAACAGATCGCGCTCTTTAAGAAACATCGACCAATACTCAGAGGCTTCGCCTTTCTCCAGCACATCCAAAAACTCGGGTGATTGGCCAGAGGCATGGTTGACGATAAGGTCGGCCATGATTTCAACGTCTTTGCCAAGTTCGTTGAGATCGGGCCAATCGCCAAGCCTTGGGTCGATTTGAGCATGATCAATGGGATCAAATCCCGCGTCGCTACCATCAATTGGGTAATAGAACGGCAAAATATGCACGCCGCCAAAGAGGTCGCTCAACGTGTTGCTGAGTGTGTTGCGCAGCGCATGAAGACCGCCACCCGTTAGGCGGTCTGTGTAAGTGATTAACTGAACTTGGTTTTTCATCGGATTCTCTTTTTTTACACTCTCTTGTCCAAACTCTCTTGTTCAAACAGGGTGAGCGATAGACACACTACAGATGTTTCAGTGAGATACCTTGTTGGTTGAACAAGTGAATCTTATCGGGCTCGGCCGTCAGTTTAATTTGCTCGCCTTTGTGATAGTCGAGAATACCCGGCAGTTTGGCCACGATGGACTCTTCATGATTGGGCACCTGAATGTGCAGCAGCGTGACTTCACCGAGCGATTCGACAAACAGCACCGTGCCCGTCATCAGTTCTTGCCCCTCGGCGGCGACGCGAAAATCTTCTGGGCGAATGCCCATTTGCAAGGTGTCGCCAACTAATGAGCTCTGCGCTGCGATCGGGACAGTAATGGTGAGGCCGCTTTCGGCTTTGATCTGAGACTCGCTGCCTGCCGCTTCAAGAGTGACTGGGCTAATGTTCATCGCAGGTGAGCCAATAAAGCGCGCAACAAACACGTTCGCTGGATTGGTGTAGAGTTCCAGTGGGGTGCCGACCTGTTCAATCTTGCCTGCTGACAGTACCACAATGCGATCGGCGAGCGTCATGGCCTCGACCTGATCGTGCGTCACGTAGATCATCGTGGTTTGCTTGAGCTCCTCTTTTAAGTTGGCAATCTCTATACGCGTTTGTACCCGCAGCGCCGCGTCGAGGTTAGAGAGTGGCTCATCAAAAAGGAAGACTTTTGGTTGGCGTACAATCGCGCGGCCAATCGCCACTCGCTGTCTTTGCCCACCGGACAGCGCTTTCGGTAAACGGTCGAGGTAAGGTTCTAGTTGCAGCATGCGCGCGGCTTCCATTACTCGCTCATGGATCGCTTCTTTTGACTCTTTCGCGATGCGCATCGCAAACGCCATGTTGTCGTAAACCGTCATATGCGGGTAGAGGGCGTAGGTTTGAAACACCATCGCGATACCGCGCATCGCCGCAGGCAAATCGTTGACTTTCGCCCCTTCAATAAACAAATCACCAGAGGTGATCTCTTCCAACCCCGCAATCATGCGCAGCAAGGTGGATTTACCACAGCCTGATGGCCCGACAAAGACGATAAATTCGCCTTGATCAATCTCCAAATCGACACCGTGAATGACTTGGGTGTCACCGTAGGCTTTTTTTACGTTGGTCAGTGTTAATCCTGTCATTATCAATTCTCTTCAATCCTTGGCTGGTTATTTCACAGAGCCAGAAAGTAATCCGCGCACT
Organism: Vibrio sp. R15-SG3-ISO1B; assembly: GCF_059833835.1. Classification (NCBI taxonomy): domain Bacteria; kingdom Pseudomonadati; phylum Pseudomonadota; class Gammaproteobacteria; order Vibrionales; family Vibrionaceae; genus Vibrio; species Vibrio sp. R15-SG3-ISO1B. Next base: position 309,572 of record NZ_JCBDGG010000029.1, on the reverse strand, counting down.
AAGTAGCGCTGCAAGGCAAAAAATACGGTCAGTGGTACAGCAATTGAGACAAAGGCTGAGGCCGTGAGGATCTCCCAGTTACCGCCACGAGAGCCGAGCAGTTCGCGTAAGCGGGCGGTGAGCACCATGTGCTCTTCTCCTGTGCCTAAGAAAACCGTCGCGACCAGTAAGTCATTCCATACCCAAAGGAATTGGAAAATGCCAAAAGAGGCAAGGGCAGGGAAGGAGAGTGGCAGTACGATGCGCATAAAGATCTCAAAGTCTGTCGCACCGTCTACCTTGGCGGACTCAATGATCTCCCTTGGTAGGCTAGAGATGTAGTTGCGCAGCAGATAAATCGCCAGTGGCAGACCAAAGCCGGTGTGCGCAAGCCAGATACCGAGATAGGTTTTCGCGCCCACGCCAAAGAAGGCGCCAATGTCGTTGTAGAGACGCAGCAACGGGATCAGTGACATCTGCAATGGCACAACAAGCAAGCCAACGACCATAGCAATCAGCAAGTTACGACCAGGCATCTTCATCCAAGAGAGCGCATACGCAGCGTACGCAGCGATCAAAATCGGGATGATGGTAGCGGGAATCGTCACGGTGAGTGAGTTAATGAATGAGCGTCCAATCCCCTCTGCGGTCAGTACCTCGCGGTAGTTATCTAAGCCAAACTTGGGCGGCACGACGGCGGTATAGAAAATACGTTTGCCACGTGAGCCTTTGAACGGCTCGTTTGAGACCATTTCATAGTGACCATCTTCAGTGACGGTCAATGTCCCGTCGTTCATCTCGGCCACGTCGCCGGGTTGGTAAGCGGTCGGCTCTCTTGAGGAGAAACCAAATGCTTTAATATCAACAGGCTCACCATCAAGCAGCAGTTGCCCGGCAAGCACATACTGATCGCCCCGTTGAATTTGCGTGTCTGGATCGCCGGTGCGATCAACGAGATTTTGTTCGGATGCGGTAAGGGATGTCCACCAACCACTCAGGGCAAGCTGATCTTTATCTCGGAATGAGGAGATAAACAGGCCTGCGGTCGGCAGTGTCCAAAGAATCACGATGACGAGCACCGAAAAGTGGACAAGAAAGGTCAGCGGTGAGCGCCTAAGTTTACTCAGGCTAAACTTGGCTTGGCTCACATTGGGTGCTGTGGTTTGAGGCTGAGACATTAACGATCCTCCATTTGAGCACTGGCTTGGCGCATGTTCCACACCATAACAGGAACAACCGCGACCATGATCACCACGGCAATCGCCGCGCCGCGGCCAAAGTCACCGCCGCCTCTAAACATCCAGTCGAACATCATGTTCGCCAGCACCTGTGTACTCCATTGACCGTTGGTCATAGCAAGGACGATATCGAACACTTTCAGCACTAAGATGGTGATGGTGGTCCAGACCACAGCAATGGTGCCCCAAATCTGTGGAATGAGTATTTTGAAGAAGATTTGCACGCCATTGGCCCCATCAAGGACCGCCGCTTCCACCGTCTCTTCGGGAATACCGCGCAGCGCGGCTGAGAGAATCACCATCGCAAAGCCGGTTTGAATCCAAATTAAGATCACCATCAAAAAGAAATTATTCCAAAAAGGGAGGGTAATCCATGCTTGCGCCGTACCGCCGAACAGTTCGACGATGGCGTTTAAAATACCGATTTGTTCTGAGCCTGACGCACGATAGTCATAAACGAACTTCCAGATGATCGACGCACCGATAAAGGAGATGGCCATCGGCATAAAAATCAAGCTTTTGGCAATATTGCCCCAGCTGACTTTATCGGTCAGCGCCGCGATCACCAAGCCAAAGAAGGTCGAGGCAGCCGGTACGACCAATAGCCACAATAGGTTGTTGAACAGGGATTCACGAAACTCCGGATCGTTAAACAGCCAGGTGTAGTTACTCAAGCCTACAAACTCAAAGCCGTTTCGATCGTGCAGTGATAACACCACAGATTCAAAAACGGGATAAATAAGGTAGAGGCCCAAAAACGCCAACGCTGGGCCAAGAAAGAGCCAAGGGCGAATCGCTGCGGCGCGACGCAGGTTTTGCGCCATAGTCTGATTGGAAACCCGACGAGTCGGGAAGATCACGCTAAGTAACCAGTTGGTGCCGACAAAGTAGACCACGCAACTGGCGACGCCTAGCGCCATGATAAATAAAGAGGAATAGAGTTGCTCCATCACGACCTCAACTTGGAACCCTTGCCGACAGAAAACGCTTAGCTGACTGTCGAGGGTTGAACATCAATACGGCAGTCTCATCAGCGGGCTACCATATATAGCCCGCATGGGATGAGATGAACTATTTGAGCGCATCCCAGGTTTTTTGGATGTCGTTGGCGACATCTTGCGCCGATTTACCGCCGCTGTAGTCGACCATGCCTGTCCAGAATGCGCCTGCGCCGATTTTACCTGGCATCAAGTCAGAGCCGTCAAAGCGGAAGGTTGTGGCTTGAAGTAAGATCTCACCTTGTTTTTTCAAGGTGTCGTTGCCGTACGCATCCACGTTAGCGCCTTTGTGCGGTGTTAAGAAACCAGACTGAGCCATCCAAATTTCATGCGCAATCGGCGATTGGAGGAACTCCATGAACGCACGAGCCGCTTTGGAATCTTTGGTGATGCTCCACATGGTGCCGGCACCCAGTACCGGTTTACCTAAGTCTTTCGACTCATAAGCAGGGAAGTAGAAGAAGTCCGCATCCGCGCCCAGTTCCGTTCCTTCAGGGAAGAAGCTTGGAATGAATGACGCTTGACGGTGCATGTAACATTTGGCCGGAGAGGTAAAGAGACCTTTTGGCGAATCCCTAAAGTCAGTTGCAGCGACCGCACGCGCACCGCCATCCACGTAGGCGTCGTTGCGAACAAACCAGCCGAATTCTTCAATTGCGCCGACCACTTTCGCGTCGTTGAATTTCAGCTCGTTGCTGACCCATTTGTCGTAATCTGCGGGTGATTGGGTGCGCAGCATCATGTCTTCTACCCAGTCAGTGGCTGGCCAGCCGGTTGCGCCGCCAGAACCTAGACCGACACACCAAGGTGTTTCACCGTCTTTGACGATTTGATCGGTAAGCGCTTTAAGCTCTTCCATGGTTTCTGGTACTTCGTAGCCCGCGTCTTCAAAGTTTTCAGGCACATACCAAACCAGTGATTTCAAATCGACTTTATAGAAGAAGCCGTAGAGCGCTTCTTTGCCATCTTTGCCGGCAAATGTGCCCAGGTCGACCCAGGATGAGCCTGCCGCATAGTTATCATTAATCCAGTCGGCCATGGAGGGCTCAAGTGGCGTGAGGAAGCCTTTTGAGGCCAAATCAGCCGCAAGACCTGGCTGCGGGAAGATCGCAATGTTCGGTGCACTACCTGCTTGTACATCGATGGCGATTTGCTGCTCAAACGAGTCTGAGCCAGAGTATTTCACCACGGCGCCTGTTGCCGCTTCGAAGTAGGCGATAACGCTTTCCACCAGCTCCTTATCTTCGGTCAACCAAGGGCCGAATACGGTGACGGTTTCACCTTTTAAATCCATATTTTTGAGTGCTTCGAAGCTCTGCCAATTAAAGCGAGCGTCTTCACCCGGTGCGTACTTCAGTTCGGCGGCAAACGCGGAGGTAGCAGAAATCGCGACCGCGATTGCACCAGCAAGTAGAGAGGTTTTCATCAGTAAGACTCCATGTATTCGATACCCTTTACCTTCAATGGGTTAGGGTGGGTTCAGATACTTTGTTTCATTGTTATAATTGATGTTATTCCCTAGACTTAACCCATCAAGATTCTATAACTTCTATAAAGACCAGTAATTTCTTAATCGATTAAGCTATCAATAAACAACATAAGACGTTATTTCAAATTCGCCTGTTTTTCTGCTCAATCTTGTGCTTTTGATCAAGTTTTTCTCTGGTTTGCTGCTCACTCTATGACCGCTGTCAAACTAATCAATTTTTAGTGATTAAGTGAGTTCCTTATTTCTTCTTAATCGATTTAGAATTGTGACATATAACCCTGATCTATCGACGCCGTTGGTGTGGTTCACTCAGGGAGTCAGTGAAGGAGTGGTAGTGCGATGAGCAGTGAAAGGCGAAAACCGACGTTGAAAACCGTGGCGGCCCATCTTGGGGTCTCGACCGCGACGGTGTCGAACGCTTTTAATCGTCCCAACCAACTCTCCCAGTCTCTGCGTGAGAAAATTTTGGCGGAGTGTGAAACGCTTGGTTACACGGGGCCAAGCATTACGGCGCGCAGTTTAAGAACGGGAAAAACAGGCGTGATTGGTGTATTGCTGGCAGACAGCCTGGCGTACAATTTTACCGATCCGGTGGCGACCGAATTTCTCGCGGGAATATCAAAAACCTTGGACGCAGCACACGTCAATATGCTGCTGCTGCCCTCCAATCACGAGAACTACCAAAATACGCAGGTGGAAACCATTCCGGATAGCTTTATCGTCTATGGTAAGCCGATGGACCCGAGCGTGATCAATCTAATTTTGCGTCAACACAAGCCGGTGGTGTCGGTGGATTTCTCTCTTCCTGATATTCCTTCCGTGAACGTAGATAACTTCACCGCGTGCTATGAGATCGCTAAACACGCCATTCGTAGCCCGGATGACAATGTGTTGATTCTCGGCCTGCGTCTAGAGCCGTCGACCTCCATGTCGCTGGCGAACCTGAGCTCACTGTATACCAGTGAAGAGTCCGTCTCGCGTTGCCGATTTGAAGGTTATAAAAAAGCTTTGGCAGAAATCGGGATTGATTTGGCCTACGAGAACGTCTGGCAGATTCACGACCTTGACGAAACCAGCCTGAAAACCATGCTGCGCGGCGCGTTGGCCAACCCGAAAAAAGTCGATGTGCTGCTCTGTATGAGTGACAAAATCGCCCTCGCCGCGCTGGATGTGGCCAATGAACTTAGTCTTTCTATGCCCGATACACTGCGCGTTGTCGGCTTTGATGGCATTCCGAAAGCGGCGCAAGCGGGCCTGACAACGATTGCTCAACCGATTATGAAAAAGGGCCAAGTGGCCGCGCAAATGGCGCTTGGACACATCCCTTACGAAACCGTCCAACTGGACACAGAGCTGGTGGTTCGCACCAGCAGTTAACTTGCTAAGGAGTCTCCCATGACGACGGGACAACTGGAAAAACGCTGGTGGCACGATGCCGTGGTGTACCAAATCTACCCAAGAAGCTTTAATGATTCTAATGGGGACGGGATTGGTGATATTCCGGGCATCATCGACAAACTGGATTACATTCAAGAGCTCGGAGCCAATGTGATTTGGCTCAGTCCTGTCTACAAGTCACCGATGGATGACAACGGTTACGACATTTCAGACTATCAGCAGATCGCGCCGGAATTTGGCACCATGGCGGACATGGACAGGCTGTTGGCAGAAGCCGACAAACGCGGCATCAAGATTGTGATGGATCTGGTGGTGAACCATACCTCTGATGAACATCCTTGGTTTATTGAATCGAAAAGCAGCAAGGATAACCCTAAGCGCGATTGGTACATCTGGAAAGATCCCAAACCCGATGGTAGTGAACCCAACAACTGGGAGTCTTTCTTTAAGCCCAAAGCGTGGACACTGGATGAGAATACTGGCCAGTATTATTTGCACCTGTTTAGCAATCGCCAGCCGGATCTCAACTGGGCCAATCCAGAAGTGCGTGAAGCCGTGTATGAGATGATGCATTTTTGGCTCAAAAAGGGGCTTGGCGGGTTTCGCATGGATGTGATCAACATGATTGGTAAGCCATCTGATTTTCCCGATGCGACCATTTTTGATGCCGGTGTCGCAGGCTGGGAACATTGGTCCAATAACCTGTTGGTGCACCAGTACTTACGTGAAATGCATGAGAAGGTACTTCAGCATTACGATGTGTTGACGGTAGGCGAAACGCCCTTCACGACGACCTTAGATGGCCGCTACTATTCGCACCCTGATCGCAAAGAGATCAGCATGATTTTCCAATTTGAGCACGTCAGCATTGATCGCGAAGAGCATAACGCAGTGAAAAAGCCGTTCGATCTGGTGCAGTACAAGGAGATCATGGCACGTTGGCAAGACGATTTGTACCAAAAAGGCTGGAACAGCGTCTATTGGAGCAATCATGATCAGCCGCGTACCGTCTCTCGCTACGGTTGTGATTCGCCGCAATATCGAGTCATCAGTGCGAAAATGCTCGGTACGGTGCTGCACATGATGAGCGGCACGCCCTACATCTATCAAGGCGAAGAAATTGGCATGACCAACAAGCACTTTGCCAGTATCGAGGAGTTTAACGATTTGATGGCCAAGTTCCATTATCAAAAAATGATGGAGCGTGGCATGGCAGAGCAAGACGCATTGGCGTTTCTCAACGACTTCTCACGCGATCATGCCCGAGTGCCGGTGCAGTGGGAAGATGCGGCCAATGCGGGATTCACCACCGGGACACCGTGGTTGCCGGTCAATGACAACTATCCAGAGATCAATGCGGCGCAAGCGGTGCTTGATCCTAACTCGATTTACCATCACTACCGCGCCCTGATTGCGCTGCGTAAAAGTGAAGAGTTTGGTGATGTGGTGGTGTATGGCCGTCACACATTGCTCGACCCGCAAGACAGTGAAGTGTACGCCTATGTGAGGCAAGATGAGCAAAGCGGCCGCGCTCTGTTGGTTGTGGCGAACTTTACTGCTCAAACCTTAGAGCGCCGCTATCCGTATCAAGCCAAACAAGTGCTGATCAACAACTATCCGCAAGCGGAATTTAACCTTGATGGATTAACCTTAGCGCCGTATCAAGCAGTGGTGATGGAGATTACGGCAAGCGTTTAAGTGGGCGTTTGGCACCTTCATTCTCACCGCTATAGCGTGAGTTCATAAGCCGCATAGCATCAACACTATGCGGCTTTTTACTTAAAACTCACACGGCGCTTGGAAGATGAGCGGCTCTTTAGTGTAAGGGTGCTCAAACTCCAATCGCTCGGCATGCAAATGTAGGCGATCAGCTTTATGGCCGTAGAGCGCATCACCGACAATCGGGATGGCGAGGCCAAGGTGATGGGCACAGTGAACGCGCAATTGATGGGTGCGTCCTGTTCTTGGGTAAAGCCGTAACTTGCTGCGCCCATCGCGTTGTTCAATTAATTGCCAATGGGTTAACGCCGGTTTGCCGTGTTCAAAGCAAACCAGTTGGCGTGGTCTATCTTCTGGGTCGCCTCGTAGCGGCAGCGAAATCTCCCCTTCATTGCCAGGCACTTGGCCATCGATTAGCGCGATGTAGCGTTTTTGTACTTGGCGAGAGATAAACTGTTTTTGCAGACTTTTGTTCGCACGGCGCGTGAGAGCGAACACCAAAAGTCCAGAGGTCGCCATATCTAATCGATGAATAACAAACGGCCCTTCACACTCAGGGTAGCGCTCAGTCAAACGGGTGTAGGCGGAATCTGTGATGGTTTTGCCCGGGACTGAAAGTAGGCCTGAAGGCTTATTGACCACCACCATGGCGTCATCTTCATAGATAATGTCGAGGGGCAGGTTTTCGGCCCAGTTTTGCTCAAGTGGATTGTCATTCACCTCTAGCCCTTGCAGCATGTGGCCGAGAATCGGTTGACACTTACTATTGCACGATGGATAAAAATGACGATGCTGGCGAATTTCCGATTTGGGTGACACTCCCCACCAAAACTCCGCCATAGCCAGTGGCGTATAACCATGCTGATAGGCGTAGTGGAGCAGTTTCGGCGCAGCGCATTCACCTGCGCCAGCAGGGGGCGTCGGGGTGGTGGTTGGGGCGAAAATCGCATTGAGTGAGCGCGATTCACCGCGTGCATTGAGAAACTGATAGTGGTCAAACAACTTGTGTTGCAGTTGGTTTGAGAGCGTTTTGCGCTTTTGTTTTAACGCGTCTAACTGCGCTTGTTGTTCGTCAATGCGTCGCTGTAATGCTGTCGCTTTCTCTTCCCACTCCAGTTTTAGATACTTGAGGCGGTTTTTATCCGCGACACTCTGTTTTGCTAATTCATCGAGGCGCGCTTGCTGCTCGGCGCTGTGTGGCTCGCTTTGTAGGGTTTGGCGCTCTGCTTTGCGCTCAGCGCGGCGCGTGATCATGGTTTGTCTCAGAGAGTGCTCCTCTTTGGAGAACGTCTGATTGAGCGTGGTGAGCGCCTCGATGAGCGGTGTCAGATCGTGGTTTTGCTGCCAAGCGGTGACTTGCGCATTAATGTCGGTGATTTGCGCTAATTCTCGGCGGAAAAAGCTCTCTTCCGCGAGCATATCAAAGACGGGCGGGACAAAACCGGGCAGAAGGTTTTGGTCAGCAATTTTGCCTGAAAAAGCAGAAAAGAAACCAATCTCACCTTGCGGTGAGCGTACTAACAGCACTCCAAACATTTTTCCACTTGAGTGTTGCACGGCTGCAGAATCACTCTTCAGAGCGCCGTTTGGCGAAACACCAAAGTCATGCTGCCACTGGGTTTGGCTCATCAAGTGTTGCTGCAACTGCGCAGCTGCTGCCACGCACAGCGGATGCGGCTGGTAGTAGAAGGGGAAGGTGAACTTCTCAGGTAGTGTGCGGGTATCTATCGCTGGTTCAAAGCGAGTAAACAGCGAGTCCGGTTGGTGCATGGCTGGCATTCATTCTTGATTCAATCTGGCGCCGATTGTACCGAATTAGCGTTTGAATGCCAGCGAGAGCGTGTTACGCGTCAATCAAAGCGAGGTGCTTAGCGTGAAACTCGAGATGATCATCAATAAAGCTCGAGATGAAGAAGTAGCTGTGGTCATAGCCACTTTGCATGCGCAGTTCCAAATGGCTGTCATGGGCTTTTGCCGCGGCAAACAGCATCTCTGGTTTGAGTTGATCGTTTAAAAAGTTGTCCGCATCACCTTGGTCGACAAGGATAGGCAAAGGTGATGGCCCAGATTTCAATAGCTCACACGCATCGTATGGCTTCCATGTTTCGACATCTGAACCGAGATACGCCTGAAACGCTTTTTGTCCCCAAGGGACATGAATCGGATGACAAATCGGACTAAAAGCGGAAATCGACTGGTACAGGTGCGGATTTTTCAGGCCAATCGTCAACGCTCCGTGTCCGCCCATGCTGTGGCCAGAGATGGAGCGCAGCGAGGAGATGGGAAAGTGCGATTCAATCAGGGTCGGTAACTCTTCGGTGATGTAGCTGTACATCTGATAGTGCTTTTTCCACGGTGGCTGTGTGGCGTTGAGGTAGAATCCGGCGCCTTTCCCTAGGTCGTACTCTGGGTCATCGGCGACCTCGTCACCTCTTGGGCTGGTATCGGGTGCGATGATTGCTAGGCCAAGTTCGGCCGCTTTTTTGAACGCACCAGCTTTTTGCATGAAGTTTTCGTCAGTACAGGTGAGGCCAGAGAGCCAATACAAAGCGGGGACAGGCGAGGTGGCACTGGCATTGGGCGGCAAAAACAGCGCAAAACGCATGGTGCAGTTTAGCACCTCAGAGTCATGGCTATATTGCTTGTGCCAGCCTTGTGCCACTTTGGCTTGCGATAGGTTAGTTAAGGTCATCGTATGCTCCTAACGTTGGCTGCCGCCACAGTGTGACGGCAGACGAATGATGAGTGTGCGGGCGGGTTATTTATCCATGTGGATGACAGAGCGAATGCTCTTACCTTCATGCATCAGATCAAACGCGTGGTTGACCTCATCAAGGCCCATGGTGTGCGTGATGAACTCTTGCAAGCCAAATTCACCCGCTAGGTAGCGCTCAACAATGTCGGGAAGCTCAGAGCGGCCTTTAACGCCACCAAAGGCACTGCCGCGCCATACACGACCTGTCACCAATTGGAATGGACGGGTTGAGATCTCTTGGCCTGCACCGGCCACACCAATGATCACTGACTCCCCCCAACCTTTGTGGCAACACTCGAGTGCAGAGCGCATCACATTGACGTTACCAATGCACTCAAAAGAGAAGTCGACACCGCCATCCGTCATTTCGACGATCACTTCCTGAATGGGGCGATCAAAGGATTGTGGATTGATGACATCCGTCGCACCCAGTTGCTTGGCCAAATCAAATTTGCTCTCGTTGATGTCGATACCAATGATACGACCCGCGCCCGCCATGCGTGCACCGATGATTGCCGAAAGACCAATACCACCGAGGCCAAAAATCGCGACGGTATCGCCTTTTTGTACTTTCGCCGTATTTAAAACCGCGCCCATACCTGTGGTGACGCCACAGCCGAGCAAGCACACCTCTTCAAGCGGCGCTTCTTTGTTGACTTTCGCCAGTGAAATCTCTGGAAGCACAGTGTATTCAGAGAAGGTTGAGCAGCCCATGTAGTGGAAAATAGGCTGGCCATCTTTGTAAAAGCGCGTGGTGCCATCAGGCATCAAACCTTTGCCTTGTGTTTCACGTACAGCTTGGCACAAGTTGGTTTTACCCGAGGTACAGAACTTACACTCACCACATTCTGCGGTGTAGAGTGGAATGACGTGATCGCCGACGGAAACACTCGTTACGCCTTCGCCAACCATTTCGACAATGCCGCCGCCTTCATGACCGAGAATCGCGGGGAATACCCCCTCTGGATCGTCACCTGAGAGCGTGTAAGCATCGGTGTGGCATACGCCCGTCGCCACGATACGCACCAACACTTCGCCTTTTTTCGGCAGTTGGACATCTACTTCTTCCATTTTCAGTGGCTCGCCAGCCGCCCAAGCCACAGCGGCTTTAGACTTAATGAATTCCTGACCGGGTTTAATATCAAGTGCCATCGGGTATTCCTCTTTTTTAGCAGTGGGCAGACGCTCTAAGCCTAGCAACAATAGCGAAAGCTGCAGCGTCCTATTTCATTACTACCTTATACTGTTTCGCTTTTGTTGATAATGAGGTGGATTTGCAAATGATTTTTACGTATATGTAATAATTGGCGAGTTTAAATGAGGAGAGAGTCATGGCGAATTGGGAAGGGGTGAACGAGTTTGTCGCAGTGGGTCATCATCAATCGTTTACTGTCGCGGCCAAAAAATTGAATACCTCTGTGGCGCAAGTCAGCCGTAAGGTCGCTGCGCTTGAAGAGCGGCTAGCGGTTAAACTGCTTAACCGCACTACGCGTAAAGTCTCGCTCACCGAAGCGGGGCAATTGTACTTTCAACGCTGCAAACATCTGGTCGAAGGGCTTGAATTGGCAGAGCTCTCTGTAACACAAATGCAATCGAGCCCCAAAGGTATGGTGAAAATCACTGCGCCAGTGGCTTATGGTGAGTCGCATGTCGCGCCGATCCTCAATGAATTTTTGGAGCACTATCCGCAAGTGGATCTGGACTTAAATCTCACCAATCAAACGTTGGATTTGATTGAATCAGGTGTTGATATCGCCGTGCGCCTTGGCCGCTTACAAGACTCCAGTTTGATTGCCAAGCGGCTGTCATCTCGGCAAATTCACGTCTGTGCTTCACCGGCTTATTTGGCGCGCTATGGCGAGCCGCATACCTTGTCTGAACTGGTGAATCACAGTTGCTTGGTTGGGTCACTGGATCATTGGCGGTTTGTCGAAGGGGCGCGAGAGCGAGCGATTAAAGTCTCGGGTCGCGTACGCTGTAACTCTGGTTTTGCGCTGCGCAGCGCGGCAAAGCGCGGCCTTGGTTTGATTCAACTGCCCGACTACTACGTCAAACAGGATTTAGAATCGGGCCAATTGGTCGAAGTGCTCACCGATTACCGCGTTGACCGAGAAGGCATTTGGGCGCTGTATCCCCACAATCGAAATTTGTCGCCCAAGGTTCGCCTTGTGATTGATTTTCTGGCAGAGAGGCTCGCACAGCGCGAGCCGGTTAGTGAGTAACTAGGCGAGGCTATCGGCGTCTTGCTTTTTAATTTGCTTGTGGCCATCTTCTGAGACACCTTGCTTCCAATAACTGCTGATGTAGATGAAGTCGCGGTCCACCTCTTTCTCATTTCTAAAATACTGTCGCAGTTGGCGCATCGAATCAAACTCGCAGGCACACCAAATGGACGCTTGACCTGCTAACCAAGGTTGCGCTTTGACATGCTCTGCCAAAGGCTTGCCTTCGGTGACCCAAAGTACATTAAAGTGACTGGGTATCGTTAAGGCTTGTTTATCTTGCTCGGATTGAACCTGAATCACCGCATAACCGCGTGCGTCTTCAGGCAGTTGTTTGATTTTGGCGGACAGAGCAGGGAGCGCAGTCATATCGGCGACCATAAAAAACCAGTCGGCATCTGTGTTAATGGGCGCAATGGTGCCAGGGCCGGCAATTGAGATGGTATCGCCCACCTGAGCGGACATCGCCCAACGCGCCGCAAAGCCGCAACTTAAGTCGCGAGTTTCGTGACGAACAAAATCCACTTCAAGAGTGCGTGCGGCCGCATCAAAGTGACGAATGGTGTAGGTACGCATGATGGGGCGCTGACCTTCTTGTTGTGAAGTGAGATCGGTGCCACCTTCTGCGTTAAACAGTAGTTTAATGTAACCGCCATCGCAGTCATGGGGAAAGTCACTTAAGGCGTCGCCGTGCAATACGATGCGCTGCATATTGGGCGTGATGGTCTCTGTTGATACAACAGTAAGCAGTTTTGGTGAAGGCTTCTTCATAATGAGGACTCTTACAATCAGGTTGAGCGCGACAGTAGTTGTCGATAATTATTCTTTTTCGCATTTAAGATTAACAGCTCAACCTCGTTAATGTCAGTCTCTTTAACTAAATTTACATTCGAAAGATGTAAATTAGCCAAAAGCACATCCGCACCAACAGCGTTGAGATGAATCACAGCATCGGTAGGGTAGATGCGATCAACAGCAGTGCCATCGTGATGTTAAACACGCGCACGCGCGTGGTGCTGGTTAACCAGCGTTGCATCTCTTTGCCTGCCAATACCCAGAAGGAGCAAGAGGGGAAATTCACGAGCATAAATGCGCTGGAGATCACCAACAGTTCCCACACACCTCCTCCATTACTATAGAGGGTGACCGCCGTCAGTGCCATTGACCAACCTTTGGGATTGACCCACTGAAACCCGGCGGCATTGAGAAAAGTCAGCGGTTTATACGCCTCTTGACTGGAGACTTGTCCGCTCAATGCAATTTTTACCGCGAGGTAACCAAGGTAGAGTAAGCTGAGCCACTTTAATCCTTGATGAAGCGCTGGATAGGTGATGAAAACTTGCGTCAACCCGAGCCCAACTAGTAGCACCATAAACGCAAAGCCGAACACCACGCCTGCGATATGCGGCAGCGTTCTTAGATAGCCGACGTTGGCGCCACTGGTCATTAACATGACGTTGTTGGGCCCCGGGGTAAAGGTAGAAACGAACGCGAACAGAGTCAGCGCAATCACTTGATCCAGTAACATGATGCAATCCTTAATCGAGAAATGAATCCTTATCGTATGTTGTCGTGCGAGCAATTGTGTGTTTTTATTTGTGTAAATTCGCCACCAAAAGACATGAATCATTAAGATGGATAAATACGACGACAGAATATTGCGCGAGTTAAAAAATGACGGAAGAATATCCAATGTAGAGCTATCTGAGCGGATTGGGCTTTCGGCCTCAGCAACCTTGCGACGTGTGCAAGAGTTGGAAAAAAGAGGGGTGATCAAAGGGTATCGCGCGGTGCTCGATAATGGGCAGTTGGGTGTTGGCTTTGTCGCCTACGTGTCGATTGGGCTAGCCAGTCATCGCAAGCAAGCCCAGTTGGAATTTGAAGATCATGTCAGGTTTGTTGATGAAGTGGTGGAGTGCCACAACATCACAGGATCGAACGAATATCTGCTTAGAGTCGAGACGAAAGATCTGCCCAGTTACAAAAAATTTCACGCGGATGTACTGGGTGAGTGCCGACAAGTCAACTCCATATCCACCATGGTGGTGATGGACTCTCCTAAAGATGAACGATAGCGGATATTTTTTAATCTAAGCCTGCGTTTTTCTATTCAATATAAATTAATTGGCTGATTTTAAATAAGGTTTTGTCATCATTATTACATAGAACTGCCACCAAAGTGTCATCGACGAGCCATGAAACCTTCATAGAGTCTGACTAACTTAGTCGCCATTGAATTGGTTTGAGCAATGAAGCTCTTTGATTAAAAAAGGTAAGTAAGATGAATAAAGCAGTTCTAGCATCAGCAGTGTTGGCGGTTCTCACTTCAGGTTCCGCATTGGCGGCGACTGTTTATAAGTCAGAAGGAACAGAGTTGAAGGTTGGTGGCCGTGCGGAAGCCCGTTTCAACATCTCCGATGAGAATGAATCGGCATCAGACAGTTCTTTCAAAGATAAATCGCGTGCACGTTTCAACTTTCAAGGAAAAACTGAATTATCCGAAGAGCTTTACGGTTTCGGTAAATATGAAGCACAAGTAGAACCAGGCGATAGTGAAACTATCGACAATCGTTATATCTTTGCAGGTATTGGTACAAAGTTCGGTGAGTTTTCTTACGGAAAGCAGGACTCTGCTCAGGTTCAAATCACAGATTTTACCGATCTAATGAATACTTTCGATGAAGCTGCCGCAGATCTAATCGGTGCTAACAAAGATAAACGAGAAAACAACTTTGTTTACGCAGGGAACTTCGACGCTTTGACTATCAAAGCGAACTACATCGCATCTGATCAAAAAGATAACGATAGTTTCGGCATTTCTGCGGTATACAGCTTAGATTTTGGTCTTGATTTGGGCCTTGGTTACACTTCTCAAGATCAAGGTAGTCTTTCTGAAGATCAATATAACATTGGTGCGAGTTACTCAGTGGATTCTCTGACGTTAGCTGCTATTTACGGTGATGGAACCAAAGTTGTAAGTAACGTAGAAGTTGACGCTTCAATGTACGAACTCGGCGCTAAGTATAAATTGGGTAAAACGTCTTTAATTGCAGTTTACAACTACCAAGAAGTGGCTAATGAAGATTCTGTGGATCACTTTGCGCTAGAAGTTGAGCACAAGTTCAACGGCAATTTACGTACTTACGCTGGTTACCGTTTCGAACAAATCGATAACAAAGACGACCAACTACAAGCCGGTATTCGTTACGATTTCTAATCACAAAACAACGTCAGTTTTGTCTACCCATTTGGTCAAGCTCCGTGCTTGGCCATTTTTTTGCCTGAAATTTGAGCAAGAAATGCCGTCTGTTTTGAATATCCGTGGCTCAGGGTGTGAGTGGAAAAGGTGAAATAACCCAGATGAGTGCGCTGGAAATGAGCGAGCGATAAAAGCAAACGTTTGGCTAGGTGTTGTTAACCAACTGACTAATAATGAAAAATTAAGAATAGATCTGAAGGGTAGGGAATTTAGGTATGCAACTTAACCGAACTGTATCACAAAAAATCTAACAATATCAGTCTTGCAGGAAACAAATCACAACCTATAATGCTGAAAACCGGAGCGTCTGCCAACGCTCCGGTTTTTTTGTGTCCGAAACTCAGTCACGCTTCTGCCAAAGCGTACCGAAAACGCACCGACACTCCGATTTGAAGAGAAAGGAATGGTAATCCATGCGTATCGAACAAGAACTTAAGTTAGGCTTTAAAGATGTCCTGTTTCGCCCGAAACGTTCTACCCTAAAAAGTCGTTCTCAAGTAAATTTAACCCGCGATTTTACATTCAAGCATAGTGGCCGTCAATGGTCTGGCGTGCCTGTGATCGCTGCCAATATGGACTCTGTCGGCAGCTTTGAAATGGCAACCGCACTTGCTGAGCACGGCGTGATGACGGCAATGCACAAGCACTACTCTGTTGAGCAGTGGGCTGAGTTTGTCGCCAATGCCACACCAGAAACGCTCAATAAAGTGTTTGTTTCAACGGGTACTTCACAGCGTGATTTCGAAAAGACGCAGCAAATTCTCGCCCTCAGCGATGACTTGGAATTTATCTGTATTGACATCGCAAATGGCTACTCTGAGCATTTGGTGGAGTTTGTCCAGCAAGTGCGCCAAGCATTCCCAACGAAGACCATCTCTGCGGGTAACGTCGTTACAGGCGACATGTGTGAAGAGTTGATTCTAGCCGGTGCCGACATCGTCAAAGTGGGTATTGGCCCGGGTTCGGTGTGTACTACTCGCGTGAAAACGGGGGTGGGTTACCCGCAGCTTTCCGCCATCATCGAATGTGCGGATGCAGCGCACGGCCTTGGCGGCATGATCATCGGTGACGGTGGCTGTTCTTGCGCCGGTGACGTAGCCAAAGCGTTCGGTGGTGGTGCCGATTTTGTCATGCTCGGCGGCATGCTCGCGGGTCATGAAGAATCAGGCGGTGAGCTGGTAGAAAAAGACGGCAAAACCTTCATGAAGTTCTACGGCATGTCTTCTCAGTCAGCCATGGACAAGCACTCAGGCGGCGTTGCACAGTACCGCGCAGCGGAAGGAAAAACCGTACTTCTACCATTCCGCGGCAGTGTTCACGGCACCATTTCTGACATCCTTGGTGGTGTGCGCTCAACGTGTACCTATGTAGGCGCAGCAAAGCTTAAAGAGTTAACGAAACGCACGACGTTTATTCGTGTACAAGAACAAGAAAACAACGTATTCGGGAAAGAGTGATTTAAGCACTTTGAAATAGATTGTAAAAACAACCCTATATTGATTTTACGAAAGCATACGTTGAGATAGAAACAACCATACCTTCAAACGTTTTATAAAGTGTACAACACTTAACGATGTTTGCCACAGGTATGGTTTTTTATTCTGAGCAATGCATTATTAGACATTTCTCAGAATATCCATTTCCCAGTTTATCGGCCGCACATTACCACAAGTATCATTTTCGAAGACCCATCTTTCCGGCTTGAGTTTTTATCTAGGGTACGCTGCCATTCTCGACGCGCATTTTGTTCGCCTTCTGGCTATTGCCAGTTAAAAGCGTAAGATAAGACATTTCAACGTTATCTCTCCTGCTAAAAAGTTTGAAACCGATGTTCAAATCAAAAAACACGACTTTGTTGATGATTAGCGTGCTGCTGCTTTCTATCAATTTACGCGCACCGTTCACCAGCTTAGCTCCGCTCATTTCGCAAATTATGGACTCGTTACAGATTTCAGCGGTCAGTATGGGTGTGATTACGTCAACGCCGTTGATCATGTTTGCGTTGGCGTCTCCTTGGTGTCCCAAGCTTGGCAGCAAACTGGGTTTAGAGAAGTCGATTTGTTTTGCGTTAGTTTTGATCGCGGTTGGTGTAGTATCTCGCTCTTTTGGGCACTTTTACTGGTTGTTCATTGGAACAACGCTTATCGGCCTTGGCATTGCAATCGGCAATGTGTTGGCTCCGGCAATCATCAAGGCGTCATTTCCCGGCCGAATTGCGACAGTGACTGCACTGTATGGTATATCGATGGGTATTGGCTCGACACTGAGCGCTTCGGTCATGGTGCCTGTCACCAACGTTATTGATGACATCTCTATCGGTTGGCGAGTCGCATTGGCGGGAAATTTGATTTTTCCTGTGCTCGCTTTGGCTTTTTGGTTGCCAAGGTTAGCGGAAAGCAAAACTCGCAGCACTGCGAGTAGCAAAGATTACTACCCATTAAACAAGCTTATGCGCCAGCCTATTGCTTGGTACTTCACGTTTGCGCTTGGTTTGAACTCTTTTATTTTTTACACGTTTGCAGGCTGGCTGCCAAAAATTCTCGCGGCTTTGGGTTACAGCGAGTTAGAAGCGGGGTATGTGTATGGCTTTTTGCAGTTTTCGACTATGTTTCCGGGGTTGCTGCTCATTCCTATCATGGCTAGAAGCAAAAGTATTGCGCCTTTATTTGTCGGTGCTGCGCTTTTAAACGGGGTAGGTGTGACTGGCCTAATGCTGTTTCCTCAGTGGGCTATCTTCTGGGTTGGCGTGTTTGGTTTGGGCAACTGTTCTACCTTTATTCTCGCTTTGTCGATTTTGGGGCAGATATCCGGGACCTCAGCACAAGCGGCGACGTTGTCAGGTATGGCCCAATCAATAGGTTATGCGCTTGCGGCTGTTGGCCCCGCTATTGTTGGCATGATTTACTCTCAGACTCAAACCTGGTCATTGCCACTCACCATTATCGCTTTTGCGGCCTTTTTATGTGCGCTATTTGCTCTTCTAACGACCCGCAAAGGATGTTTGGTTGTGGATTAGGCCAAGCGTTTATTTAACGGCTGAAACCGCTTGTAGATGTCTCTGAAGATCGCAATCAATAATACGATGGCGCTTAACCAAACGAGTCTCTCTGGGATAAGCTGACTGCTGCTGTCGAGTTGCGTTTGGATGTCGATGGCGAGCGTATCCACTAACGCGTTCGTCATATATCCAAACACCATTGCCACGCCCACAACACCGATCAGGTAGCTCACAAGAACGCGCTTGCCTAGCTGGTGATAAACCACACCCAATGTCGCCATGTTGGTGGCAGGGCCTGCAAGTAAAAAGACAAGCACGGCGCCAGGGGAGACACCCGCAAGCATAAAGCCTGCTGCGAGAGGCGTTGAGGCTGACGCGCAGATATACATAGGGACGCCAATCAGAGCCATAACCAGCATCGCCCAAGGGCCGCGGCTAAGTTCACCTAGAGATTCAGGAGGAATAAAAGTCACGACTAACGCGGACATTGTTAGCCCTATAATTAACCAGATAGAGAGATCGGAAATCAAGTCGGTAAAGGCAAATCGCTGACCTTGCCAAAACCGTGTTGTCCATGAGGTAGGGCTGCTCTCCACTGGCTTACTGCTACAGCAGCTTGATGAGCAATGGTTGTTACTTGGCTGAGAGGGTGTCGCGGGTTGCGTTTCTTTGTCTGTTACTAGCACGAGTATCGCTGCGACTAATGCAGAACTCATTGCGGCAATAGGGCGGATAATGGCCATAAATGGCCCAAGTAACGCGTATGAGATGGAGATGGAGTCAACGCCCGTTTCTGGTGTCGAGATCAAAAAAGCGACCGTCGAGCTTTTGGAGGCGCCAGCGCGTCGAAGGCCCAAAGCCGCAGGGATCACGCCGCATGAGCACAGAGGCAATGGCGCGCCTAATACTGTCGCTTTTACCGCAGGCCACAAGCCAGAACCTCTGAATAGCAGCCCCAATTTGTCTGTGTTCATCAAGCTTTTTAGGATGCCCGCGACGATGAGGCCGACAATAATCCAAAAGGCGGAGTCGAGCCATAAATCAAGCAACGTCATGAAAAAGGTATCAATTCGGCTCATGCTATCTCTCCTCGGGCTTTGTATGCGCAAGTGCTGTGAGTATGGTGCAGTGTGTTGCCGCATGGGCGCCGCCACAACAACGCTGATTGATCACTTGCAGCGCATCGTGCATGTGTTGCAGGCGCTGTATTTTTTGTTCAATATCGTCCAGCTTAGCTTCCGTAATACCCTTTACCTCTTGGCAGGTATGTTGCTCAGGCTTGATATGGATGGAGAGCAGCTCTTGGATGTCTTCTAGTGTGAACCCCAACTCTTTTGCGTGCAGAATAAACGAGAGCTTGGCGACGCAGTCACTATCGTATTGACGATAGCCGTTGGCGGCACGTTGTGGCTTTAGTAGCCCTTGCTGCTCATAAAATCGTATTGCTTCAATGGTGATGTTCAGTTGTTTGGCCAACTGACCGCGGGTTAACCGTTCCATGTTGATAAGCCATGTTGAAGAAATCATGGCGTGATTATAAACCCTGTAGTTGGCTACAGGGTCAAGAGGTTTATTCTAGGATGAGAAAAAGGCGAGAAGAGGCCACCAGCGCTACCACTGGCAGCGACTCGTTATGCTTTGAGGCTAGAGATACTAACCAAGACGTCTTCAAGTTGTTGCCAAGGTAATAACTGGCTGTCGATGACTTCTAGGCGGCTTTCAAATCCCTCCAAACTGACTTGATTGACGGAAACCACGCCATTGCTGACGTTAAACGCGAAGCTGCCATTGTTGGTATTCAACACGCCTTTGACGCGCTCAGCGGTAAGATCAGACAGCACTGAAAAGAGGTCATCAAAATTAAAGGTGACTTCAGCACCGAAAATCCAGCCGCAGCTGTAGTAACCTTGGCCTTGGTTTTCTTTGCGAGTCATCACTTGATCGGGGGCAAGGGCGAATTGAGGCTCTTGCTCGGCATGTTCATGGTGATGAGCGTCCATTGGCGCGCTCGACGGCGCTTTATTGCGGCGCTGGCTATCGAGTAACTCAATAGGGAAGCGACCTTGTTTCACCAACTGACTGTAGATTTTTGGTGGTGTCTGAACCGTGACCCAATCGTTGAAGGCATCCACATCACTGACCTGACATTGATCAACCTTGTTGCCAATAATGATGTCGGAAATGGCCAGTTGATCAATAAAGTTCTGGTTACTGGTGTATTTATCCTTAGAGAGATTGCGCGGATCGACCAGCCCGATGGTCGCTTTCAAATCGATGTAATCAGCAAACTGCGCAGAGGTGAGGGTAGCCAGTACTTTGTGCGCGTGCCCCAGGCCCGTAGGCTCAACGATTAGCCTATCTGGTTGGGTACGCAACAGTGCCGTGACCGCCACCGACATTGGCACGCCAGCGGCACAGCACATGCAGCCGCCGGGGACTTCTTTGATGAGTGCGCCTTGGTCTGTGAGTAGTGCGCCATCAATCCCTATCTCGCCAAATTCATTGACCAATACCGCCCAATGCTCGTTTGCCGGTTTCTCTTTGAGCAGATTCAAAATGGCGGTGGTTTTTCCTGTACCCAAAAACCCGGTAATAATATTCGTGGGGACTCTCATCGATACTCTCCTAAACGCCTTAGCGTTTGTTTTTCAGGTAACGCTTACGACGCTCTTCTTTCTTCTTCGCTTTTTCTTCCGCTTTGCGGGCCGCTTCGATTTCGACTTCGATCAACTCTTGAGTGATCATCTCTGGGCGCTCCAGAGTCAATTGACCCAGTGTTCCGCCGCGCAGCTCATGCAAAAGGATTTCTGAGCATTTGTGCAGATCCACGCGCCCACCTGTGCGCAATGCGCCGCGGCGTCGACCGATCTCTTCCATCAGCTCAATATCGGTTTCTGGTAACTCTTCAATTTGGTAACGCTCTTTTAAGCGCTCTGGGTACGCTTTGGCTAAGTACTCAACGGTGTAGAATGCGACTTCATCGTATTCCATTGCCGTGTCTTTCACAGCGCCCGTTGCGGCGAGTCGGAACCCACTGTGCGGGTTTTCAACTTTTGGCCACAAAATTCCCGGCGTGTCAGACAGTACGATGCCATTTTGCAAGTTGATGCGTTGTTGGCGTCGAGTGACGGCAGGCTGGTTGCCGGTTTGCGCAATAACACGACCAGCCAGTGTGTTAATGATGGTCGATTTACCGACGTTGGGAATGCCCATGATCATGGTACGAACGTTTTTGCCGATCTCTTCACGATGCGGCGCCAGCTTACGACAAAGCTCGAGGATTCTATGTACTTCTTGGGGATTTTGTGTGGTGATGGCCATCGCCTTCACGTTGTGCTCTTTCTCAAAGTGCTCGATCCACAATTGAGTGAGCTCAGGATCGGCAAGATCGCGCTTGTTGAGCACTTTAACCACAGGTTTCTCTCCGCGTAGTTGAGAGATCATCGGGTTCTCGCTGCTAAACGGGATACGAGCATCGAGCACCTCAATAATGACATCCACTTGCGGAATGGCTTCTTCGATCTCCTTGCGCGCTTTGTGCATGTGGCCAGGAAACCATTGAATTGTGTTGTTAACCATTTGAATACCTTGTAATTACTCTTTTGTGCTTGAGCCAGATGAGAAATGAGTCATCCCATTCATCTCAGGTTTGGCACTGATACCGCGGGCTGACGATGTGTCTGCTTGCTCAATACACCTTTATCTATTGGCGCGATGTTACCATTTTATTCTACTCAGCGTTATGGCTAGCGTGCTTTTTACTGAATCGGGATGTGGAGATGTAATAAAAAGTCGCGGCCTATTTACCGCGACTTTTAGAGCATGAGTGCTTACCTGGGGAAGGTCAACACGTTGGCGGAGGTAGGGGAGCTCTGAAGTGTTTAACTATCGAGTATCGCGAGTGTGCGCGCGTTAGCTGAGCGATCAAAATGGACTTGAATTTTTGTGCCCAAGCGTTCGAAGATCACTTGGTCAAAGTCGGTGTTGATAATCTTGAAACCGTTCATGGCAAATAGACTTGTCACTTGGGTACGCTGTTTGAGTTCCAGTGCTGAAGCGAAGAGTTTTTCCATAGGTAAGCCCTCATTATGTCGTTATTTTAGTCATCCTAGCGCGTGCGAATCAGCGACTCAAATGACGAAAAAATAGCAATTTGACATAGTTTGCTGTCTATTTATTGAACAATGATGACAATGAATATTACTGAAGGCTTTTAGATGAATTTCATATACATTGACGCGGTTTTTGTGAACTCGGTGCAAGTTGTTTAATAGTGTATGGATTCATTTTTGTCGTGAATGACAAGCTTGGTTACAACTTTTTTGTTCGATAGGTCTATTTATTATCTTACCGCTAAGGTGGTGAGCTTTTTAGGCCAACGGCAGTGCGCTAAGGCAGCGGCGACATAAGCAAAGATTACGAGAAGTATCGTCATTGAGCGTCGATTTGTCTCGTTCTTCGAGCGAAAAGCACCAACATGTTGATTTTCCGAGGCTAATGTCACACTGAGTAGGGCTAGCACACTGAGAACACGTGTGTGTACTCTGTTGCCCGCTGATTGAGTCCATGATGTGATCACGTTGTTCATCAGAGTGCTGAGACCACTGAACGATTTCGTCCATAGTACGGTGACAACCGCTACAGATTCCGCCATTGTTTTTACATGCTGCAATGCAGGGTGTTTTCATAAATCGCTAGGTGTTAGAAGATAGGTGCGCAGAGGATAACACGTTCGAATCGCGCGTAAAAATGACTTGTTTTTGATAATGGTTCTCATTAATATTTAAGCCAAATCATAATAAAGAGTCACCTATGTTGTCTTTGTTTGCTGCTCTACTTTTCTCACTCGCGCTCGGGTTAAAACTGCACTTACCGCAATGGTTTATTATCGGCTATTTGGTGGTTATCGCTTTAGTTGAGCAATGGGCACCGGGCAGCGCCTTGTTGGTACTGATTGGCCTGTTTGTATGCTCACCCGTACTCATTCATCAAAAAGGTCGTTGGATCCCTTTATGGGTCTATGGGCTGTGCGTGGTCATTCCCGCCGCGTTTATCAAACTTTCTGTCTAACGCTTGTCCACTAAGGTGCATTAAGGTTGCTTGGCGTTCGCTGCCTTCGGTTTGACAGTATAGGGTTTGACAGTAAAAGCGACCGACTGATCATTTTTTAAAAAGACGTTGCTGGCGATAATACTGCCAAGCGAGATACAGCCGAGGGCGAGCAAGCTCACCGCGTTGGCACTTTCTTGCAAGAAAAACCAAGCTAAGAGCGTCGCGATAGCAGGTGTCGTCGCTGCAAACGCCGCGCTGCGCTCGGCGCCCAGATGAGCAATGGCATAAAGGTAGGTAAAGGCTGCAATAATGCCCGCTCCAACGCCTTGCAGTAAAAGATGGCGGAGTAATTCATCGTACGGCCACAGGGTGACGTCGACACTGGCTAAGGTGCTTGGCGCGGTCCCAGTCCCTATCAAGAGTGCTAACGTAAAGCTTGAAAGCAAGGATACCCATCCGGCGACGGCTAAGGCATTGAGCGCGGCGACTCTGGCGCAAATCGTAAACACACTCCACATGAAACTCGCCACAAGCAAGACAAGGTAACCATTAAGCTGATGGTGGCCCGCACTGGCCCCATAATGCAGAAATATCGCGATGCCAACCACAATCAGGCATAAACCTATCACTCTATGGTGGCTCAGTGATTGACGGTAAACCAACACCGCAAGCGCCGTGACAAAAAGCGGTAAGGTGCCGGGGATGAGTGCGCTGCCATCGGAAACCGGTGCAAGCTGCATTCCATTACCCGCGACCCATAGATAGGGAAGGCCGCAACCGATCAACAAGCCTAGTTTCAGCCTCCAAGGCGTATCTCGAATTGCCGCTCTGTGTTGGATGACAAACGGCAACAGAACAATTGCGGGCAGCATAAAACGCAGCAGCGCAATATCAGCCAGAGTCAATGTAGATTGAGCGCCCATACGTAGCGAAAGAAAAAAGCCTGACCACATCAGGAGGGTTGCCAGCATGGCAAGATAGCCTGTGAACATAATGCTTTAACATTTAATTATCATTTGCTAAGTATGAATCGTATGATGGGGTTAAAGATGGCAAAGTGAGTAGAAATCTACTTAATATGTGCCAAATTTTGCTAATGATAGAAGGTTATTTGATTGATATGGGCAACGTAGTATGGATCGAATTGATAAACACATTCTCTCGCTATTGCAGCGAGATTCGCGTCAATCTGCGGCGCAAATAGCGGAGAAAGTCGGACTGTCACCGTCACCTTGTGCGAGGCGAATTAAACGCTTAGAGGAGAGTGGGGTGATCAGCGGCTATCATGCAAAGTTAGACACGAGGCATATTGGGGTTGGAATGACAGTATTTGTCGAAGTGAGCTTGAATAACCATCAGGCGAGTTCTATTACCAGTTTCGAACAAGACGTGATTGAGATGGAAGAGGTGGTGAGCTGTCATGTGGTGTCGGGGGCGTACGATTATCTACTTGAGGTCGCGGCGCGCGATTTGAGTGGCTATGAAGCATTTACACGCAAGTTACAGACTCTCAATCATGTGAAAGACATTCACACCCATTTATCGATTCGCCAAGTGAAAGCATCGAGTGAGTGGCCAATCTACCGTTAGCCACTCACCTTGATCATGTGCGTAACGCGGCGAATTATTCTGGCTTGATGATGCTACCCAGCTCTAGCACTGGTGCCGCTTCGATGTCTTCGGCATTCATCATGGCGGAAATGCGTTGTACTGACGAGAGCAGCAACGACTGTTCCCACTCCTCCAGCTTTTGAAACTTATTGATGAAGCTTTGTTGCAGTGGCATTGGCGCTTCGCTGAGCACTTGGCGGCCTTTGTCAGTTAAGTGAGCGTGTACCTTGCGTTTGTCTTGCACGCTGCGCACGCGCTTAACCAGCTCATTGCGCTCGAGGCGGTCAAGGATGGTGGTGGCCGTCGCCTGACTCATGTTGGTGTGGTTAGATAGCTCACGAATGGTCACTTCACCGAGTTCTCGAATAGAGCGCATGAGTATTAATTGTGGCCCGGTTAGGCCTGACTCTTTACTCAGTTTCTTCGAGTGCAAATCAATAGCGCGCATGATTTGGCGGAGTGAAACCAAGACTTCTTCGTGCTTATCCAACTTGATACCTCTATTAACGTCGCGATGGAGCGGGGAAAATACCTTAATTAGTGAATCATTTGAAGTGTAAAGATCAACGTTCTTTCAGGCGTTTGACTGACCACCCATCGTGTAAATTATCATTAAGAAGAAGTGTAGTGATGAATTTAGTAGAGTTCAAATGTTTAGAATTCAAACAAAACCATTTCAGCGTTGAGTAAGGGTTTTGTTTAAAAATTGAACTTCTGCTAACCTTTTTGGGTGAAAAGTGAACGTTTAACCGAGGTTTAATGGAACATTTTATATGGGTGAGTACAATATGTGCGTTCGCGACGAGCTTGAACTTCGTTAGGAATGCGTCGTAAAGCGCAAGATATTAGTTTTACGACTAATGATTTTTATGTCAACAAGCTCGAACACACGCACTAATCATCTAAGAGAGGAACGATGACTAAGGGTATAGATAAGTACAGTATCGATAGCACCGACTACACCGTCGGGCAAGATAATGTGCAAAAATGGGGGTTTGATGTTCACAACCCTGTTTTTGGGATCAGCGCGGGTTTGATCGCGTTGTTCTTGGTAGCGACGCTAGTGCTTGATGCGGAGTCGGCTAAATCTGCGTTAGATGGCCTAAAATGGCAAATCATTGGCAGCTTTGATTGGCTGTTCATTTGGTCGGGCAACATTTTCGTGATCTTCTGCCTGGCGTTGATTGTCTCACCGCTTGGAAAAATCCGACTGGGCGGTCAACAAGCGACGGCGGACTATTCGTTCATCTCCTGGCTCTCTATGCTGTTTGCTGCTGGTATGGGTATCGGACTGATGTTCTGGAGTGTGGCAGAGCCCGTTGCGTATTTCACCGGATGGTATGAAACGCCACTAGGTGTGGAAGCCAACACAGAAGCCGCCGCCAAACTGGCTATGGGCGCAACCATGTTCCACTGGGGTCTGCACCCATGGGCTATCTATGGCGTGGTGGCACTGTCACTTGCGTTCTTTGCGTACAACAAAGGCTTACCGCTCTCAATTCGCTCAATTTTTTATCCACTTCTGGGCGATCGCGCTTGGGGCTGGGCAGGTCACGTGGTGGACATCCTCGCGGTTTTGGCTACCTTGTTTGGTTTGGCAACGTCTCTTGGTCTTGGCGCGCAACAAGCGGCCAGTGGTATTCACCATGTCTTCGGTATTGATGCCGGCCTAGGGCTACAGATTGTCGTGATTACTATTGTGACATTACTGGCGGTGGTATCGGTTGTTCGTGGTATCGACGGTGGCGTAAAAGTGATCAGTAACATCAACATGTTGGTAGCGTTCGTGCTGCTGATTTTGGTGGCTCTGATTGGTTATGCGGTTACGTTTGGCAACATCGGCACAACGCTGATGGCGTACGTTGAAAACATCATCCCGTTAAGTAACCCGCATGGTCGTGAAGACGTTGCTTGGTTCCAAGGTTGGACTGTTTTCTACTGGGCTTGGTGGATTTCATGGTCGCCATTTGTTGGTATGTTCATTGCGCGCGTTTCTAAAGGTCGTACCGTGCGCGAGTTTATGACCGCAGTATTGCTTGTCCCTACCGCCGTTACCTTGCTTTGGATGTCGGTCTTCGGTGGCATTGCGATTGATCAAGTGGTCAACAACATTGGTGAGCTAGGTGCCAACGGCTTGACGGATGTGTCGCTGGCGATGTTCCAGATGTTTGATGTGCTGCCAATGGGCACGATGCTCTCTGTGATTGCTGTGGTACTGGTCTTGGTGTTCTTTATCACCTCATCGGATTCAGGCTCACTGGTTATCGACAGCATTACCGCTGGTGGTAAAGTGGATGCGCCTGTCCTGCAACGTGTATTCTGGGCGTTCATGGAAGGGGCGATTGCGGTTGCGCTACTCTGGATTGGTGGTACGGAAGCGATTCAAGCGCTCCAAGCGGGTGCGATTTCAACCGCGCTGCCGTTCACGATTGTCCTGCTGTTGATGTGTGTCAGCTTGATACTCGGTATGCGTACTGAGAAATACAACCAGTAACTTATTCCATCAATAAGTGAAAATAAAACGGGAGACTCGAATGTCTCCCGTTTTTTATGCCTCGCTAAAATCGAAATCCACGACTTAAAGCCAATTAAATCCACAGTTTGCCAATGGGCGTTGAAGGTGCAAAGCGATAGGCGATTTGCGCTTGAAGAAGCTCAGCAGTTGCGATCGCATCGGTCAGGGCATGATGTGGCGTGTATTGTGGCAGACCGTAACGTGTGCGACTGGCCGCTAAACGGACCGATTGTGGTTTTTTGCCTTTAATCCGATTGATGATGCCCTGGGTCTGTTTCTTCTGCCATTCGATTTCAAGTTGCATGGTATCGACCACTGGAAACTCAATGCCTTCATTGATGCGAGTGCGCAGCGCTTGATCGAAAAACTCACGTTCGATTTTTTGATAGTGAACCACGGTGATCTTACCCGCCATTTGCTCTAATACTTGATCAAACACAGCAGACAAATCCGGAGCGTCCAGCACATCTGAGTGGGTAATGCCATGAATGACCACCGACTCTTCCGCTAACTGCTGACGGGGGCGAACGGTCCAGTGCTTGGCCTGATTCATGTAGATTCGATTAGAATCAAAGGGCACAGTCCCTATGGTGATGATGTCATCTTGATTGGCATCAAGGCCGGTGGTTTCAAAATCCATCGCAAGAAACTTCACCTCTCTAATTGGGGTGTCGAGCGCAGGCACACCCGCTTGGTAGTAGCGCAGCAGTCGCTCATCTTGAGTCAGTGCGAGCTTTTGTTGGAACTTGTTCGGCCAGTCTATGCTGCCAGCGAATTTGAGTCGATTTAGCATAGTGTCGCCTACTTAAAGTTGTTGCTCGCTTGATAGCGGAACTTGAGGAAGTTCTGCGCATTACTCAATATCTGAAACGCATCTTTGAGGTTGCGTCGTTCAAAATCAGACAAGTGCTCAGGCTCGATGTTGTTGTCTGGTTCAATCTCATTTTCCACATCATAGGCTTGGTGGCGGATACGTACCATAGAGATAAATTCCAACGCGTCACGCAAATCTCGCGCTTTGCCTTTTGGCAAAATACCCGCTTCTTGAATGTCATCAAGACGTTCGAATGAATTTCTTGAGCGAGAGCCAACGGCCAGTGCATGCACACGGATAAGGTCAGCGAGTGGCGCGGTGCCACGACGTTTTAAGTTGATCGAGTTTTTGTGCTGACCGTCTTTTTCCATCACAAAATCTTTAAAAAAGCCAAGTGGTGGGGTGCGGTTCATGGCATTGCGCGCCAAACACGCGAGAAAACGGTTGTTCTTACGGGCGCGGCGGACGATAAAACCATTGAGTTGCTCAGCGAACTTGAGCCTGCCATACACGCCATCTAAGTCAAAGAAAATAGAGGCATTGAGCAGCGCCTTAGGGTTTGGATCGTCAATCCAATCGGCAAAACACTCTTCCCATTCGGTGCGTGTCATTCGCCAGTCGGGGTTTGTCGCCATAATGTCGCCGGTGCAGTATTGGTAGCCGCAGCGATCAAGCCCATCACAGACGCGTTTGGCGAGCTGTGCAAAATAGTCATCGTGCAGATTTTTATCGAAACTGTTATCGAGAATAATGGCGTTGTCTTGGTCGGTAACTAATAGCTGCTCATCCCGCCCCATCGATCCCAGTGCGACAAAGCAGTAGGGAATGGGCGCTTCGCCGAGCTCTTCTTCCGCCAACTCGATGATACGCTGCTTAAAGCTGCGACCAATCACCGACATCGCGCTGCCGACCATGTGCGAGTTGGCGTCTTCGTTCACCAGACGGACGAAACTGTCCTTCACTTGTTGGGACAACACCGCCAATTCATCAATGCTTTGTTGCTGGAAGATGGTGCTCACAAGTAGCAGAGAGTTTTGCGACTCGTAGCGAACGATATCGGTAGCCTCAATGATGCCTATCGGTTTTTTGTCTTTTAGCACAGGTAAATGGTGCACGTTGTAGCGCAGCATGGTGAGCATGGCTTCATAAACGTAGGCGTTGTGATCAAGGGAGATGAGTTCGGTGGTCATCACGTCCGCCACTTGGTCTGCGGGGTTAAGACCCTGCGCGAGCACCCGTGTGCACAAATCGCGGTCGGTAATGATCCCGACTAATGGGTTGGTGTCTTCTTCATCGCTCTCGACGATATCAGCATCATAAATCAACAATGAAGAGACATTCTCATCGGCCATCTTGATTGCCGCATTTTGAATCGACTCGGTTTTGTAGATGTACGGTGCTTCACCGGTCAGCAAGGTGCGCACTTTGGATGTGGTGAGATCGTTTTGCTCGGTTGAGGTGGAAATCGCATGGCGCAGACGCGCACTGTCTTGCACTTCAACAAAATCGGCAAAGGATTCGTAGTTGTCGTAGAGGTGCTGGAACACCGCTTCTGGAATGCAATAGAGTAGGGTGTCGGTGAT
The DNA here is from genome assembly GCF_059833835.1 of Vibrio sp. R15-SG3-ISO1B. Taxonomy (NCBI): domain Bacteria; kingdom Pseudomonadati; phylum Pseudomonadota; class Gammaproteobacteria; order Vibrionales; family Vibrionaceae; genus Vibrio; species Vibrio sp. R15-SG3-ISO1B. Next base: position 279,942 of record NZ_JCBDGG010000029.1, on the reverse strand, counting down.
CGCTTTCGCCGGGAAGCGGACTTTGTTGTTGGTTAGTAGCCCCATTTGGCCAAATAAGGCGCCCTCATCGATTCGGTTATAGAGCTCCCCTTTGCGGCGGTAGACTTCAATGACGCCACTGCGAATCATATACAGATCGTGAATCTCATCGCCAAAGTGGATGACGGGTGTATCTTCACGAAAATAGGAGATTTCTATGCTTTTCGTGACGGTGTTGAGCACCTCATCTTCGAGTTCATCGAAAGGCGGGTGTTGGGCGAGGAAGTTTTTGATTTCGAGTAGTTCGGCTTCCATGACGGGATCCACTGTTGGCTGACTGAATGTCAATGGTACAACATCTAGGGTGGAAAGTGGCGCAGTGGCTTAAAAAATAAAGGCTTAGGCACAGTGCCTAAGCCTGGTTACAACTAAAATGAAATTCTAACTCGCTAAGGTTTAGCTCAGCCCGATGATGTTGCCGTCATCGTCGAGATCAAGATTCATAAACGCCGGTTTATCAGGGAGACCAGGCATCGTCATCACATTGCCACACAGGGCGTAGATAAAACCGGCACCTGCACACAGCTTGAGTTCCCGTACTGGCACATCAAAGTGACTAGGCGCCCCTTTGACTGCGCCATCAGTTGAGATGGACATGGGCGTTTTTGCCATACAGACGGCAAGGTGATCAAAGCCCTGCTGCTTGAACTGGGCCAGTTGCGCTTTCGCCAGCTCACTGAGCGTTATGGACGCCGCGCCATAGCCTGTTTCTGTTACCGCCATCAGTTTCTCTTCCACTGATTGGGAGAGTTTATACAGTGGCTTAAAGCTCGCGTTCGTCTGCGTTTGTTCCACCACCTTGGCGGCAAGCTCACGAGTGCCTTCACCACCAAGGGCAAAGCCTTCGCTGATAGAAACGGCGACATTGTTTGGCAGAGCTTCGATCAGCGCCTTCAGCTCAGCGAGCTCTTGTTCGCTGTCTTGCGGGAATCGGTTGATGGCCACAACCGCCGGTACGCCGTACTTGTTGACATTGTCGATGTGCCATTTTAGGTTTTCAAATCCAGCGTGCAGCGCGTTTTTATCATCATGGAATAGGGCGTCGGGCAAGGCTTGGCCTGGCTTTAAGTCGTAACAGCCAGAGTTGGCTTTAAGTCCGCGCAACGTTGCCACAATGACGGCGCAATCAGGCGCTTTGCCAGAGAATTGTGCTTTGATGTTGCACGCTTTTTCAAAGCCCATGTCTGAGCCAAAACCGCCTTCGGTGACCGTGAAATCGGCTAATTTGGTGGCGATATTGTCTGCGATGATGGAAGAGTTACCGTGAGCAATATTGGCGAAAGGCCCAGCGTGGATCAAGGTCGGCACACCTTCGAGCGTTTGCATTAACGTGGGTTCGATGGCGTCTTTCATACACACCGCCATTGCGCCGGCGACTTGCAAATCTTCTGCAGTCACGGGCTGCCCATCGAGATCATAAGCCAGTACGACACGGCCGATACGCTGGCGTAAATCGCTCAGGTTGCTGGCAAGGGCTAGAATGGCCATCAGTTCAGATGCGGCTGAGATGTCAAAGCCATCTTGGCGCTCAAACCCATTGATGGTTTTACCTGGCTCGTTCTGACCCACGCTGATCATGCGCAGTGCACGGTCATTATGATCCATTACTCGTTTCCATACGATGCGCTCTGGATCAATACGCAGTGCTTTGAGTCCACTGCGCGTTTCGAAATCGTCATAGCCGTTGCGCTGTTCATGATACAGACGCGCGTCAATGGCGGCCGCCGCGAGGTTGTGGGCAGCGCTCACAGCATGAATATCGCCAGTGAGGTGTAAGTTCAACTCTTCCATCGGTGCGACTTGAGAGTAACCGCCGCCGGCTGCTCCGCCTTTGACGCCAAACACGGGCCCCATAGAAGGTTGACGAATGCACGCCATTACTGAGCGCCCCAACTTTTTCAATCCTTGCGCAAGGCCAATCGTGGTGACGGTTTTGCCTTCGCCAAGAGGGGTTGGAGTAATCGCAGTCACGACGATCAGCTTGCCTGTAGGTTGATCATCGAGCCTTTTCAGTGTGCTCAGTGAGATTTTGGCCTTATATTTTCCTTGGCTGTGAAACTCTGATTCCGTTAATCCAGCGTTAAGCGCAACCTGATCGATAGATTGCAGTGATGTCGTGCGACAGATTTCAATATCGGACAGCATAAAACCCTCAAAATACAGACTCAAAAAGTGAGGCAAACGTTTGCGCACGAATGATAGCGTGTAATACTGCGTTGTAAAGCGCTTTTTAGTGACGGATTATTTTAGCGGATTGGGCGAAGAACGCCTACGAAAATTGGGTTGGACATGTAGGCCAACAAGTCAACGAACAATGTTGGAGTGAACAGAGCGAGTGACAGAATAATAAAACGCCCTGCAAGGCAGGGCGAGTGAGCCGGCCCAGTTGACTGAGCAACTATAGTTAGTACCAGTCGTCTTCCGGATAGAGCTTCCCTTCGGGTGCATAAGGGGAGTCATCACGGGTGTGAGATGACCGGTTTCTCAAGCTGTCGAGTTGGTGCTCTAACATCTGTACGGTGTCGTAATCACCTTCGGAGCACGCGACATAGATTTGTTGCTCCAATGCTCGGATATTGTCTTGAAGTCCCATAACTACCTCCGATAACACGTTAAACCCAATTAAAGCGTTTATCTGTTTTCAAAACGATTATAGTCCAGCAATCCAAATTCGATCGGCTGATCCGCTTTATACCACTCGTGCACGCGGTCACTGAACGGCCAGAATTCATCAGAACTGCGGCGAATCGCGAATTGATCCAGTATCTTGATGTAATCGTCTTCGGTTCGCAGCGCTTCTAATGATTCGACCAACTGATCGACCTCGGATTCCTCCAACGATAGGTACGCAGCCGGATAGCTACCGATCACTCCGCGCACTAAGGTTAAATCATCATTGGCGAAATCTCGGTTACTCTCCTCATTAAACAAGCTGGAAATATTGGTGTGAGCGTTATTGTGTAGCAGAGTAAACAACTGCTCTTGTCCGCTTGCCGCGCGCACCATGATCATTAGGCTTTGTGGCAAATGGACCAGACCTTCACCTTGTATTGCATCGATACGTCTCAGGCTTGCTTCACTGCGCTCACTTAGGCCTGTTTGCTCAATCTTGAAACGGTTGGACAGTACGGGGGCGAGTTGGGTTTGGAGAATGTCATACAGCTCCGCTTTCGGATCATCGCTGGCATAGCGCACTTGCGTTGGTTGGTTGAAGGGTTCGACGTTGCGCTGTAAGAAATCACTCAACTGAGCGCTCTGATCTTGATACCAGCTCGAATGCTCTTGATGACGAACCTCTTGAGGCAGCAAGGCGACAAAATTGCTTTCTCCCTCTAGGCGCAGGAAGTCCATAAACATGCGCGTCATCAATTGGTGGCCAAAGTTGCCATAGACATCGAAGCCTGCCACAAGGAGGTAATGAATGCGCTCTAACAAGGCATAATCAAGCACCCAAGCGGTTTTTGGTGGCGTGCCGACTAACCCTTGGACCACCGACGCACTATCAAAATGGCGAAATACCGTGAGAGCGGCATTGGGGTTCGTGCCACCGCCTGTCCAGATGATATCGGTGGTCAGGTGTTTGCCGTCTTTAAACCACTGATTGGTGAACTCAGATTTCGCTTTCAAATAGCGCGCTTGCTGCTTGGAATAACTGACCCAATTGGCAATCGGCAGCGTATTGCTTTCCAGCTCAGCAGGCAGTTTTAGGTTGTCGGCTTGCGAGCGATAAAACTCATTCACTTGCGGAATATCCGATTTATCGGGATCTAAGAAAAACACCCAAAATCGGTCATTGATGACATTGAGCGCCAATTGTCCTCGGCATACCGGCCCTTTGATGAAGGCGTTGATGGTATTTTGTGCGTTGTCGAGCAAGTAGTTGAAGCGTGCTTTGACGGGTAGATCGATAAAGGCCGTCATGGGATTCGCCGCGACATCAGGCTCATAACTGGGTAAGGTCGCGACGTCATACTCAGCATCAATAAACCAGCTTTTCCAGTTGTGGTAGCGCTGCTGATTAAGCGCATAGGGCATGTGCGTCTTATCGACAATAGTGCCTTGCTCAGGGATCAAGCGGTAGTATACGCGCGCCACGCCCGGATCATCGTACGGCCTGCGAGTGGCAATGCGCTGAACCGGCTCGCCCGGTGGGGTTGCTGAGCGTACGATAGTGAAAAATCTCGGCTGCGCATCGTCTATCTCAGAGAAATAAAGATGGAAGAGAAACAGGTGCTCATAGAGATAGCGTGCAGTCAACTGACCTTTTCGAGAAGGCAGATTAAGCAGTGCTTCGTACTGATCAACATGTTGCTGCTGCTCTTGGCTAAGCGGCAGCGGTGCGCTCATCGTTGCGCCGCCTTGCAGCCAGGCCATGAGAGTCGCGTATTCCTGTTGGGGTAAATTCGGCATGCCGTAGGGCATTCCCCAAGTTGGGTGATCCGCTTGGTATTGCTCAAACTCATCCATGGTTGGGCACACTTGGCTTCGGTCAATAGCAAAATCAAAACCTTCAAGTTGAACTTGTTTGGGTAGTGGGTGCGCCTCTTTTTGCATCAACATTTTCGCCATCAAGCCCGCCTCTAGGTTGGCGGTTGGTGTTTGATTGCGCTCGTTTAAAATCGGGTGAAAGCCGAGCTCGCGCCACTGCTGTGTGGTTTGCGCGTCTTCAAACAGACGCGTTGGGCTTGCGGCAGTCAGTCGCGTACCTTGATAGACCAGTTCTTTGCTGCCACCTCGTTCTATTCCTTCAACTGATGACATCTTGAGCTGGCAAGGGGCGTCGTAGCAGGCGTGGCAAACCACACAGCGTTTATCAAGAATAGGTTTGACTTGAGCATGAAAGAAATCGTGTCGTGTATCGCTCGCGTCGACTCGGCGCTCGCGTACTTGCTCTATGCCAAACAGCTGATCGTAATTCAGGCCAGCATAGGTGGCACAGCCGGCAAAAAAGAGCACGGTAATTAGGCTCAAGATCTTTTTTGGATTCATGATTTGGATGATTCCGCTGGTCAGTGATAGATGAATTGCAGCAAAAACTGAGCGATAGTGCAAATTAATGCGCATTTTCGCTCGAATAAGGTTCCGTCTGGTGAGTGACGTAACAGACCGAAAAAGGTACTTTAAGCCGTGTGAAGTGTTTAATCCAGCGCCATTGGTTATCTTGCAGTTTGTCACCGGGTCCTTTGACTTCTATCCACTGATATTGACCCTCTTTAAAGGCAATCAGATCCGGCTGGCCATTGCGATACAGCTTAAGATCGCTCAATAAAATGCGAAACAAAGCGATCAGTGTGGGTGTTGGAATGGTGTTTAACGCTAGGCTAAGCAGTGCTTCGTCCAATAGCGACCACTGTACAAACGCATTGTTGATGGCGTATTTGTCCCGATAGGTCGTGAGCAGTGCTGACCAGTCGCGCCCTTGTAGAGTTTGCATCACATGCTCAATCTCTTCGCGGCGTTTGCTTGCGAAATCTGAATGGTAGAGATCAAGCGGGCGATATTGGTAAGCATTGATGAATGCCCCTTCGACGGGCGCAAAGATGACAGGCCAAAATGCCAAACCAAATAAGCCATTGAGGAGCGCATTTTCACAAAAATAGACCTGCCAACCTTGCGCTTCTAAGTGAGCTTTCACCGCCAACTCAACCCGTTCTCGAGAGAGGTCAAGCGCAAGGTGCATCGCATCGTGCGCAGGCTTTTGCGCCCTGGGTACGCGCTCTCCCTGCTTGCGCTTTAATCGTTGTTGCAACTTGAGCGCGACTTCGTACTCAGCTTGGTCTCTTGGTGTATGTAACATCTTAGTGACAACGTCACTAAAATCTCTATTCAACTTATCTAGAATGCGCGCTTGTCGCTCACGGGTGGGAGGAAGATCTGTTTGCTGATACAGCGTCAGCGCCTCGTCAAGACGCTGGACGCGCTCAAGATCGCGCGCGATATCGTTGATGAGGTGCTGACGTTTGCGCTCCACGTAAGGGTGAGTATGCGAAGTGGGGATCTGATCGGCTAGCGTGACCAGTGTGTCGGCGCATTTTCTGTCGCCTTGTTGGTATTGCTCACTCAACTGACTGAGTTGCAGCAGACTATCGACATCGTCTCTGATTGGAAAAAAGCGCCGCTCGCGGCTCAGAGGATAGGGTTCGTAACGATGAAGGCCCAAGTCATCAAGGACAAATTGACTTAAATCTTGGTGGGTATTGGCGAAAAACAGCGTGAGAAGCAGATCGAGCATGCTGCCATGCTCAAGCTTGATCCAGTCAAAATCTAACGCGGAAGCGGTGAGAAAAGGCTCGCGGGGCAGCTCAGCCACCAAGGCTTCTTTCTTTCGCTGCTTATTGAGCGGTGAAAACAGAGCGACGATTTCGGGTTTGGTCAATAATGACGCGGCTAAGGTTTGCTTATCAATCGGACCATTAATAAGGATAAAACCGTGTTGCTCGAGTGTGCTTAACGCCTCGGTGATACTGCTGATTTCTGGATAGTGTAACTTATCACTGCGAAACCATTCGCCTTTACGGCTCAGTAATCGAACAAGCAAGCACTGAGCATCGCGGCTCTGCATATTAAAGCGAGCCAACCACGCTTGCTCGTCCTCATGCAGCAGGTCGCTGTACCACTGCTGAGCATGCGAAGTGAGCTTGATAAAATTGTCGAGGTAATAATGGGGCGCGAGCGTGGGTTGAGCGTCCATAACAATCTGTCTCGTCCTACATTACTTTGAAATACAAAAAAGGCTTACCGATCAGGGTAAGCCTTTTGCAAAACAAATCAATGTTTAGGCATTTTTCAACTCAGCAACTTTCGCTTCAGATAGCGGCTTGGTCACTAGCGCTAGCACGATACAAACCCCCATCATGACTGCTGAGATGGTGTAAGCAAGGCCGTATGCTTCGCCGTGCGTCATCGAGAAACCAACGACTGCCGCACCAATTGCACCGCCGATACCCCATGCAGTGTAGAGTACGCCGTAGTTCGTGCCGTAATTTTTCAGGCCGTAGAATTCCGCTGTCAAGGTTGGGAATACCGCTAGCAGTGTACCGTAACCCACCGCTGCTATCGCCGTACCGATGATCAGTGTGAACTCTGATTTGAAGGTGGCGAAAAGAGCCATGTTGATGCCTTGCAACACGAATGCGAGAAGCAGAGTGCGCACACCACCAATTTTGTCAGCCAAGATACCCGCAGCAACACGACCGCCAGAGTTAAAGACCGCAAGGATAGACGCTAGGTAAACCGCATTTGGCAGGTTTGCTTGAACACTTGCGATGGTGGTGATGTTACCAATGATCATCAAACCTACAGATGCGGCAAACGCGTACATAACCCAAAGCGAGTAGAACTGAGGCGTTTTCAGCATTGCTTTCCAAGACAAGTTCTCAGAAGTTTTTACTGCTTTTGGCGCCGCGCCCGCTTTTACTTTTGGTTCTGCTGGCGTGTAGCCTGCTGGTGGGTTGTTGATGGTGGCTGCAAGAGGAACCGCAATCGCGAGTACACCGGCACCAAGCACCATAAAGCTGGTCTGAATGCCCATACTGTCAATCAGCGCAGACGTCACAGGAGCAAGATAAATCGCTGCCAAGCCAAAGCCTGCCGCGATCAGACCATTAACCATACCTTTCTTCGAAGAGTGGAACCACTTCATCGCCGATGGAGACAAACATGCATAACCAAAACCGATACCGGCACCGGTAATCACACCAAAGGTGATGTTAAGCATCAGCGGGGTGGTCGCAAAACCAGACGCAATCATACCTAGACCAGTTAGAACTGTACCTAGAATTAGGATCAGACGTGGACCCATGCGATCTTGAAGAATGCCTGCAACTAAAAGACAGATAGAGAAAGTGATGGTTGCAGTGGCATAAGGGGCAGAAGCTTCAGCGGCGCTCCAGCCTGCTTCTGTGACGAGTGCCTTGTTAAATACGCTCCAAGCATACAAGATGCCAAGGCAGAGGTTGATACAGAAACCTGCTAGCAGGATGCGTGATGCTTTATCAATCTTGCTCATTATTCTCTTCTCTGTGAGTCTCTTCGGGGGAAGAGGCGGGTTAATGGCGGAATACTCAAATTTTGTTTGCGTTTATCAACATAAGACGCAACGGGCGCGAATTATAACCAATCTATATGTGATTGGAATCTCTTTTTGGGACAAAATAGAAAATAAATACTGAGATGTTAAGCGTTTGTTTTGTTGTTAAAAATGGCGCAACAATTGATGACTTTTCTGGTTGCAATTTGCGCGGTTTATGACCTAAGTTGTCAGTGGGCTATTGGTTTGGCATGTAGGATAGGGACGAATCATCTTGTCGGAATGATAGAAGTGCTGAGTAATTAGACACTTAACGTGTCAGTATTCGGTAAAAAATAGAGGCGATCTCTTTCAAACCGATGACTCTGTCGTTAGCATGCGCGCCATCATCAACAATGGAACGACAATAATGAAATCAAGCAAAGTAAAAGTCGCGGTGATTGCCGCGTTAGGCGTTAGCACACTGACGGGTTGTATGGGACAAATGGCGACAACTGGGCTTGTCACTAAATTCAACCTAGAAGCGGTAGATAACCGCTACGGCCGTGAAGGTTTGTTTGTTTTGCTGTCACCGGTTTACGGTATTGCCAGTGTCGCTGACCTGTTTATCGTCAACGCGGTGGAGTTTTGGACGGGCACTAACCCAATCACTGGGAAGTCTCCTGCGGTAGTGGATACGCCAACCGACAACTACATCAAGGTAAACGATAAGTTGGACAAGTCTCTAACGGATGTCCCGCTTTCCAGTGCGAACGAGATTGAAAACACAACGATTCAATCCATTGACGCCAATACCGTACAAATGGACATCGCTTACCTAGATGGAACAAGCAAAACGCTTACGGGCGTCAAAGGTGATGAGAGTGTAGCGTTTTACTTGAATGATGAGTTGATCACAACTGTATCAAACCAAGAATTAGAACAGTACGTGGTGAGCTCGCACATCTAATCGAGTCTCGCCCTGGAGCCTTCTGGGGCGATTTTTGGGTTCTATCACATCTATAAGTCTATTATCCGAGTCAACGCCTGCCACACTGGTCCTCAGATTTAACGCCCTTTTCGATCGCGCATCACTAATCCCAGCTAAACGAAAGTAGTAAGTTTTTGTTCACTATTGTTTAACAATCCGGTTGAACAGGATATAGTTGCAGCGAAACTAACTTTAGGAGTTTAAGGATGAAACTCACGATATCAGGGAAGTTACGTCTTAGTTTTGTGTCACTTGCAGTACTTTTTATCGTATCCGCTTTGTTTATTTTTCGCAGTGTTAACACTGTAGAGCAGCATACCGATTCGCTGCTATCGACCGATCTTCCGACGGTCGATGCTGCGCGTTCCATTCAGCAATCACTTCAAGCCACCGTATCCACGTTACGTGCCTATATGCTATTGGGCGGCGACGAGCGTGTCGGAGAGCAACAGTTCCAGCAGTTACAGCAAGCGATGGAGGGCCTGAATAACGCCTTGCCTACACTTGAGCCGTTAGTAAGTGAGGCGCAATACCAGCAGATCAATGCGGCTTGGCAGAATACCAGCGCACTGTTTTCACGTATCGCCCAACTCAGTCACAGTGACGAAAATTTACCTGCTCACTCATTGTTTATCTATGAAGCGGCGCCGATTGCCGAAGTGGCGTTAGATCAGTTGCAGGGCCTGATTAACGATGAAGCGGGCAATAAAGAGGGTGGAGAGCGCAAGCGCTTGTTCCGCTTGTACGCAGACAGTTATACCTCATTTGCAAATGCGCTGTCGGCGATGCGAGATTTTCTCCAATACGGCAAACAAGAGCACTTAGACAAGTACCATGAGTGGCTTGACCTGCATGCCAAACCAGTCAATGAAATTGAATCTAAATTAACCTTACTGTCGAGCAGTGATCAAGGTTTGTGGGAGCTGTTTAAAGAGATGCAGCAGCTATACTATCCATTAGCGGATCAAGTGGTCGCACTGCGACTCTCCACCGATTGGAATCAGGCAAACCAAGTGATGGCCAACGAGCTGATTCCCGCGGTGGATGATCTAGACCGTCAGCTTGAAGCCTTGATCGAGATACAACAGCAAAAAGCGGACATAAGCGGTGAGGGGATATTTACCTCCGTGACGACAGTCATCAGTGTTTTGGTTGGTTCAATCATTGCTGTGGTGATTGTGGCGGTGAGCTTGTCACAAGCGATGGGTAATAACATCGGCCGCCGTTTAAAAATTGTTTCCAAGCGCGCGCAGGCCATTGCTTCAGGGGATGTCTCTCAATCCCCATTGCGCATCGAAGGGAGCGATGAACTCGCGAGCTTGATGCTGTCAATCAATACCATGAACACGGCGCTGAATGAGATTGTTCATGGTGTATCGAGCAAGGCTCAGTCGGTCAACGACAGTATGAATGACCTACTCAAAGCCAACCAAAAGACCGCGTCTCAAGTGGCGCTACAAAAAGAGAAAATGAGCGATGTTGGCAATCAACTTGCCGATGTCAGTGAAAGTGCCCAAACCACTTCAGTTCAAGTGCAGCAATCGGCTGAGAGTTTGGCGCAATCACGCCAGCAGATTCGACTCGGTGGTGAGGCACTCGAACACAATCGCACCACAGTCGATGAGCTGCACAGTCGTATTGAAGCGGCCAATCAGCGAGTTGCTGAGTTGAGTAAAGAGAGTGAGGCGATTGGCCGCGTAACAGAGGTGATTGAAGGACTTGCGGAACAAACCAATCTACTGGCGTTGAATGCTGCGATAGAAGCGGCGCGAGCCGGTGAGTACGGGCGCGGTTTTGCTGTGGTGGCTGATGAGGTGCGTTTGCTTGCCTCACGTACCACGGAATCGACTTCTGAAATCAACGCTATCGTCAATGCGATTCAGACGTCGACCTCTCAAGTGGTCAGTGAGATAGAGCAAAGCCGCCATCTAGCGCAGCAAGGCGCAGCGCAAACCCAACAAGCCTATGGGACGCTGAGCCAGACTACCGACCAAATCGAACAGGTGAGCCAACAAATGAATGCCTTGTTGGATGCCGCGCAAAGACAATCTTCAGCAACGCAAGAGATACAGTCGATCATGGCGCAGGTGATCGCATCCGCAGAAGACGTGGCGACGATTTCTGTGTCGTCCTCACAGGTCACGGATACCGTCAAGCAAGGCATTTCTGATCTTAATGGCGAGATGCAGCGTTTTAAAACTGAGTAATAGACGCGTAGCGCAAACGTGATGGGGTAATGCCCCCACCTGTTTAGTGAGATCCAATTCTCAATTATGTGTATTGTTGCACTAAGTTTGTGGGTAAATCACGATGGGCGCAGGAAAAGCGTGCTGACGTCGTCTATACATTAACCGTTGAGTGAAGTATTGAAGCTCAAGCAATGCATGCTTGAGCTTTTTCGTTTAGGGGATGATGTGCGTCAGTTATTTGTACTGCTTCTGGTGTTGGTGGCTAACTCGGTGTATGCCGACCACGCGGAAACGATAGTCGTGACCAATTCCAAAGCCTGGAAGCCTTTTTCCTTTCTCAATCAGAAAGGGGAACCGGATGGGATCTTGGTTGATTACTGGCGCAAATATGGTGAGCTGAATAAGGTCAACGTCGAATTTTTACTCGTGGACTGGCAAGCCTCTTTGGATGCGATGAAAAGCGGTGACGCCGATATCCATGCCGGTTTGCTCTGGTCAGAAAGTCGAGAGCAGTATCTTGAGTATGGCCCGAGTATTATGAAGATCGATACTCAGCTCTATGTCCATCAATCGCTCATCACTCAAGACATTGATGAGTTTATGCGTGGTGACCACAATTATCGCGTGGGTGTTGTTGCCGGTGGTTACGAAGAGTCTTTTACCCGACGTGAATTCCCTGGCTTAGATGTCGTCAGTTTTGCCAACAACCAACTGATGATTGATGCCGCGTTTAATGGAAAAATTTCCGCCTTTGTTTCTGATCTTCAGGTCGCGAATTTTTATCTCTATAGCAGCGATGAACCTCACCGCTTTATTGGTGTTCGTCATCTTTATTCCGGCGACTTACGCCCTGCCGTGGCGGAAGGGGAGCGTGACCTCTATAACACCATCATCAGCAACCTCAAGCGTTTTAGTGAGGACGACAAAAACCAAATATTACAGCGCTGGATGTACGTCAGTACCGTCTACCCTAAATATTTGGTGCCGCTGATTGTTTTTGTCTGTACGTTGACGGCGCTTGGCTACATTGTGCTACTTAAAGTGACGGTGAAGCGGAAAACGGTGCAGCTGGAAGCAGCCAATCGTCGGTTGAAAAAGTTGAGTGAACAAGATGAGTTGACTGGAGTCAGCAACCGCCGTCATTTTATCCGTGAGTTCAACCGTGCCATCAGTCGAGGCCGGCCACTGGCGGTCATCATTTTTGATATTGATGACTTTAAACAGGTCAACGACACCTTTGGTCATCAAATAGGGGACTGCGTAATCCAAAATGTGGCGTGGGCAGCGCGGGACGCAATCACGAAACATTGCTTGCTGGGCAGAATCGGCGGAGAAGAGTTTGCTGTGTTGGTGTTTGGTGAAACGTCGAATACAGCTCGGTTAATTGCCCATCAGATTTGTGACAATGTCCGCCTTGTTGACTGCTGTATCGAAGGCACACGTCACGTGACTGTGAGCGTGGGCTGCGCAATGTACCCGAAGACCCACAAGGGCATTACGTTATCCGATGCGGACCACTTAATGTATGAGGCAAAAGCCAAGGGTAAGGACTGTGTCGTCAGTCGAACGATAGAGGCGTCGACCACTGAGCAAGAGTAGCGAACTCACGATGGGCAAGTTCGCTGTTTAGGTGGGCGTTAATTACCACATTAAATCATCAGGGACGACAAATTCTGCATATGGGTCGTCCTCTGCGATGGTCTCTTCATCCGCTTCTTTTTGATCGACGATGACACTCTCATCACGCTGAGCAATTTTATTCGCGACGCTACTTGGAATCACAACGTAAGACTCATCTTCGCGTACAATTGCAAGAATGCCTTTACTAAGCTGGGTTCGCACCAGTTCCGTCACATAGAGAGATTTGACCAATGTGCCATCGGTAAAGTTGTACTTGATCTCTCCATCGCCCAAGTCTAGCTTGTTCATCTGGATCAGTTGTTTCACTTGGGCGCGAATCTCTTTGCTTAAGCGCTGTTCGTTTTGTTCTTTGCTGAGTGCTTTATCACGTTCAACTTGCGCTTTTTTTTGCTCTTCGACGGCGGCTTTCACTTCACGCGCTTGAACACGCGATTTTTTTGAGCCTTTCTTGGCTTTCTTGAGTTTCTTCTCATTGACTAAGCCAGCTTTGAGCATTTGCTCTTGAAGGGTGAGTTTTGCCATGGCAATCAGTTCTCGGATAGCTATCTAAAATTGGCTTTATTCTAGCGAGCAAAACACGACAAATAAAGGATACCGACCGAATTGGGTGAGCCGCCCAGCCCAGAAAAAGGGTAAAGAGACGATGCGTCGATGAAAGTTTGCCCGTTACGTACAAAAAGCGTCCGAACGAGCTAAATAACTGGAAATTAGGCTTTTCTTTTTCATCGGATATGGCATAGTAAACACGCTTTCCGAAGATGCGTACTTCGTATAATGGCTATTACCTCAGCCTTCCAAGCTGATGATGCGGGTTCGATTCCCGCAGTACGCTCCAATCATTCCCAAACAATATTTTTATCCTAACCTATTGAATATTAAGCGCTTTATAGCGTGTTTTTTCATGTCTTAAATTCAAAATCGGGACGTTGCCTATTATGTCGGTGGCTTAATTTGGTGTCCCCCCTATTGCGAATAGGTCTTAGGTGTCGTTAAAGGTACTATAACCTCACTTTCTTCAGCCCAGCATTGCTTAAATTTATCGATAGGGTAGAAATCATCCCCTCGGCGTAAATTGAAAGCGTCGAGAAACATGTTGGCCATCGGCAAGCTACTATTCATACTGGATCAAGTGGAGTGGTAAGGACGTATGGCTAGAGTGTTGCGATAGCGCATCTCACACCTTTGTTGGATATTATTAGCTAAAGAGAAATTATGACCAAGATCTATTTCGTATGCGGTTTTATCGGCTCAGGTAAAACGACTTACTCCAAGGAACTAGCAAAAAAGTATGGGGCTTTTCGTTTCTCCATAGATGAATGGATGATTCCTTTATATGGTGAGCATATGGAGCGTGAACTCTTCGACAGTCGTTTAGCTGCGCTTCAAGACTTGTTTAAAGATTCTGCTCTTCAGCTTTTTACTCTCGGTGTACCAGTTATTTTCGATTTTGGTTTCTGGCGCAAATTTGACCGAGATGCTTTTATTCGCTGGGCATCAGAAAAGGGGGTTGAGAGTGAAGTGCATTACCTTGACGTACCTTTTGAAACATGTCGGCAAAGGGCGCTTTTGCGCAATTCAAATTTGGATGCCAAGTCGTATGAAATGACACCTGAAATGTTGGAGTTGTTCTGGTCTTGGTTTGAGATACCACTATCGGATGAAAATGTTGTTTGGGTTTATCGGGATACTCAATCATGCATGGAATAAGGCGTTAAAGAGTGACCGGATTGTCAATGCACCAATGTGGGGCTTATGCACCAGCATGATCTCATTTAGAGAGGTTGAGTGAAGTTAATCGATTTTAAGTTGTTGATTTTATATATCTTAATGGTTGGCATGAGTTTTGTAATACTCGATATAAGTTCACAAGAGCGCATAGTTAGCGGGTAACGTTGTCTGGCTAACATACAATTTGGAAAATAGACATCTAGGGTTCCGGCTGTTGAAACAGTGTCTGGGTCAAGAGTTGTCAACCTCGTAAGAGGTCACACGGAGGGATAGAAGCCCGGGAGATTGAACCAAACTTATTGGTTGCGTCTCTTGTGTTGATATTCAGTGACCTCATGGAGGAGATTCAAATGAAAGCTCACATCAAAAAAAGCCTACTCGCATCGGTTGTCGGCACTTCGCTACTGGCATCCGCTTTTTCACCTATAGCACTCGCTCAAGAGAAAGAGAAATTTACGCTGGCTTGGTCCATCTACGTTGGTTGGATGCCTTGGGATTATGCCGATCATGCTGGGATCATAGACAAATGGGCAGACAAATATGGCATTGACATCGATGTCGTGCAGGTGAACGACTATATAGAGTCGATCAACCAGTTCACGACAGGTCAGTTCGATGCCACTGTGATGACCAATATGGATGCATTAACGATTCCCGCTGCAAGTGGTGTGGACTCTACTGCTCTTGTGGTCGGTGATTTTTCCAATGGGAATGACGGTATTGTCCTTAAAGGGGACAAGCAACTTGAAGACCTAAAAGGCAAATCGATCAATCTTGTCGAGTTGAGTGTGTCTCACTACTTGATGGCCCGTGCATTAGAAAGTGTCGGCTTGAGTGAGCGTGATGTGAAAGTGGTGAACACCTCTGACGCTGATCTTGTTGCTGCGTTTAGCACAAGTGAAGTGACATCGGTTGTGACTTGGAACCCCCTTCTTAGCGAAATTACTTCTCAGCCAGACACCTCTTTTGTTTTCGACTCATCTGATATTCCTGGCGAAATCATTGATCTACTCGTCGTCAATACAGAGACGCTACAAAGTAACCCCGCACTAGGTAAAGCATTAACGGGCGCATGGTATGAGATCATGTCAATCATGCAATCACCTGAACAGGGCGATGAAGCCAAATCATATATGGCGCAAGCGTCAGGGACAGATCTTGATGGCTACAAGTCTCAACTCCAAGCGACCAACATGTTCTACTCAGCAGATGAGGCGGTCAGCTTTACGCAAAGCCCTAAACTGGCAGAAACGATGCAAAAAGTCAGTGAGTTTTCGTTTGAACATGGATTACTTGGCGAAGGTGCACCTGATGCGGGCTTCATTGGTGTAGAAACACCAACGGGTGTGTTCGGTGACCCTAGCAACGTCAAGCTCCGATTTACTTCTGAATACATGCAGATGGCAGCGGACAACACGCTGTAACCTCACCATTCGGTCGTTGTAATTGGAGTCATTATGACCAAAGTAATTAACCGTCACCCGTCTAAACTTGGGCGGGTTTTGCTCGGCGTGATGCCTTTTCTTATCCTGCTTGCCGTCTATGTGACGGCATCGGATGCGAGATTGGCGGCGAACTCCGCAGACAAATTGCTGCCAGCCTTCAGCAGTTTTGCTGATGCCATTGATAGAATGGCCTTTACCCCAAGTCGAAGAACGGGCGAATACCTAATGTGGACGGACACCTTTGCAAGCCTAGCACGGCTGGGCTGGGGGATTGGTCTCAGTGCTCTAATTGGTCTGTCATTGGGCATTGCGACCGGGAACGTTCCTTTAATGCGCGCGTCGCTATCACCGGTGATCACGGCCGTATCACTGATACCACCTATGGCGATTTTACCGATTTTGTTCATTTCATTCGGAGTGGGTGAATTGTCCAAGGTCGTGCTGATTGTCATCGGTGTGTGTCCAATCATCATTAGGGATATTCAACTTCGAGTGCAAAGCTTGCCGGATGAACAGCTCATAAAGGCTCAGACTTTAGGTGCGAACAGTTGGCAAATAATCGTGCGAGTGATCCTTCCGCAAATTATGCCCAAACTGATTGAAGCGGTTCGCCTAACCTTGGGTAGCGCATGGCTGTTTCTGATTGCTGCAGAAGCGATAGTCGCTACCGAAGGTTTGGGCTATCGTATCTTCTTAGTACGCCGTTATCTATCGATGGATGTGATTCTGCCGTATGTGTTGTGGATTACTCTCTTAGCTTACAGCATGGACTGGTTGCTGCGTCTAGCATCAAAAAAGCTCAGCCCTTGGTATCACCAGTCACAAGGAGAGAGCCATGGTTAACTCCACTACGAACAAAGAAAACACCCCTCCGATCATTCAAGTTAAACAGGTCTGGAAAGAGTATGGCGACAACATTGTTTTAGAGCGTCTAAACCTTACCGTTCATGAAGGGGATTTTGTCAGTATTGTAGGCGCCTCTGGGTGCGGTAAAACCACATTCCTCAATATGTTGCTCGGTACCGAAACACCCTCAAGAGGACAATTACTATTGGATGGCGAACCTTTGACTCAAGAACCTGGAGTCGAACGAGGCATCGTTTTTCAAAAGTACTCTGTATTCCCACACTTAACAGCACTTGAGAATGTCATGCTCGGTTATGAGTTTGAGTCGAATAGTCTTTCTAGCCGCACGCTGGGACGACTGTTTGGCTCGAAGAAGCAGCAGGCCAAAGAGCAGGCATTAAAGATGCTCGAGCAGGTTGGCCTTGTAGCGGCTCAAGATAAATACCCGCATGAGCTATCGGGTGGTATGAGGCAGCGACTCTCCATCGCTCAGGCGCTGATAAAAAGACCAAGAATTTTGTTGTTGGATGAACCGTTTGGCGCGCTGGATCCGGGGATTCGAAAAGATATGCATGTGTTAGTGAAGTCGCTGTGGAAAGAGCAAAATTTAACGGTGTTCATGATCACGCACGACCTGAGTGAAGGCTTCCATCTGGGCAACCGTTTATGGGTGTTTGATCATACTCGTCATGATGAGCAAGCGCCGGAGCGTTTTGGCGCTCAGGTGACATTTGATATCTCAACTGAGCAGTTGGACAACACGCCGCCAGACCAACTTTTTTCCAAAATTGCATAAGGAATAAAACATGTTAGCAAAACAGGATGTGATTTTTTCAGACACTCTGCCAGGGGCCGCGCATTGGTCAATGGTGGTACCCAAAGGGCGAACCGTACGCTTCATAGATACCGAGGGTGGTGCGAATTTGAGTGTGCTGTTCTACAACCCGGCTAATCTACTTGAGCGCTACAATGCGCCCGATACCTTGAAGTGCCAACATACGTTTAAGTTAACCCAAGGCCACTGCTTGTACTCTGATATGGGACGCATCTTCTGCTCGATTGTGCGCGATGATACTGGCTGGATTGATACGGTGTGTGGGGTCAGCAACAAACAAAAAGTGGCAGAAAAATGGGGTGAACGGGACTACCAAGCCCAACGCAATCAGTGGAAGCAAAATGGTTATGATGCGCTGTTGGTCGAGGTGGCTAAATACGGTTTAGGTAAGCGTGATTTGGCTGCGAACTTAAATCTATTTAGCAAAGTCGCCACCGATGAGGAGGGTAATCTTAACTACGACCCACAACACAGCAACGCGGGCGATAGCATTGAACTGCGATTTGAAATGGATACGTTGGTTGTGATGACCACTTGTCCACATCCACTTAATCCATCAAAAACCTACCCATACCAGCCCGTTGAGGTTTCGGTATGGGAATCTGAGCCAATGCGAGATGACGATAGCTGTCTCACTCATCGGGAAGAGAACGAGCGAGGCTTTGAAAATAACCGCCGCTATGCAGCAACGGCGAGTCGAACGTTTGAACCATCAGCCACCCGCCAATGTTGCTAAAGGAGCGAAACATGATTGTAGAGAGCCAATTACCACTTAATGAAGCCCTATATCGTGACACCGTGTCAGCGGGTGATTACTACATGAAAGTCGTCAAAAAAGGGCAGACTGTGCGCATTCTTGATATTGAAGGTAACCAAGCCGCAGATACACTGTTTTACAACGCCAATGATCCTTCAGAGCGTTACAGCGCGATGGATACGATTCGAGAGCAGGGAAATGTTTATCTAACCGCAGGCACGAAGATTTTATCTGATCAAGGCAACGTAATGCTTGAGATAGTGGCGGATACCTGTGGTCGACACGATACCTTGGGCGGCGCATGTGCGACTGAGAGCAACACTGTACGCTACTCGATAGACAAAAAGTGTATGCATGCTTGTCGTGATAGCTGGTTACTGGCGGTGGCTGAAAATGAGCAGTTTGGTATGTCGAAGCGCGACATCACCCATAATATTAACTTTTTTATGAATGTCCCCGTTACAGCCGAAGGCGGTCTGACTTTTGCCGACGGTATCAGTGGTGCAGGTAAATACGTGGAGCTTAAAGCTCACATGAACGTCATTGTGTTGATGTCAAACTGCCCACAATTGAACAATCCATGTAATGCCTACAATCCCACCCCCGTTGAGGTCATTATCTGGGAATAAAGGTTTTGGCAATAACGTCAGCAAGCACGCTGTCGAACATGAGCAAGGGACGACCCTAACGAATGCTCTTTGTTGTTCCGGGACGACCCGGATTTTAGGGACGAAATTATGTTTAGTAAGGTATTGATTGCTAACCGTGGAGCCATTGCCTGTCGAGTTATCCGCACGTTAAAACACCTCAATATTGGCAGCGTTGCGATTTACAGCGAATCTGATTCAGACAGTCTCCATGTTGTCGGTGCTGATGAGGCGTTCTCTTTAGGGCAAGGGGGCGCGACCGAGACCTACCTTGACCAAGATAAAATATTCTCCATCGCTAAAGAGTCGGGCGCGCAAGCGATTCATCCTGGCTACGGTTTCCTGAGTGAAAATCCAGAGTTCGTTGAACGCTGCGAACAAGAAGGATTGGTCTTTTTAGGACCCACAGCAGAGCAAATGCGTGCGTTCGGACTGAAACACTCTGCACGCCACCTTGCCACCCAAGCCGAT
The DNA here is from genome assembly GCF_059833835.1 of Vibrio sp. R15-SG3-ISO1B. Lineage (NCBI taxonomy): Bacteria > Pseudomonadati > Pseudomonadota > Gammaproteobacteria > Vibrionales > Vibrionaceae > Vibrio > Vibrio sp. R15-SG3-ISO1B. The sequence continues at coordinate 260,345 of NZ_JCBDGG010000029.1, read as the reverse complement.
GTGCCACTTCTCCCTGGTACGGGGTTGCTTAACGACAAGCAGCAAGCACTGCGTGAAGCGGAGAACATTGGTTACCCAGTGATGCTCAAAAGCACGGCAGGTGGTGGTGGTATCGGCATGCAGTGTTGTTTCACAAGCCATGAGTTGGATGAGGCTTACGACAGCGTTAAACGATTGAGTGAGAACAATTTCAGCAACAGTGGCGTGTTCATCGAGAAGTTTATACAACAAGCACGGCATATCGAAGTCCAGATTTTTGGCGATGGGCAGGGTCATGTCGTTGCCTTGGGCGAGCGGGACTGCTCGGCGCAGCGCCGTAACCAAAAAGTCATTGAGGAAACCCCCGCGCCTAACCTCGACGATGAAACTCGATCTAAGCTACAAGAGACCGCAGTGAAGTTGGCCGCTCAGGTGAATTACCGAAATGCAGGAACGGTGGAGTTTGTATTGGATCAGCAAACACAAGCCTTCTACTTCCTTGAAGTCAACACACGTCTTCAGGTTGAACATGGTGTCACAGAAGAAGTGTTTGGTGTGGACCTTGTCGAGTGGATGGTTCGCCAAGGGGCAGAGCAACTCGACTTAACAACGCTGGGCGCGCACCTCAAATCACAAGGTCATGCGATTCAGGTTCGTCTCTATGCGGAAGATGCCAACAAGAACTTTCAACCTTGTGCCGGTCTATTGAGCCATGTTGAGTGGGCAGAGCAAGAGAATTTGCGCATTGAACACTGGATTGAAGCGGGCGTCGAAGTATCACCATTTTTTGACCCTATGCTGGCGAAAGTGATCGTTCATGCTGCCGATAGAGACACGGCTCTGGCTGAACTTAAACAAAGCTTAGACAAAAGTACTATTTACGGAATAGAGCACAACAAAGCGTACTTGAGCCAGCTCTTAGCGAGCGAACGGGTTAAGAAAGGCGAGGTGCTGACTCAATCTCTTAATAGCTTTGAGTTCAAGCCCAATACCTTTGATGTGATCAGCGGAGGTACCCAAACCACCATTCAAGACTACCCAGCACGAACAGGCTACTGGGACATTGGCGTGCCGCCTTCAGGTCCGATGGATAGCTTGAGCTTCCGTTTAGGCAATAGACTGCTGGGGAATGATGAATCCAGTGCCGGTCTGGAAATGATTGTTTCTGGTCCAACGTTAAAATTTAACCAAGACACTCGTATAGCTCTAACGGGTGCAACGATTCAAGCGACGCTTGATGATCAAACAGTTGCGATGAATGCGGCCATCGGCATCAAAGCAGGACAAACGCTCAAACTCGGTAAAATACTCGATGGCGCTCGCACTTATCTCGCTGTTCAGGGGGGCATTGATTGTCCTCAATATCTAGGTAGCCGTTCAACCTTCACTTTAGGTCAATTTGGGGGCCATGCTGGGCGCGCATTGCTAGCGGGCGATGTGTTGCACATTCATCCCGTCGTTCAAGCGGGTGGCGCTGAAATTGGCTCACTTCCTCAGCCGATTTTCAACGGCGAGTGGCAGATTCGAGTGATCTATGGGCCGCACGGTGCGCCTGATTTTTTCACTCAGGAAGATATCGATACATTTTTTGATGCGCAGTGGAAAGTGCACTTTAACTCGAGCCGAACCGGTGTACGCTTAATTGGACCGAAACCAAATTGGGCGCGGGCTGACGGTGGCGAAGCGGGCCTTCATCCCTCTAACATTCACGATAATGCGTATGCGGTTGGTACCATCGATTTCACGGGTGACATGCCGGTCATCTTAGGGCCGGATGGGCCGAGCTTGGGAGGGTTCGTTTGCCCTGCCACCATCATCAAAGCCGATCTATGGAAAATGGGACAGCTCAAAGCAGGGGATAAGATTCGATTTATTCCGGTTACGGTAGAAAACGCCGAGTTAGCCGAGCGCGCGCAGCTGGCTCAAATTGAAGTCGGCGCTATTGATGAAATGGCGCTGCCAAGAGCAGATCTCGGCTCGCCCGTCATTAAAACAATACCAGCCAGTCAATATGGAGAACACGTGGTATATCGACCCAGTGGCGAGGATTACCTGCTGGTGGAATATGGACCACAAAGACTCGATATTCGTCTGCGATTTCGAGTTCATGCTTTGATGCTGAAGCTTCAAGAGCGGCGGTTGCTAGGTGTAGAAGAACTGACTCCGGGGATACGTTCCCTGCAAATTCACTATGATAACCTTATGTTGCCAAGAGCGCAGTTGCTTGAAGAGCTAGAAAAAATTGAAGCAACGCTGGATAACATCGATGATCTCGCTGTCCCTGCTCGCGTAGTGCATTTGCCACTCTCTTGGGATGATGAAGCCACTCGGCTGGCGATACGTAAATACGATGAGATCGTACGTAAAGACGCACCTTGGTGCCCAGACAACATTGAGTTTATTCGCCGCATCAACGGGCTTGATTCAGTCGAGGACGTTAAGCGCATTGTGTTCGATGCCAGCTACTTAGTGATGGGCTTAGGGGATGTGTATCTTGGCGCGCCGGTCGCAACACCAATGGATCCTCGTCACCGCTTGGTCACGACTAAATATAATCCAGCACGTACTTGGACGCCTGAAAACGCGGTAGGCATTGGTGGCGCCTATTTGTGTGTCTACGGCATGGAAGGCCCCGGGGGGTATCAATTTGTCGGTCGCACTTTGCAAATGTGGAATCGCTATCGTCAAACAGAAGCCTTTACCAAGCCTTGGCTATTGCGCTTTTTTGACCAGATTAGGTTCTATGAAGTGAGTGCACAAGAGCTATTGGATATCCGTGAAAAGCATCCTCTAGGTCACTACCCAATTAAAATTGAACAGACAGAGTTTTCACTCGCGGACTATCAATCCACTCTTGATGACCATGCCGATGAAATAAAGCAAAGCAAAGCACGCCAGCAACAAGCATTTGAACAAGAGCGCCAACGCTGGGAAGAGTCTGGACAAGCGAATTTTGTCGCCACTGAAATTGAGCAGTCGAATGTACACACTGAGCTTGCAGAGGGACAAGAAGCCATTGAGAGTCATGTTGCTGGCAACATCTGGCAAGTGCTTGTCAAGCCTGGCCAAACGGTAAAAGAGAACGACGTCGTGATGATACTCGAAGCGATGAAGATGGAGCTTGAGGTGACCGCGAGTGTCTCTGGTGTGATTGACTCGATATGCCACGAGGCGGGCGCACAAGTCCATGCGGGTGAGCCACTGCTTGTCGTCAACATCTGCAAGGCATGATTCGGTTTTTGAGGATAGAAAAGATGACAGATTCAAATACAAGGTGTCAGGCAATGGAAGAGCCAACAACGATCGGTCGCTTACTTGAAGCATACCGTAATGGTGATATAGAGGTAGAGACGTTTTTGCGCAGCAAACTGGCGCAAGTGAGAGCGGATCAATCCAATGCCTGGGTGTCAGTGATTTCTGACCAGCAACTGGGGCAGTATCTCGCTCAACTTTCAGGGCAAGAGATTGACCAGCTACCTCTGTTTGGTGTTCCTTTTGCGATCAAAGATAATATCGATTTGCAGGGGTTAGACACCACCGCGGGTTGCGAGGCATACCGCTATCAACCAACGGAGTCGGCTTACGTTGTTCAGCAGTTGATAAAAGCAGGTGCAGTCCCCTTAGGTAAGACGAGCCTTGACCAGTTCGCCACTGGCTTAGTGGGTACACGCAGCCCTTGGGGAGCAGTGAAAAATAGCTTTGATCCTAAATACATCTCAGGCGGTTCGAGCTCTGGCAGTGCCGTTGCGGTTGCGAGCAACCAAGTTTACTTTGCATTGGGTACCGATACCGCGGGTTCAGGACGCGTCCCGGCAGCATTTAACAACCTTTATGGCCTCAAACCGAGCAGAGGGGTGTTGAGCTGCAGTGGCGTTGTTCCGGCCTGCCGTACACTAGATTGCGTGACGTTTTTTACCAAGTGTGCTGAAGACTTAAGCACCCTCTACCGAGTCGGCGCAAGCTACGATGAGAGCGACTGTTATGCTCGCCATGTCCTTATACAAGGACAAAACATAACGACGCAGTTTTCAGGATTGAGGGTCGGAGTTCCAGGTGAAGACCAGCTTAAATTCTTTGGTAATGAAGACTACCGTAAGCTCTATGCTCAGTCGGTTGCTCGCTTAGAGTCTTTGGGCGCGCAGACTATTCCTTTCGATTTGTCACCCTTCTTAGAGGCCGCCAATCTTCTTTACCAAGGTCCTTGGGTTGCGGAGCGATACGCCGCGATTGAATCCTTCTTCAACGATAATCAAGAACAGTGTTTAGAGGTGATTCAAACGATTGTCGGTGGAGCGAAACAATTATCGGCTGCGGATACGTTTAAAGCCATGTATCTACTGCAAGCATTTAAAGTTCAGTGCGATAAATTGATGGAAAATGTGGATGTTGTGCTAACCCCTACCGCCGGCACGATTTACACCATTGATGAGGTGAACAATAACCCGATCGGGCTCAATTCAAACCTTGGTTACTACACCAATTTCATGAACTTACTCGACTACAGTGCGATCGCAATGCCAGCAGGTTTCACCGACGCCGGACTCCCGTTTGGCGTAACTCTGTTTGCCCAAGCGTTTCATGACGAAGCCTTGATTACGTTAGCGACCGAGTGGCAGAGAACAATGAACTTACCGCTAGGGGCGACCGAGATAGAATTAGAGAGCAGCGAGAGTGTGGACCTATTGGTTTGTGGTGCACACATGAAAGATTTAGCGCTCAATCATCAACTGATTGAGTTAGGTGCGAACTTTAAACGGCGAACCACGACATCTGAACACTATTCTCTTTATTGCTTAGCCGGCGGACCCCCACTGAGACCGGGCTTAGTCCGTCATTCAAACCAAGGGCAAAAGATTGAAGTTGAAATTTGGCGCGTGCCGAAAAAGCAGCTTGGTTCCCTGTTGATGCAAATCCCCCATCCATTGGGGTTAGGCCGCGTTGAGATTGATTCTGGTGACTGGGTTACAGGGTTCATATGTGAAGAGATTGGCATTGAAGGGGCTACCGACATTACCCAGACTGGAGGGTGGCGGTATTATCTGCAAGAGTTATCTGAACGCTGCTAAAATATGTTTATAACCCCCCATGCCAACATCATGTGGCATAGGGGGTTACAAATTGATGAGAAGGCGTGAATGGACATCAGTATGATCTACGTGCTGACCTATTCAGCCTGCTCACGATTTATCGATGGATCAAGAATCCACTCAGCGCTGTCGTTGAGCACGTCCATTTTTGTAATTTTACCCTTCCTGACTTCAAATCTATCTGTGTAGCGATTGCCATCGAAATGGCGTCCATCTGGCCACTGACCATACAAAAAACCTGTTGAATACACGACGCAGTGGCCCTCTTTTTCCATTGCATCGTATTGCTGAATGTTCTTTTTCACCCATTGGTATCGTTGTTGGTTAAAAGCCGTGATGGCGTGGGTATCCTCCATTTCTCTTCGACCTGTAAAAGTGATTTTAACGTCAGGGTCCATAAACGTCGCGGCCGTCTCCGGATCTGGCTTCATTGATGCTTCTAAAAATTGTTGGACGATGTCTACAGCATTCTCTAGTTCACTCATCGATTCATTTCCTTATGTGGTTTGATTTGGTGCAAAAATGTTAATTTTTGTGCCTTTTTTGTGCAAAGTGCGCCTCTAATCGGCTGAAAACCGCACTTTTTCGTATGGCACCTAAATTGCTAGCAATTATTGTGCAATAGCTAGCAATCAATAAAAAGAGGGATCTTATGAAATATTCAATTATCAAAAAATGGGTCAGACAGGGACTTGGGATAAGCGCTTTGGCCGCTGCGTCTTTGACGGCGTTTTCAACCATTGCGCAGGAGCCGATTAAAGTGGGATTAGTTGCTGCTCTATCAGGCCAGTCGGCGAAATCAGGAGAGGCGATCACTCGTGGGTTAGAAATTGCGATTGATGAGATAAACGAAGGTGGCGGCGTATTAGGTCGACCACTTGAACTGGTGCGACGTGACGATGAAAGCAACCCATCAAAAGGGCTGTTAGCGGCACGCGAGTTGATTCAAAAAGAAGAGGTCGCGGTGTTATTTGGTGGTTTAGACACGCCCGTTTCGCTTGCGATTGTACCTGTCGCCAACCGAATGAAAATGCCCTTCATGGGGGTGTGGGCCGCGGGTACACCCATTACCAAAAATGGCGCTAAGGAGAACTATGTGTTTCGTGTCTCAGCGGTGGATGAGGTGGTCGACGAAGCGCTGGTTCAGTATGCCATCGATAAGTATGCGATGAAAAAGCCAGGCATGTTGCTGATAAACAACCCTTGGGGTGAGTCGAACGAAACAGGTTTTCGCCAAGCTCTCAATAGTCGTGGCATAGAACACACCGGTATTGAGCGTATTGAATCTGGTGACGTTGACTTAGTCCCACAATTGACCCGTTTAAAAGAGAAAGGGACGGACACGCTATTAATGGTAGCGAACGTCGCGCCTTCTGCTCAGGTGGTCAAATCACTTGAACGTATGGGCTGGGATGTCCCTGTAGTCTCCCACTGGGGACCGGCGGGTGGACGTTTCGGTGAGCTAGCTGGTCCAACGGCCGATCGAGTGCACTTTATTCAGACGTTTACCTTTACGGATACCACAACCGGAAAAGGCGGCGAGGTATTTGGCAAGTTACAAGCGAAATTCCCAGAGATACAAAGTGTTGCCGATGTGACTCCAGCCGTTGGCATTGCCAATGCGTATGACGCGATGCATTTAACGGCGCTCGCAATCAAGAATGCTGGATCTACGGAGGGGAGCGCGATTCGTGAAGGGTACTACCGCATTGATGACTATCAAGGGCTGATCAAGGATTTCAAGCGTCCGTTTACAGAAACACAGCATGATGCGATCGGCCCCAATGACTACGTGTTCACACACTTTGTGAATAACCAAATCGTTCCAGTTCAGTAACGATCGGTTTGGGTTATTCATCCATCACCATGTAAAGGAGAGCGTAGCGCCATGTTAACCGCCGCGATCATAACAGGCCTTGGTCTGGGGAGCATGTATGCTCTCCTTGCTTTGGGTTTCCATATTACCTTTATCGTCAGTAAGACGGTGAATTTTTCTCAGGGCAGCGCGATGATGCTTGGTGCTGTGCTGGCTTACACATTATGTATCACATGGGGTATGCCGTATTGGGTTGCTTTTTCTATCACACTGCTTTTAAGCGCATTATATGGACTGGTCATCGAGCGGTTCTTAGTGCGTCCGTTTGCCAGCAAAGGCTCCGATGCGTGGCTTATGGCGACAGTGGCTGGGGGGATATTGATGGACAACGCGGTTCTGTTCAGTTTCGGCAAAGAGCCAAGGCAGTTCACCAACACGTTCGCGACGACAAGTCTTGAGCTATTTGGTAGCGGTGTTTATGTACTGCAAGTCATGATCCCGGTTGTCGGGGTGGTCATTGCAGGTTTACTTGTCTTGGTCGTAAGGCATACCCAACTTGGTAAGGTGCTGCAGGCGAGCGTTCAAAACCCCAATTCAGCGCAGTTAATGGGGATTAATGTTAGTCGCGTGGTCGCCGTCAGTTTTGCTGTCTCTACGGTACTTGCGGCAATTGCAGGCATTCTCATCGCGCCGCTCTATGCCGTGCATTCGGACATGGGAACATTGTTTGGCTTGAAGGCGTTTGCTGTTGCTATCCTTGGCGGGATCGCGAGTGCCTCCGGCGTATTCAGCGCAGGGCTTATTTTTGGTTTAGTTGAAGCGATTGTCACCGTCTATTTTGGCTCTGCATTTACACAAATTATTACCTTTACTCTGGTCATTATAGCTTTGGCTGTGAAGCCGAATGGCCTGTTTGTTAAAGGTCAGGAGGTGAAGGTATGAGCGCTATCAATACCAAGTCTTGGTTATGGGTGGCGCTGTTCACCCTAGTAGGGGCGATATTGTGTTTCCTACTCGACAGTTATTCTCTGCTGGTTTTTACCCTATGCGTGTTAACGGCTATCGTCGGAGTCGGGCTCAACATATTAATGGGGATGAGTGGTCAGATAAGCTTCGGTCACATTGCTTTCTACGCCATCGGTGCTTACGTGAGCGCATTATTATTGCTCAATGATGTGCCGTTTGTGCTCGCCTTAGCTGCGGCATGTTTAGTGTGCGCAGCCATTGGAGCATTACTCGCCATTCCAGCTATGCGTGTTACTGGCCCTTACTTGGCAATGGTGACGATAGCTTTTGCCTTTGTGGTTCATCATGGTTTGATGGAGTGGAAGAGCCTCACTGGAGGCGCCAACGGATTGATGGGTATCATGATGCCGCAATTCGGAGAGATGGAACCTGAACGTCTACTTGCCTTAACCAGCACTGCCATTTTAGGCTTGGGGTTACTCACCTATCAGCTGTTTTATTTCAGTGGCTGGGGCAAAGCGATGCGCGCGGTCAAGTCGAGCCCTATTGCCGCGAGATCACTAGGATTTAACCCAGTACAGACGCAAACGCTCGCGTTTTCTTTGTCTGCGGCATTTGCCGGTATCGCCGGGGCGATGATCCCTCCGCTGATGATGTACATCAGCCCAAGTACATTTCCGTTTACCCAGTCAATTTTGTTCGTTCTCGTCGTTATTTTGGGGGGAGTCGGCACGCTATGGGGGCCGGTCATTGGCGCTACTGTGGTCGTGTTATTGCCTGAACTCCTAGCGCCTCTGGCCGAATATCGCCTGCTGATATTCGCTGTTTTGCTATTGGTGGTTCTATGGGTGGCGCCAAGAGGTTTGATAGGAGAGGCCGCAGCGAAATTTCGTCGTTCATTCACCCAACTTCCGCCTAATTCTGTCAATCGTCATCTTATCGCGACGTTTTATGATCGTGCTGACAACGGGTTGAACGCGCTCAAAGTCAATAATATCGGTATCACGTTTGGTGGCGTGGTTGCGGCGAAAGCGGTGAGTTTTGAAGCGCCGTTAGGCAAAGTGACGAGCATCATCGGCCCTAATGGCGCGGGCAAAACCACCGTGCTCAATATGATCAGTGGTTTTTATACGCCCGATCAAGGCAGTGTGATGTTGAATGAAGAAGTCGCGGGGCTTCCTGCACACCGCATTGCCCGAAGTGGTGTTGCTCGCACCTATCAAACCACACAACTGTTTGAGGATATGTCGGTCATTGAAAACCTGCTTGCTGCAATGCAGCAGGGTACACTCGGTCACCCGTTTTATGCGGAGCAATCCGGTCAAAGAGATCTGGCGTTAAACCTATTGGCTTTGGTGGGCTATCGTGGCTCTATCCACACACCAGCGGAAGACTTGCCACATGTCGATCGACGTTTGGTCGAGATTGCGCGTGCGTTGGCGACATGCCCGTGGGTGATACTGCTGGATGAACCTGCAGCTGGGCTGAGTAGAGAAGACACCGATCAGCTCGCTCAATTAATTAAGTCGATTGCAGGCTTTGGTATTGCAGTCATCTTGGTTGAGCATGATATGAAATTGGTGATGGGTGTCAGTGATGACATATTAGTACTGGATGCAGGAACGCCCATTGCCTTCGGCAAACCTCAACAGATACAACAAGATCCCAAAGTCATCGCCGCTTATCTTGGCGCAACCAGTTATACCGCACCGCCGCGTGAAAACAGATGGAAAGCGGAAAAAGAAGCCGTGTTGTTTACCAAGCAATTAACGATAGATTACGGTGCCTCACCGGTTGTGCACGAAGTGGACATTGAAGTGAACCCAGGTGAGTGTGTCGCCATCTTGGGCGCCAATGGCGCTGGAAAGAGCAGCATTTTACAAAGCCTCGCTGGTTTGAAAAAACCGCGCAGCGGTACGATTGGTCTTGACGATGCTTATATCCATCACCTCGATGCGAGTCAAATAGCGAAACGCGGATTGGCTTTGGTACCCGAAGGTCGTCAGTTATTTGGTGAGCTCTCCGTCAGAGATAATTTGTTAATGGGAGCACACAGCCGTCTAGATGAAGTGGATAAAGAGTCAGAAATTGAGGCTATTTTGGCGCGATTCCCTCGTCTTCGCGATCGTATCGACAGTCAGGCGGGCCTTCTATCCGGAGGTGAGCAGCAGATGGTGGCGGTAGGCAGGGCATTAATGGCGAAGCCACACATTTTGTTGTTGGATGAACCGTCACTTGGGCTCGCACCTTCGATGATCGCTGAGCTCTATGATGCGCTCGCGCAGCTCAGAGATGACGGCGTGACCATCTTACTGGTTGATCAGATGGCGAACCTTGCCTTGCAGATAGCCGATCGCGCGTACCTGCTTGAAACGGGCACCATTGTACAAACCGGCAGTTCGGAACAGCTACGATCAGATTCTGAGCTAGAAAAAGCGTATTTAGGAGTAAGCTCATGATAGCCGATACTGTAGTGACCAATTGCCGCTTGGACGGCGAGCCACAACTTAACTGCGCATTTATCAACGAGGGGGTGTTTGTTGGCTTTAAACGGCAAGTTGAACTTGAACCCAGTGAACTGAGGGGTAGGAAAGAGATAGACGCACAAGGCAGGTTGATGCTACCCGGTCTGGTAGAAACCCATGTACATCTTGATAAAGCATGCACGGTATCTCGGTGTGCCTTGCAAAAAGGCACACTGCAAGAAGCGATTGAACAGACCTCACGGCTAAAAGCGGAGTTCACTTATCAAGACATCTATCAGCGCGGGAAACAGATACTAGAGAAGGCCATCAAGCATGGTACCAGTTATATGCGTACGCATGTAGAGATTGATCCTGTGATAGGGTTGGTTGGTTTTCAGGCAATCTCAGCGCTCAAAAAAGAGTATGCCTGGGCGATAACGCTGGAGTTGTGCGTCTTTCCGCAAGAAGGCCTTCACAATAACCCGGGAACGTACGAATTACTGGCTGACGCACTCGATCAAGGGGCGGATCTGTTGGGGGGGTGCCCTTATACCGATAGTGAACCAGAGCAGCAGGTAAGGGTGCTGTTTTCTTTGGCCAAGCAATACGATGTGGATATTGATTTTCACCTTGATTTTGACCTTGATACATCCACCATGACATTGCCGTTTGTCATCGAGATGACGCAGGCATTTGATTATCAGGGACGGGTTACCGTTGGGCATGTGACAAAACTATCGGCGCTGCCATCACAAGCGCTCGCGCCCATAGCAGCACAAATGGCTATGGCAGGTGTTCATTTGACGGCGCTGCCGAGCACCGATCTTTTTCTCAACGGTCGTGATTTTGATTGTCTGATACCGAGAGGGGTGGCGCCGCTCAAGCCGATGAGTCAGCGCGGGGTGTGCTGCTCAATATCGAGCAACAACATTGAGAATCCATTTACACCTTATGGCGACGCGTCTCAAATCAGGATGGCGAATCTGTATGCCAACATTGCCCATTTGGCGACAAAAACAGAGTTAGCGCAGTGTTTTGATTGGGTTTGTACGGATTCAGCAAGGCTCATGAAAATTGATCAGCATGGCATAGGGGTCGGAAAGGCGGCGGACGCGGTGTTTTTTGATGCGTTAGACAAAGCCGATATCGTCGCGAAGATAGCGCTCCCCACTATGGGTATCAAGCGCGGAAACGTCACCTTTACCAGGCCAGAAGTGCAGTTGCATCAATTGGAAAAGGCGCAATAAACGCTGGCTTGACGTCAGTATAGCTTGGGCGTAAGGCTCAGAGAACGAGAAAGAATAAGTGGTAAGCACAATACTGATATCAAAGGTTGAGTGCTTCACTCAAATCGAGTTCTTGCTCTTTGTGACGGCTTAAGTCGAGCTCAGCCTCAAGATGGTCGAGGTGGGCTAACATCACAGAGACGGCAAGGCTTGTGTCGCCAGACTTTAATGCCTCTATAAGCTGCAGGTGTTCATCATGCTGGCAGGTGGGAACGTCGTTACGCTGGTAGAGTGCGACGATTAACGAGCTGCGTACCATCAGGTTGTCAAACATCTCCATCAATACCGTATTGCCACAGAGTCGCGCTAAGAGACGATGAAAGTCACACAGCGCGTCGACAATTTCTCGTCGATCATCGGTATGTACAGCAGCATGCTCACGCTCAATGTGTGCAAGAATCTCATGCCAATGGTCGGCCATCAGTTCGGATGAAATACCTTCTACGATACCTCTTTCAATCACCCGACGAGCCGCAAATACTTCTTTAGCTTCGGCTTCACTAGGTTTGGCCACCATCGCGCCACGGTTGGGCTCTATCTTAACGATGTGTTGCAGGGCCAAGCGTTGTAGCGCCGTTTGTACATGGTTACGGTTGGCTTGAAGTGCGGAGACAATTTGCGCTTCAACCAAACGCTGTCCCGGTTTTAGTTTGTGTTGCGCGACAGCAGTTGATAGCGCCGCCATAATTCTCTGCACTTCCTTTTGTTTATGCGTCGATGTGGTGGAACGCGACGTAACCATGTTTTTCAAGCCTTTGTAACCTATTCACTATCGTTAAGTCTAACTCTGTTTTCCCGCTAGTGACAACGTTATACCTTGTTTATATTGTTGATTTTCATCATCGACGACCAGTAAGTCAGTCGTTTTATTTATCGCACTGCTATTCTCACCATGAAACTTTTTCATGTTTAAAGTGAAGTAATACCAATATTCTTCAACTCGTGAACTCCGTATAACTGGCGTTAGGCTTTGACCCACCCAGCAGAGCCTAAATCGTCAGCGTTTTCTTAGGAAATAGGATAATTACAATGAATAACGAGTTCACTTTTAGGATTAAAAGCCTGCGTTTTGATGAGCATTATCAGCCGTCAGACAACACGCGTATTACCACCAACTTTGCAAACTTGGCACGGGGCGAGCAGCGTCAAGAGAACCTGCGAGCGGCGCTGCGAATGATGGACAATCGCTTTAATTCGCTTGCCCATTGGGACAATCCTACTGGTGATCGTTACGCATTGGAGTTGGACATCATCTCCGTCGAGATTGCGTTGGACGGGCAAAGTGACGCTTTTCCCTCGATAGAAGTCCTGCAAACGCATATTTTGGATCGTAAAAACAATCAACGCATTGAAGGTATCGTGGGGAATAACTTCTCTTCCTATGTGCGCGATTACGATTTTAGTGTCTTACTGCTTGAGCATAATAAGCAGACGAGCCAGTTTAGTGTGCCGCCAAAATTTGGTGAGCTGCATGGTCAACTGTTCCAGTCTTTTGTTCGCTCTGCGACATATCACCAATCGTTTAACAAGCGTCCGGTGATTTGCCTCAGTGTTTCTGACAACAAAATCTATCGCCGCACCAGCAATCAACACCCGGTGCTCGGTGTTGAGTATCTGCCGAATGAATCGTCGCTTACTGAGCAGTATTTCAAAAAGATGGGCTTAGACGTACGTTACTTTATGCCGCCGAACTGCGTCGCGCCCCTGGCTTTCTACTTCTTTGGCGACTTACTCAATGATTACACCAATCTTGAACTCATTAGCACGATCAGCACGATGGAGACCTTTCAAAAGATTTATCGCCCAGAGATCTACAACGCTAACGCAGCCGCGGGCGCGGTGTATCAGCCAAAATTGAACAATCTCGATCACTCTCTGACACAAATCGTCTATGACCGAGAAGAACGCAGCCAATTGGCAGTAGAGCAAGGGAAATTTGCACAAACGCACTTTATTCAACCGTATCAAGCGCGACTTGATCAGTGGTCAGAAAGCTACGCGTAACCATGATGAAAATACTGTGAAGGAACAATCGATGAAAACATTACTACCGACATCAACTGCGGGAAGCTTACCTAAACCGTCATGGCTTGCCGAGCCGGAGACACTCTGGTCCCCGTGGAAGTTAGAAGGGGAAGCGCTGCAAGATGGAAAACGCGATGCTCTGCGTGTTGCCTTGCAAGAGCAGCAATTCGCGGGCGTTACTATCGTCAGTGACGGCGAGCAAACGCGCCAGCACTTTGTCACTACATTCATTGAGCATTTGGGTGGGGTGGATTTCGACAATCGTCAAACCGTGACCATTCGTAATCGTTATGAAGCAAGCGTGCCAACCGTGGTTGGCCCGGTAAGTCGCATCAAACCCGTGTTTGTCGAGGACGCGAAATTTTTGCGCCAGCAAACTGACCAACCCATCAAGTGGGCACTGCCTGGGCCGATGACCATGATCGATACCTTGTATGATGCGCACTACAAAAGCCGTGAGAAATTGGCGTGGGAGTTTGCCAAGATCCTCAATCAAGAAGCAAAAGAGCTTGAAGCGGCAGGTGTCGATATCATCCAGTTTGATGAACCCGCGTTTAATGTGTTCTTCGATGACGTGAACGACTGGGGAATCGCCTGCTTAGAACGTGCGATTGAAGGGCTTAAATGTGAAACCGCGGTGCACATCTGCTATGGCTACGGTATCAAAGCCAACACTGACTGGAAAAAAACGTTGGGCAGCGAGTGGCGCCAGTATGAGGCCGTGTTCCCTAAGTTGCAGCAATCAAACATCGATATTATCTCACTGGAGTGCCACAACTCACGTGTGCCGATTGAGTTGTTATCATTGATTCGAGGCAAAAAAGTGATGGTGGGCGCTATTGATGTCGCCACTCATGACATTGAAACGCCAGAAGCGGTCGCAAGTACGCTCAGAGAAGCGCTCAAATATGTCGATGCCGATAAGCTGTACCCTTGTACCAACTGCGGCATGGCACCTTTGCCTCGCGAGGTCTCTGCTGCCAAGCTCAAAGCATTGAGTGACGGCGCCAAAATAGTCCGAGACGAGTTAGTCGCATCGGCGTAACGCATTGTTGAGCTCGGATTGTATGCGCTGGGTTTGACAGCCTCACCACTGAGGTCTATATTCAGCGCGTTATTTCACCTAAAGCGAGGACACAAGATGATTGTAATGATGAACAGCAACTGGGCAGTGAAAGGGTAAACCGCCAAATCGCTCTTTGTGGACAATCCACAGTTCCCCTTCTTTGCCCGGTATCGCCGGGGTCAACTCTATCCGAATTAGACCCTAATGCTCTATGTATTAAGGCGCATTGTTGCGTCTGGGATAATTCAATCATGAATACAAAATTTTCTTTTTTAACCGCGGCCAACAAAAAGCCGAATTTGCTTAAACGTCTCGGTTGGAAGCCATTTTTTCAGCAGCAGATCTCATTAGACGATTACGATGATACTCGCTGGGCTCGCGTCATCGCACATCATCGCAGTGGTTACGTGGTGCTAAGCCAACAAAGTGACGGCTATCAAGAGCATCATTTACCGATCACCCGTTCATTGCCAGCGATGACCGTTGGCGATTGGCTAGTGTTGGATGGTCAGCAACAGTTCTCGTCTCTACTTGAACGCCGAAGCCTGTTTAGCCGAAAAGCCGCAGGGACAAAGGTCGAACAGCAACTGATTGCTGCCAATGTGGACACCGTATTTATCGTCTGTTCGCTTAACTATGATTTCAACCTAAGCCGCATTGAGCGCTACCTTGCCCTTGTTAATGAAGCCAAGGTTGAGCCCGTAGTCGTGCTGACTAAAGCCGATTTGTGCGAGGATGAAGCGGCGCTGCGCCAACAGGTGCAGCAATTGGATCCATTTCTCATGGTTGAGAGTGTCAATGCGCTTGACGCTAACCGCGTAAGTCGCTTGATGAGCTGGTGCGGCGAAGGCCAAACGGTGGCGTTTATCGGATCGTCTGGGGTGGGGAAATCCACGCTCGTCAATACCTTGCTAGGAGAGCAGGAGCAAGCGACCGGAGGTATCCGTGAGGATGACAGCAAGGGTAGGCACACCACCACTTCGCGCTCGATTCACTTTCTGCCCTCGGGCGCGGTTTTGCTCGATACTCCGGGAATGCGAGAAATTCAACTGGCGGACTGTGAAGATGGCGTGAGTGAGACTTTTGCAGACGTAGCGAGCTTGGCTAAAGCGTGCCGCTTTGGTGATTGTCAGCATCAAAGTGAGCCGGGCTGCGCCGTGCAGCAAGCTATCGCCAATGGTGAGTTGGATGAACGCCGTTTTCACAACTACCAAAAGCTCTTACGTGAGCAGGCCCACAACGGCGCCACGCTTGCGCAGCAACGCGCAAAAAGTAAACAATTTGGCAAAATGGTGCGACGGGTGATGGGAGAAAAGCAAAAACGCAGAAACGGGGTGTAATCTCGATAAGCATCAAGGAGGCGAAATGCCTCCTTGAAATTAGGCAGCGGCCGTTTCATGCTGATCGTATCGTTATTAAATGGTGATTACACTAAGTTATCACCTCAACTCTATATTGGTGTTATCCATGAAATCTTCACTTGGCTTCTTTCTTTTCAGCAGCGCGTTTTATGTCAGCGCTGATGTGACATTACCGCCGTTTGAGATTAATGACTCAACGTGGCGTGAAAAAGTGTTTTCTGGCAATACTCAATATCAGCCAATGCTAGGTGGTTCAGTGCTGCAAGCAGTCAGTGAAGAGAGTGCGTCTGGCTGGGTAATCGCTAAGCGTGTTGATCTTTTGCAGACACCGATGATCCATTGGCGATGGAAAGTGGACCAAGCACTCACCAGATTAGACGAGCGCAGCAAACAAGGGGATGATTATGCCGCGCGGATTTATCTTGTGATGGAAAAGGGCTTGATGGGACTAAGCTCACAAGCGCTCAACTACGTTTGGTCGAGCTCACAAAGTGAAGGCACTTCTTGGGATAATGCTTATGCAGGTGAAAGGGTCAAAATGTTAGCGGTGAAAGACCACGAGGCAAAACTTGGCTTATGGCATGATGAAAAGCGTAACGTTTATCAAGACTTCATCACCTACTTTGGCGACAAGGGTAGTGATATCGATAACGCCCGCGCGTACCAGTATATTGATGTCATTGCTATTATGACCGATACGGACAATAGTGGCGAGCAAGCCCATGCGTTCTATGGTGAAATAAGGTTTACAGAACAGTGAGTAATGTTTGTCACCATGGAATTTTAGTGATGAATGTTTTTGGGGTTTTATGAGTGATGGATGTCGAATAGAATCGGTTGTTCATAAACGACGAACCTCAGATCTCCCATTTGACCCCAGATGGGTAATCTCCATAATTGACCGAGTAGTGCTATGACTTTTTCTCCTATCAAAACTGCTGTAGTGGGCTACGGCTTTTCTGCAAAAACCTTCCACATCCCGTTTATTACCAGCTTAGAAGCCTTTGATTTTGTTGCTGTCAGCACCAGTAAGGCGGAGGTGGCCCAAGATTGGCCAAACGTCCAGCACTTTACAGACGCCGTGGCGATGCTTACTCAATCTGACGCTGAACTGGTGATTATTACCGCGCCCAACAGTGAACACTTTCCGTTAGCGAAATTAGCATTGGAAAAGGGGAAGCACGTCATCATTGAGAAGCCGTTTGTGACGAATGTGCAAGATGGTCAGGCGTTGATTGATTTGGCGAAACAAAATCAGTGTCTACTCAGTGTTTACCACAATCGACGTTGGGATGGAGACTTTTTAACCGTTAAATCCCTTATTGAAGAGGGCAGAGTGGGTGACGTTAAACATTTCGAGTCTCACTTTGACCGATTCAGACCCGAAGTGCGCGTTCGCTGGCGTGAACAGGCAACCGATGGCGGCGGTATTTTATTCGATCTTGGCTCGCATCTTATCGATCAAGCGCTTGAACTGTTTGGCTTACCAGAGGCGATCAGTGCTCATTGCAAAATGCTGCGTCCATCGAGCACCACGGTGGATTACTTCAACGTTACGCTTCATTACCCCAACCGATTAGCAGTACTTCATGGCGATATGTTCAGTGCGGGCCCCAACCATCGTTTTAGCGTTAAGGGCACACAGGGCAGCTATGAAAAATACGGTCTTGATCCGCAGGAGTCTCAGCTAATTTCAGGAATGACACCTTTAGACCTAAGCTGGGGCCAAGAAAGTGAGGCGCACTTTGGGCGTTTTTATCACGGTGAAGGCTCTGAGCGCATTGACACTTTTTCGGGTCAATACCAAACCTATTTTGAGCAAATGGCCAGCGCCATTCGACACAACACGCCAGTCCCGGTAACGCCCGAACAAGCGCTAGTGACGATTCGCCTGATTGAATTAGCGATGCAGAGCAGTCGCTTAGGGCAAACATTAGCACTGGAAGATCAATGGGAGTGGAATCAATGACTCAAGCGTCAATAGAGGTATTGTTAGAGCAAGAAGCTCAACTTCAGTTTGAACGCTTTAACAATGAGACAGCATGGGAGCTGGGGCTGGCGTTAAAACAGCGTGCCGAAGCGCAGTCGGCGGCTGTGCTGGTTGAAGTGTATGCATTTGAACAGGTCATCTTTCAGTTCGCCATGCCCGGAAGCACAGCCGACAATCTAGACTGGGCGATGCGCAAACGCCGCTCTGTGATGCGATTTGGCCACAGCTCCTATTACTTAGGTCAGTACAATGCGCAAAAGCAGCGAGATTTTGAACGCCAAGCGCACCTAGATGCGACTCAGTACTGTGCGCATGGTGGGTCATTCCCGATTCGAATTCGAGGTTGTGGCCTTGTAGGTGCCATCACGGTCTCGGGGTTACCTCAAGCTGACGATCATCAGTTAGTGATTGAGGTGTTGAGTGACTATTTTGCGAATTGTTCAAGAGTCACCTAAATCTAGGTGACCTAAATCTGATGGCGAACAGTCTTATGCTAGGGCGTTGGGATGCCCAGTTCAGCGCGCATTTGATCAATAATACGCATGTGCTCTAGCGTTGATGAGAGAGGGTGAATCTCACTAAATACTTGGCCACTGCGAATGCATGCCATGGCTTCACGAATCTGGTATTCAAACCCACCGCCGTGATGGGTGACCTGAAAGGTTTCAGGGGCGTTATCGTCAGCGTAGAGCGTGGCAGATTGGGCACCAAAGAAAGGCGCATCAATGACAATGCGTCCATGAGTGCCTGAGATTTGCATCACCATTGGCTCATCCACATGGAAGCTACAATGAAAGGTGGCATGTCGGCCGTCACCATAATCTAAAAGTGCATTAACCGTTTCTTCCACCCCTGTTTGCCCGACATCGCCGCTCAGTTTCCAGTCACACGGCGCTTGACCAAATAGGAGGTTCGATAGCGCGATATTGTAAATGCCAATGTCGTGCAGCGCGCCACCCCCAAGCAAGGGATCAAATAAACGATCATTTGGGTCAACATCCACCTTAAAACAAAAGCTCGAGTGAACCTGTTTCACTTCGCCAATTTGCGCCAACCATGTGTTCATATTTCGCCAAACAGGGAGAAATTTCGACCACAGCGCCTCCATGATGAAAGTGGACTGTTCTAAAGCGAGGCTCGCCAACGCTTGTGATTGCGCGGCATTCATCGTCAATGGCTTTTCACATAACACCGGTTTTCGGGCCAACAAGCATTGTTTTGCTAGCTCAAAGTGAAACGCATGAGGTGTGGCGATGTAGATGGCATCGATGTCGGGGTCGCGAATTAACTCGGCGTAATCCAAATATATGCGATCGATTCCATACTGCTCAGCGAACGCCGTTGCGCGCTGTTTATCTCGACTGGCGACGGCTGTGATACAGGCATCGTCGACAACACTGATCCCTTTGGCAAAGTTATGCGCGATGCGACCCGGCGCAATCACGCCCCATTTCATGACGGGTTGAGTGTGAGTGGCTGACATGAGTTCTCCTTTCTCTTTGCAGTCTGCACTATAGCGTATTAATTAGGCAGCTCATGCGCACACAAACGAGAGTGTGAGCACTCTCAACTGCTTACCTTACTCGGTGACCATTTCTGGTGAAGGTTTCATGGCGGCCTCATCACTCACGGAAGTGGTCGTCTGATTGCTGAGGTGATAAATCATCGCAGGTAAGTCGTTACGATAGAAGCTGGCAGTATAAGCACTGTTCGCTTTAGGCAGTGAAGCGGCAAATCGCTCAAGATCGGCACTCAGCATGTCCAGTGATGTCTCTTGGGCCGCATCAATTCGCTCATCAATCGTCTTGACCAAGTTGTTTAACGTCTCTTGGTATTGCTCAACCGTGTGGCTGTTGACCGGTTGAAAAACGAAAAACAGGTTGGCTAAACGGAGCACGGCCATTTCTGTTTCTGGAGTTAGGGCATCAAGGGCACAAAAGCGTTCTATGTGGCCTTTGAATGTCTGTTTAATGCGTTTGGAGCGCAGCAATAGCGTCTGCTTTGCGTCTTGGCGACTTTTTCTACGTACAGATTCGGAGTGATAGTAGTGCGCCAGCAGCGCGGTAAGGACGATAGCCAACAAAATAACAAGGGTGAGTAACATAAAAAAGGAAAGGCAAGGATAACGTGGTAAAACAATGCATTAGTTTATATATCAATAGCGTTGAAAAGCAAAGGGTTTGATGGTGCAAACCCAATGCGTGTAATGGTTTGTGTGAGGACGGCGTTTTAGAGAAAACAGATCTCCGACGCTATTACCCGACTAATCCCAGATGGGTGCTAACCCATCTGGGTCGACTTCACGCCCATTTCTTTCTAATGCGTCGATGCGTGCCATATTATCATCACTCAGTGTTAGCTTTTGCGCCTCAAGGTTGCTGGCTAAGTTATCGCGCTTGGTCGATGAAGGGATCACAGCGTAGCCTTTGTTTAGCGCCCAAGCGAGTGTAACTTGTGCTGGGGTTGCGTTGCACTCAACCGCGATCTGTTTGATGACCTCATCGTGAAGCACTTTGCCGTAGGCGAGCGTCATGTATGACGTCACCTGAATCCCTTGGTGTTGCATGAATTCAACCAGTTTGTTGTTTTGCAAATAAGGGCTCAGTTCAATTTGGTTAGTGGCAATGTGATCGACACCGACGATATCAATCGCTTGCTGAAGCAGGTCGATATTGAAGTTCGACACGCCAATCTGTTTTGTCAGACCAAGCGTCTTTGCTTCCATCAGCGTCTTCATGTACTCCTCGATATTCTTGTCTGTCCCCGGCCAATGAATCAGAGTGAGGTCGACGTAATCCGTGTTGAGTTTCTTAAGGCTCTCTCGAAGGCTAGCAATAAGTGATGCCTCACTCATGTTATCCACCCAAATCTTGGTGGTAATAAATAGAGATTCACGAGACAGATGACTTGCCGCGATCACCTCTCCAATATCCGCTTCATTGCCATAGATTTGCGCTGTATCAATGGCGCGATAGCCCAAGTCGAGCGCGTGTTTGACCGATTGTTTTACTGTGTCTCCTGTCAGACGAAATGTGCCGACACCGAAAGTGGGAACTGCCATATGAACTCCTATTTTTAAAGGAAGGGTTTGTGTGCTGACTAATGTACGGTGCCTATTTCTTGCAGTATAGTTAACAAAAAGAAAATCTAATTTGATAATTGGTAAACAATGAAAGCGACCCTCGATGAGATGAAGACGTTTGTGACTGTAGTGGATGTGGGTTCGATCAGCGATGCTGCACAAGTATTGTCGGTGACGGTCTCTGCTGTCAGTCGCACCGTATCGCGCTTAGAAACGAAACTCGACACGACGCTGCTTAATCGTACAACGCGAAAGCTAGATGTGACGAGTGAAGGGACGGTCTACCTCGCCAAAGTTCGGCAAATCTTGGATGAGGTAGAAGCGGCGGAAGCGCAGCTGACCAGCCAAAAAACACAACCATCAGGATTGTTGAGAATCAATGCCGCGACCCCTTTTTGTTTGCATGTGCTGACGCCATTAATTGCTCGCTATCAGCAAACGTATCCTGATGTGGAGATTGAGTTAAATTCCAATGAAGAGAACATCGATCTGGTCGGCAAAAAGACCGACATTGCGTTTCGCATCGGAGAACTAAGAGATTCAACGCTCAGAGCCACGTTTATTGGCCATAGCCGTATACGCATTCTCGCCAGTCCTGCGTATATTGAAGCACAAGGCAAACCTAACTGTGTTCAAGATCTGCTGTCGCACAAATTGCTGGGCTTTAGCCGCCCGGAGTCGCTAAAAGATTGGCCATTGCTTGATGACAGTAACAAGCTCATCAAGATCACGAGTAATCTACGTTCGGACAACGGGGAAACGATTCGTGCCTTAGCACTGCACGGTGCTGGGATCGCGTGCTTGTCAGACTTCATGACTTATCAAGATAGGCAGAGTGGTGCCCTCACTGAATTGCTTACAGATGCTTCACAAGACATTCGTCAGCCTATTCACGCTGTCTATTACCGTAACTCTGCTACGTCACGACGCATCAGTTCTTTTATTGATTTCGTCAAGAAAGAAGTGACAGTGCAAGAGGGACGTTTTTTGTAATGCCGATGCCTACTCGCACCATCAATCACAAGGACAAATAATGCTGGAACTAGGAATGAACCGAGAGCAATGGATGATCAGTGCTATCTTACTAGGTACGGTGTGCCTGTTTTTGCTCAGACGGTGGCGACACGATATGGTGGCTTGTGTAGGTAACGAAACAAAAAAGGGGAGCCATTCGCTCCCCAAGACAGTGTTGACGTGGTGGAATAAAAACTTAGGCCGTAGCGAACTTGTAGGTGCGGTAACCACCGAGTAGGTTGCGCGCCTTAAAGCCGTTGTTGACCAATTGACGGTAGGCCACGTTACCGCGTAACCCTACTTGACAGTAGATAACGATCTCTTTGTCTTTAGGTAGCTCGTTCATGCGGTGACGCAACTGGTCGACAGGGATGTTAATCGCACCATCGATGTAACCGACTGATTCCAACTCACCTGGGTTACGCACGTCAAGCAAGACTTGGTCCTCTGTGAGGTTGTCGATTTCATCAAAGTGAATCGCTTTGCTGTCGCCTTTGATTAGGTTGTTGGCAACAAACGCGGCTTGGTTGATGACGTCTTTTGCCGAGCCGTACGGTGGGGCGTAAGTTAATTCAAGGTGCTGCAACTGATCGACAGTCATACCTGCGCGCTGAGCTACCGCCATCACGTCAATGCGTTTATCGACGCCATCTTTACCGACCGCTTGTGCGCCCAAAATCTTGTTAGGTTTTGATGGGAGTAGAGCTGCTCTAAGGTTTCTGGATAAGTTTCAACTCAACTATAAAACGGGACAAGAGTTGGTTTACATCGAGCTGTATCTGAACTCAGAAACGAAAGATTATCTTCAATTCAGATAATATCCTGTAGTTAATGACTTGGTTTTAATTGTCCGACCAGATTTTACCAATGTTGCTAGGTAAAATCTGGGTAGGGGGCTTGTTGAAGACGAAGGGCGAAAGATTTGAAATCAAATCGGTTATGTTAAGGATTCTATTAGGTTGGTGTGGTGTAAGGGAATTGGCAACCCTGAAGCCATTATTCGGGAATTGAGCTAATATGATGATTTGGTGGCATTACATGGCCGATGAACTGAACAGCGCATTTTGAGCCGTACTACTAGGCCTGATGATGCGGATATTCCTTTTCCTGTTATTTTTGAAGGTGGCGATGATAGGCTTGTACAAATATACAACTATGATGAGCTACTTCAGGAGTCGGTGGAACAGCAACAATGTATCGTCAGTTTTCATTCGATGTTTGCTGCTGGAACCTACCTTGCGTTCAAAATGGAAGTACCCGAAAGAGTAACTGTCGATTTGAAAGTGAAATCAGAAGGCAAATTACGGTTGGAAGTTAACCAAATTAAATGTAAGAACAACAGGGAGCCTAAAGAGGAAACAAAGGCATTGGTGTATGAGTTGGTAGATCAACTGCGGCTAAATGATTCTGACATTGCGGCAATAGATTTTGCAGGTGATTTTTTATAAAAACAATGCATTAGAGTCGATCCCGAGCCAGGCTCGGAATATTTCGACATGAACTTGCTTACGTTACGTGGTAACGAGTATTGGATAATGCTGACGTAAGCTTAGACCAAATTATTTCAATGAAGGTTAACAGGACAAAAAATGAATCTAGATTTCATGAGTGACGTCATTCGAATTGAAACTGAGAACCATTTAAAAGAGCTTGTTAAAAAGCATGACGATGTATTGTTAGCAATCTCAGAGGATTGGTGCTCTGTTTGTCGGGTAATGGAAGGTACTCTGATCAATGCGGCCTTTGAGCTGAAGGGTAAGGCGGTTGTTCTGAAATCTGATGTTGAGGCTTCGAAATCCATATCTGAACGATTAGGACTAAGAAGTATTCCTGCGTATGTTGTTTTCAAAGAGGGCCAAGTGACAGAAATAATGTATGGGCGGCAGACTATTAAAGATCTAACTAACAGATGGACTTTAGTATAGAGTAGCTAGAAATAATTAGGGAAGCCGATAGGCTCCCCTAAGAATTAGCACAACTTAAGCCTTTGAGAACATGTAAGTTCTATAGCCACCAACTACATTGCGAGCGTTGTAACCATTATTTGTTAGTTGGCGACAAGCGACGTTACCACGTAACCCAACAGCGCAAAGAACAACGATTTCTTTATCCTTTGGAAGCTCGTTCATACGGTTACGAAGTTCGTCCACAGGAATATTTATTGAGCCGCGTAATGTACCGAAGTTTTCAATCTCTGCTGGTGTGCGCACATCAAGAACGATTTGATCTTCAGTCAGTGTTTCAAGCTCTTCAAACTGAATAGCCTTAATATCACCTTTCTCAATATTGTTGGCTACAAATGCAGCTTGGTTAATTACGTCTTTCGCACTACCAAACGGTGGAGCATAAGTCAGTTCAAGATGTTGAAGTTGATCGATAGTCATGCAAGCACGTTGTGCCACCGCCATGATATCAATACGCTTATCAACACCATCTTTACCCGCAGCTTGAGCACCGAGTATTTTTAAAGTATCTGGGCAGTAAAGCATCTTAAATGAAACAATTTCTGCGCCAGGGTAGTAGCTTGCATGGCTTGCAGTGTGAACATAAACCTTCTTATATGGAATACCTTCGTGTTTCAGTGTTTTTTCATTTTTACCAGTAGAAGCAATCGCTAGATCGAAAATCTTACAAATAGCAGTACCTTGAGTTCCCTGATAAGTTTCATTGCGACCAAGCATGTTATCTGCCGCCATGCGTCCCTGACGGTTAGCTGGGCCAGCAAGGGGAACAAGGGTAGGGTTGCCAGTAACGAAGTCAGCTTCTTCTATCGCATCACCTACCGCATAAATGGAAGGATCGCTTGTTTGCATGCTAGGCGTTGTCCAGATGCCGCCTAATTCACCAATTCTCAAACCAGCATCCTGGGCTAGTTTGATTTCAGGACGTACACCGATAGCCATCACAAGTACTTCTGTCTTGATCATGTCTCCGTTGCTTAAAGTTAGATTGAGGTGCCCCTGAATATGAGCATGCTCATCAGTTTCACCACTTTCTAAGTTAGGGACATGAGGCTCTTGTACATACTCTACAGCTTCTAGAGCAACGCCTAAGCGAAGGTCGACATCATGAGCTTTGATCTCAGCATGAGCAAAGCCAGCCATTTCACGATCGACTGGTGTCATTACTTGATCAGCAAGCTCAACTAATGTCGTCTTAATACCTAGCTGATGGAATGCTTCCATCATTTCTAATCCGATAAAACCACCACCTACAACTGTCGCATGTTCAGGACGGTTCATCTTTATTGTGTTAATAATTTTATCCATATCTGGGATATTCCGCAGAGAATGGGTTAGGGGATTATCAATTCCTGGGATAGGTGGAACAATTGGGCCTGCACCTGGGCTGAGCAGTAGAAAGTCATAGCTTTCAGTGTACTCAGAACCGTCTAGTACATTTTTGATAGTAACAAACTTTTTTTCTTTGTCGATGCTAACCACTTCACTCATGGTTCTTACATTAACATTAAACCGTGCAAGGAAACTTTGAGGAGTTTGAAGAAGAAGGTTAGCCCTTTCCGTGATATCTCCGCCTATATGATATGGTAATCCACAATTCGCAAACGATACGAACTCGCCTCGTTCAAACATAATGATTTCAGCATCTTCGCTTAAGCGACGAGCACGTGCCGCAGCTGATGCACCGCCAGCAACACCACCAACGATTACTATTTTTGTCATTCTTGGTTACTCCAAATCCTATAAAAAGGTAAGCAATAGACACTCCCCAAAAAGAGTGGTTTATTGTTTACTTTTCTAACGAAACAAACTCACCACGTTCCAACATGATGATTTGAGCATCCTCGCTAAGGCGACGAGCACGAGCAGCCGCAGATGCACCACCTGCAACACCGCCTACGATAACAATTTTAGTCATGGGTGACTCCGATTAGTGAAAACCAAGTTTTTTCAAAAAGAAAGCGGCAGGGCACAAACCTGTAAACGCGCTTTGAATCAAGTTAACGCCAACAAACACGGTTAGCCAAACAAAGTGGCTGCTGACGGTGAAGGTCAGGACCACCGAGAGCAGAACCATACTGCCTGCCAGTACACGAATAGCATTTTCTAACGTCATGATCGTTCTCCCTTCGAATCATTTTCGTGATGAAACCCTCGTACTATAGAACTCTAAATTAGAAAAGTCTAATGTTTATTTGCCTAATTGCAAAAATACTAAATTAGTATTGACTAAATTAGGTTAGAGTTTATTATCAAGCCATTCGTTAGAGAGCATTCCATTGCAAAATAATAGGTGTGTCATGAGTGAACAAACATTGAATCTAAGCCAAATGCAACAAAATGCGGTTGAGGCTTCTGAGCTACTCAAGGTCATGGCTCACCCAGAGCGTTTGATGGTCTTATGTCAATTGACGCAAGGCGAAGTCGGCGTTGGGGCGTTGCAAGAAGGGTCGGCACTGAGTCAATCCGCCTTCTCTCAACATCTTACTGTGCTGCGTAAGCACGGGTTAATACAGGCGCGTAAAGAGTCCCAACAGGTGTTCTACTCCTTGGCAGATGCGCGAGTGATTCAACTTATTCAGAGTTTAGAGACGATTTTTTGCGCTCGATAACACAGGGTAAACCCAACATTAATATATACAACATTTAGAGGTAAATATGGCGTTCACAGTTCCTTGGGAATCGTTAGCAGGAGGCATGTTACTTGGGGTTTCAGCCACGATTTTGTTGCTGATTAACGGAAAAATCGCGGGCATTAGCGGCATCATGACGGGGCTACTTACGCCGAAATCGAACGATTTTTCTTGGCGATTGCTTTTCGCGGTGGGCATGGTCTCGGGCGGTATTCTTGCAGCCTTGCTGTTTGTTGACGATGTGGTGACGGTCTATTCAACCAGTGCGACAGGATTGGCGCTCGCCGGTTTGCTTGTTGGAGTGGGTACACGCCTTGGCAACGGTTGCACCAGTGGGCACGGTATTTGTGGCCTTGGCCGTTTGTCTAAGCGTTCAATGGTCGCGACTGGCGTCTTTATGGGCGTGGCAGCGCTGACGGTATTTGTTCGATTCCACCTTGTATAACCCTAGGATCTTCTCATGAATAAAGTTGTTTTTCGTCTAACGTCACTGTTGGCAGGCGTGTTATTTGGCATGGGCATGGTGGTGTCGGGTATGGCAGACCCAAACAAAGTTCTGGGCTTTTTGGACATCGCGGGTCAGTGGGATCCAAGTTTGATGTTTGTGATGGGCGGCGCCTTGTTGGTGTTTATGCCGAGCTATTTTTTGTTGATTAAACCCAAGAAAAAGCCGCTCGCAGCACAGACCTTTTGCCTAGCAAAAAGTAAGCAGATTGATGGTCGATTGTTAAGCGGCGCTGCGCTGTTTGGCGTGGGTTGGGGGCTAGCCGGCGTTTGCCCAGGACCTGCAATGGCCAGTCTTGGTTTAGGTAACGTGGGCGTGTGGATCTTTTTTGCCAGCATGATGGTTGGTCTAGGGGCCACTAACCTAATGATTTGTTTTAAAAACAGCCGCAAGTCACAGTCTCAACTGGCTTAAGTTTTACACTGATACATAACCCCTCAAAAAAAGGAGCGGCGATCATGAAAAGGACATTTCAACTCTCTGTAGTCACGTCTACACTGGCCGTGAGCCTGATGGGCTTTTCTTATGTGAGCATGGCTAACCAGAATGACACCTTGTACACGGTCACACGCGCTCCGATGGCGCAGAGTGTCCATTTAGATGGCGTGATTCAACCCGTCAATCAAGGAACCGTCGCCGCTCAGACGTCTGGGCGAGTTGTGAGCCTGCACGTTGATGTCAATGATGTCGTTAAACAAGGGCAAGTGTTGCTTGAAATCAGCGCGGTGCAACAATCGGCCTCGCTCGATGCCGCCAATGCACAACTGGCTAGTGCGATTGCGCTTAATCGTGAGGCGCAAGCTCAGGTTGCCCGGTATCGTCAACTCTTCCCGAAAGGGGCGATTTCTCAAGATCAAATGGACAGCGCAGAAGCGCGTGCGCGCAGCACTGCAGCGTCAGTGAAAGCGGCGCAAGCAAGTGTCGCTCAGGCAAAAGAGTCCCTTGGCTACACCAGTATTCAAGCGCCTTATGACGGCGTGGTCACAGCGCGTCATGTCGAACTGGGTGAAACCGTTGCGCCAGGGTCGCCACTACTTAGTGGCTTCTCTTTAGATCGCCTGCGCGTTGAAACGCAAATTCCTCAGCTCTATCAACCACTTGTTAAGGATGTCTCTCAATTTGATGTGATGGCACCCAATGGCGAGCGCGTCGCGCCCACCTCCTATAACTTGTTCAGCTATGCCGACACCACGTCTCACACCTTCAAAATTCGTTTGGATTTACCCGACAGCAAAGATTTGCCTGCTAATGCGAGCGCCTTGGTGCCGGGAATGTGGGTGAAAACTGAGTTTCGCTTCGGTGAACGCGTCATACAAATGATTCCCAATGAGGCGGTAGTACGCCGAGGCGAGTTAAGTGCGGTTTACCGTCAAAGTGAGAACGGACCGGTGCTTAACCCAGTGCGTTTAGGTCAACAAGTGGGCGAGTACGTTGAGGTGCTGTCTGGGTTGGAAGAGGGAGACGCGATCTACGCGACCCTGCCCACATTAAGCCAGCAGCAATAAGGGCAGGGGGAAAGTCGCATGGAACATAAGCTAGGGATCTCAGGCCGTATTGCCGCAGCATTTCAAAACTCAGCCATGACGCCATTGTTGGCGTTGGTGGGCTTATTGATGGGCCTGTTTGCGGTTATCATCACTCCCAAAGAAGAAGAGCCGCAAATCGATGTCACCTTCGCGGATGTGTATATTCCCTTCCCCGGCGCAACGCCCGCAGAAGTGGAGAGCCTAGTCACCACACCCGCAGAACAGATCATTTCTGAAATTCAGGGTATTGATAAAATCTACTCCTTCTCGCAGCCCGATGGCGCGATGATCGTCGCGATCTTTGATGTTGGCGTTAGCCGTAACGACGCTGTCGTGCGCATTTATAATAAACTCTATTCCAATAAAGACTGGATGCCGCAGGGCGTGGGTGTCGGTGAGCCCGTCATTAAACCCAAAGGGATTGAGGATGTGCCGATCGTCAGTATCACCTTATCCAGCCCATCGGCGAAGCTCGATCAGCAGCAGTTAACTCAGGTAGCACACGGATTAGAAACTGAGCTTAAACGCATTGAAGGGACACGAGACATCTATACAGTCGGCAGTCACGAGACCATTGTTGACGTGCGTTTAGATCCTGTAAAGATGAACAGTTTTAATATCACCTTGGATCAGCTCAATCAGCATTTGCCCGCCGCGAATCAAAGCTCACCCATGCTGAGCTTGACCCATGAAAATCAACAGTTTCCAGTTCAAGTCGGCCAATTTCTTTCACGCGTTGAAGAGGTGAAACAGCTAGTGGTCGGGTTGTATAACCAAACCCCCGTCTATTTAGAAGATATTGCTACGGTTAGCTTAGGCACTAACACGCCGACGCAGCAGGTGTGGACGAGCTCAAAAGAGGGCTTGCATCCCGCAGTCACGCTCGCGGTGGCAAAAAAAAGCGGTGAGAATGCAGTCAACGTCGCGAAAGCCGTTGAAGCGCGTTTAGACGCACTTAAGAATCAACTGATTCCCGAAGGCATTAAGGTTGAAATAACACGTGACTACGGTAAAACCGCGGCGGACAAAAGCAATACGTTGATTGGCAAACTGGCGTTCGCCACGGCGGCGGTGGTGATTCTGGTCTTGCTGACCATGGGTTGGCGTGAAGCTATCGTCGTCGGAATCGCCATTGTGGTGACCTTGATGATCACGTTGTTTGCGTCTTGGGCTTGGGGATTTACCCTCAATCGCGTGTCACTGTTCGCCCTGATATTCTCAATCGGTATTTTGGTCGATGACGCGATTGTGGTGGTGGAAAACATTCACCGCCATATGTCGATGGGCAAAAAATCACTTGATGAATTGATCCCCGTCGCCGTCGATGAAGTCGGTGGACCGACCATCTTAGCAACCTTAACCGTGATCGCGGCATTGCTGCCGATGGCGTTTGTGAGCGGATTGATGGGGCCATACATGAGCCCAATTCCAATCAATGCGTCTATGGGGATGTTGATTTCACTGGCGGTCGCCTTTGTGCTCTCACCTTGGCTAGCGCATCATCTACTCAAACACGCCCATCACGAAGACGCTACCGGTGCGAGCTCATCACTGTTTCATCGCATTATGGCCCCTTTTGTCACCGCCAGAGCACAGCGTCGCAATCGTTGGTTGTTATTGTTGGCGATATTGGCGCTGATTGCTGGTTCGGTACTGCTGCCAGTGGTGCAATCGGTGGTGTTGAAGATGCTGCCTTTTGACAACAAATCCGAGTTTCAAGTCGTGCTGGATATGCCAGAGGGTGAGCCGCTAGAGCGGACGCAGCGCGTACTGTTTGAACTTGGACAAGCGCTCGAGGAGGTGCCTGAAGTCACTGGCTATCAAATCTATGCGGGTACGGCGGCGCCTATCAACTTTAATGGCTTGGTTCGTCACTACTTTATGCGCAATCAACCGAATCAAGGCGATATTCAAGTGAATTTGGTGGATAGGAAAGATCGTGACCGAGATAGCCACACCATTGCTGGTGAGGTGCGCCCAGTGCTCAATGAGATTGCATCGCGCTTTGGGGGCAAAGTTAAAGTGGTTGAAGTGCCGCCGGGGCCACCGGTTTGGTCACCGATATTGGCAGAAGTCTACGCGCCAACCGATGCCATTCGTCATCAAGCCGCACAGCAGATACGAGCAATTTTCCGTGAGACAGAGGACATCGTTGATGTTGACATGTATCTGCCCGAACATCACCAAAAATGGCAGGTGGCGATTGATCGAAGTAAGGCCGCGCATTATCAAGTGCCGTATGCGTCGATAGTCGATGCGCTGGCAACGGCGGTGGGTGGCAAGCCTGTGACTTATCTGCACAGCGAGCACAGTAAATACCCAGTGCCCATTATGATTCAAGCCAGTGAAGAGGCTAAAGTGCGCTTAGAGCAAGTGCTGAACATGAAGGTCGGCAGCCAAAATGGTCAAGCGTTTCCGCTCTCGGATCTCGTGAGCGTCAACGTGTTGCCAATGGAAGCCTATATAGTACGAAAAAACATGGTGCCTATGGTGATGGTGGTCGCCGATATGGCTGGCGAGTTGGATAGCCCGCTGTACGGCATGTTCGACTTAGTCGGTAAGTTGGATGAGGCGATGACCCTAGAGCAATACTACGTCGCGCAACCTGATGGACTTAATGGCGTGTCAGTGCGTTGGGATGGCGAGTGGACCATTACCTACGAAACCTTCCGCGATATGGGCATTGCTTATGGTGTTGGTATGATTCTGATCTACTTATTGGTAGTGGCGCAGTTTAAATCCTATTTGGTACCGCTGATCATTATGGCGCCGATTCCACTGACCATCATCGGTGTGATGCCAGGTCATGCATTGCTCGGCGCGCAATTTACCGCGACCTCTATGATTGGCATGATTGCGCTAGCAGGCATCATCGTACGTAATTCGATACTCTTGGTGGACTTTATTAATCAACAGGTCGAAGAGGGCGTTGAGTTTGCAGAAGCGGTGATTCAATCGGCGGCGGTTCGCGCTAAACCCATCATGTTAACCGCACTGGCTGCGATGATTGGCGCGGTGTTCATTCTCGATGACCCGATTTTTAATGGTCTCGCCATTAGTTTGATTTTCGGGATCTTCGTTTCTACCATCTTAACGTTGTTGGTGATCCCCGTGCTGTACTACGTTGCGATGAAACATCGCTTTGCTCGCTAACGACTATTTAAAGCCAAGGGGATAACCAAAATTAGTCGATAATGCGAGTGACCATCGGACAATGATCGCTAAGACGATATTGGAAGAGGTCACTCGTTTTATAGGTGACTTGATAAGGCATGGCCAGAGTAAGCGATGGGCTGGCGATGACATGGTCAATTAGGCTGCGAAACTTATGGGTTTTATTCGCTTGTTTGTTAGAGCGCACGACGCATTGCGCTGCGGTACGATCGCTCGCCAATTGCGCTTTGGTGCCCTCTGTCAAGGTGCGCCAAAGCCAGTCGCCTTTAAACGCTAGATTATGGTTAAAGTCGCCCATGATGAGGTAAGCCTCTTGGTTTGCTTCACGTTCACTGATCCACGCGTTTAAGCTCTCACCTTGAGTGTAAAGAAGGCGACAATCTCGATTATCACGATACGCGCCGCTGCAACCGGCTTTTAAATGCACCGAAAGAAGGTGCAGGGGTTGATGGCCTTGCGGGTTAAGCACCAGATAAGCGGCAAAGCGCAGTCGGCTGCGAGCTTGGTCCACCAGTATGATGTCGTCACGTTGAACGACCTCTATACCCGCTCTCACCGCAAACCCTGTATATTGGTTAATCGCACCAAACTGGGCGTCTTGATGGCGCTCTAACGAGCGATCCGACAACCAGATTTGATAGCCCGAACCCACAACGCTGCGCAGCGCTTGTTCATCATTGACCTCTTGAAAGGCGAGCACGTCGGGATCGATTTGGGCAAAATAACGACCTAAAGCGTCGAAATCTTGCGCAGAACGCAGTGACGCTTCAAAGCGATCGCTAGGGTCAGAGCTAAGCCACTCAATATTCCAACTGGCTAACGTCAGAGCATGACTTGAGCCGATGGAACCAACCAAGGCGACAAGTAGCACGTAAGCTCTGAGTGAGAGAAAAGAGGCGGTCCAATCGCGCATTGTTAGCGTCACCCTATCCATGAATTTGACTCATCCTTTATCCTATAAGTGCTCTGAAAATTGCAAGCGAATTTATCTCAAATCTGAATGTTTTCATCGTTTCCTTCCTAATTTTGATCGGTGCCACTAGAACGCTTTGATCTTACGCTAGGGGCGTTTTTTATTGATCAAAATCAATACTTTCATGGTGCCTATCTCGTTAAATACGCCACAATATATAGTATTGATCGAATAGAAATTAACCCTATATAGTGTGTTTGTGGATAACTCTGTGAGTATGCTGGGTAAGGAGAAAAGGTGAAACCAATCGTAATCAAACGGGATGGCTCAAGAGCGCCATTTAGCCGAGATCGTATACAAGCCGCAGTGGAAGCCGCCGCCGATACCGTTGATAAAGAAATTGCCATCTACGCACTCAATGTCGCGTTAGCGATCGAGCTGCAATTATGCGATCACGATGAAGTCCACATCCATGAAATCCAAACCCTAGTTGAAAACGAGTTGATGCAGGGGCCGTATAAGTCACTCGCGCGTGCTTACATTGAGTACCGCCATGACCGTGACATCGCGCGTGAAAAACAAAGTGCACTGACGCGTGAAATTGAAGGTCTGATTGAAGAGAGCAATGTTGATCTCATCAACGAAAACGCCAACAAAGATGGCAAGGTGATCCCAACTCAGCGCGATCTTTTGGCAGGCATTGTTGCGAAGCACTACGCGAAAACCCACATTTTACCCCGTGATGTTGTTCAAGCTCATGAATCGGGCGACATTCACTACCACGATTTAGATTACGCGCCGTTCTTCCCAATGTTCAACTGCATGCTAATTGACCTGCAAGGCATGCTGACCCACGGTTTTAAAATGGGTAACGCAGAGATTGATACACCGAAATCGATCTCGACGGCGACCGCAGTTACGGCGCAAATCATCGCGCAGGTTGCTAGCCATATCTACGGCGGCACCACCATCAACCGTATTGATGAGGTGCTCGAACCGTACGTGATGACGAGTTATGACAAGCACCTAGAGATCGCCAAAGAGTGGGATATTCATGATCCTGAGGCGTTTGCGCGTGCGCGCACTGAAAAAGAGTGTTATGACGCTTTCCAATCGTTGGAATATGAAGTGAACACCCTGCACACCGCCAATGGGCAAACACCGTTTGTCACCTTTGGTTTTGGTTTAGGCACCAGTTGGGGCTCACGCCTTATCCAACAATCCATCTTGAAAAATCGTATTGCCGGATTGGGTAAAAACCGCAAAACAGCAGTGTTCCCAAAATTGGTATTTGGTATTAAAGATGGCTTAAACCACAAAGCGGGCGATCCGAACTACGACATCAAGCAATTGGCGTTGGAATGTGCATCGAAGCGTATGTATCCCGACATCTTGAATTACGAAAAAGTCGTCGAAGTGACTGGGTCATTTAAAACGCCGATGGGTTGCCGTAGCTTCTTGGGCACCTATGAAGAAAATGGCGAGCTGATTCATGAAGGGCGCAATAACTTGGGGGTTGTGAGCCTCAACTTGCCACGCATCGCTATTCAAGCGGGCGGCGATGAGAGCAAATTCTACCAACTGCTGGATGCCAAGCTGAAACTGGCACGCCGTGCGTTGGAAACACGCATCTCACGTTTAGAGAATGTCAAAGCGCGCGTCGCACCTATCCTCTATATGGAAGGGGCATGTGGCATCCGACTAGGTGCCGATGAGCCAATTGCGAACATCTTCAAAAACGGTCGTGCCTCGATTTCACTTGGTTACATTGGTATCCACGAGACAGTGAATGCGCTCTTTGGCCATCAAACCCATGTGTACGATAACAGTGAACTGCGTGAAAAAGCGCTTAACATCATTAAGCATCTTAAACAAGCAGTGAATCAGTGGACACAAGAGTCTGGCTACGGTTACAGCTTATACGGCACACCAAGTGAAAACTTGTGCAGCCGTTTCTGCCGAATCGATACCAAAGAGTACGGTGTGATTGAAGGGGTGACGGACAAAGGCTACTACACCAACAGCTTCCACCTTGATGTGGAGAAAAAGGTTAACCCGTACGATAAAATTGATTTTGAAATGCCATACCCTGAGATCTCAAGCGGTGGATTCATCTGCTACGGTGAGTTCCCGAATATGCAGCGCAACGTCGAAGCGCTCGAAAACGTCTGGGATTACAGCTACAGCCGCGTGCCTTACTACGGCACCAACACGCCGATTGACGAGTGTTATGAGTGTGGCTACAACGGGGAGTTCGACTGTACCAGCAAAGGCTTTACCTGCCCAAGCTGTGGCAACCACGACTCGACCAAAGTATCAGTGACGCGCCGCGTGTGTGGTTATCTTGGTAGCCCAGACGCCAGACCTTTCAACTTCGGCAAGCAAGAAGAAGTAAAACGACGCGTTAAGCATCTGTAAGTGGCCACCTAGACAAGCTGATAAGAAGCCAGTTTGACTGGCTTCTTTTGTCCTCTGTTTTGTTTCGTGTTTAGTTAGCGGCTTTTGTTTTGGAAAGAGCGATGAATTATCACCAATATTACCCCGTCGATGTGGTCAATGGCCCTGGCACGCGATGCACCTTGTTTGTCTCAGGTTGCGTGCATCAGTGTCGAGGCTGCTACAATCAGTCTACTCAGCGTTTGGACTCAGGAGTGTTGTTCACTCAAGAAGCGGAAGATAG
The DNA here is from genome assembly GCF_059833835.1 of Vibrio sp. R15-SG3-ISO1B. Taxonomy (NCBI): domain Bacteria; kingdom Pseudomonadati; phylum Pseudomonadota; class Gammaproteobacteria; order Vibrionales; family Vibrionaceae; genus Vibrio; species Vibrio sp. R15-SG3-ISO1B. The sequence continues at coordinate 224,816 of NZ_JCBDGG010000029.1, read as the reverse complement.
AATCATCGCTGATCTTAACGATCCACGTATCAAGCGCCGAGGGTTATCGCTGTCCGGTGGGGATCCGCTCCACCCTGCTAACGTGCCGCAAATCCTTAAGTTGGTCAAACGCGTACGCGCCGAGTGCCCGGGAAAAGACATCTGGGTCTGGACGGGGTATTCCCTAGCAGAGCTTGATGATGCGCAGCGTGAAGTGACGCAGTACATTGATACCTTAATCGATGGCAAATACATTCAAGAGCAGCGCGATCTTAATCTTGAATGGCGGGGTAGCGCGAATCAAATCATCCACACGTTCAAATTGCAGTAATACCTTGGGGTAGGGCTCATTGTTAACTGTATGTGAAAATTTACAAAAGCAATCGATGAAATTGAACTATCGCTCACAAAATAGTTTCTAGAAAGTAGGATTAAATGATAAGTTGTCAGCCATCTTGAATTTCAAAGGGTTGTGACTTTCATGTTTTCTCAATTACCAGCACCTATGCTGGATCCGATTCTTTCTCTCTCTGTTGCGTACCGCAACGATCCTCGTGATGAAAAAGTAGACCTTGGCATTGGCGTTTATAAAAACAGCGCAGGTGAAACCCCTGTAATGCAAGCCATTAAACAAGCCCAAGATATTGTCGTCGCGACGCAAACCACCAAATCTTACGTTGGCCTTGCGGGCTGTGAGCAGTTTAACCAGTCGATGATTGATCTGCTGTTGACGGGCACATCGGCAATGGATCGCGTGTCTGCTATTCAAACCCCAGGTGCGAGCGGTGCTCTGCGTATGCTGGGTGACTTGATGAAGGTGGCGCAGCCAAATACAACAATATGGATTTCTAATCCAAGTTATGTGAACCACAAACCTGTGATGGAAGCGGCGGGGCTGAAAGTACGTCACTACCGCTATTTTAGCCGTGACACTAAGCAAGTCGACGTTGATGCGATGATGGCGGATCTGCGCACCGCTGGAAAAGATGACGTCGTGTTATTGCACGGCTGTTGCCATAACCCAACGGGTGCTGACATCGATTTTGACGCATGGCAGGCCATCACCCAGCTGTCGCAGAAAAATGGTTTTACCCCGTTTGTCGATATCGCTTATCAAGGTTTTGGCGATGGGTTAGAGGAAGACGCGAAAGGTCTTCGCTACATGGCAGACAACGTGGAAGAGATGTTGATCACCACGTCATGCTCGAAAAACTTTGGCCTATACCGTGAGCGCACGGGAGCGGCGATTGTGGTTGCAAACACTAAGCAGGAAGCGGACAACGCCAAAGGCAAGTTGATGACCCTCGCGCGTTCCACTTACACCATGCCGCCTGATCATGGCGCGGCGCTAGTGAAAACCATTTTGGGCAGTGACGCGCTGACCCAAGTCTGGAAACAAGAGCTGTCACAGATGCAACAACGTTTGGTTAGCCTACGCAAAGCATTGTGTGATGAACTGAAAAATAGCCACGGAACGTCACAATTCGACTTTATTCAGAGCCACAAAGGCATGTTCACTGTGCTAGGCTTTAGCCAAGAGCAAATGACGCAACTTCGTGAAGAATATGGCATTTATGGCGTAGGCGATGGTCGAATTAACATTGCCGGTTTGACGGAAAAAGACATCCCATACGTTGCCAACGCTATCGTTCGTGTCGCGTAAAGACATCTGCGTATTGAAAACTCGCGAGTGCCGCTCAAGATGAGCGGCCATGTTGACAAGATTAGGTGGTCCAATGAATAAAACATGGAAAATCGTCCTGCCGTTACTATTGAGTGGTGGATTGGTGGCGTGTTCAACGACGGGTGAATCAGTGGTTGAGCCTGAGCAAACGCCACAAACGCAGGAGCCGGAAGTGACAACGCCAGAGGTGACGTCACCAGACACCTCGGAGCCAGAGCCGACTGCACCACAAGAGCCTGAGGTCAAACCTGAGCCTAAACCGGAAAAACCAGTGGCACCTAAGCCGACAGAATCGCCGAAGAAAACGGCGGATGGTAAGTTGATGCTTGGTGAACAAGAGTGGGTGTATGTGCCCGGACTAGAAGCGAGCTTTAAAGCGCGTATCGATACTGGGGCGACAACGTCATCAATCAGTGCGGTAGAGGTGTTGCCGTTTGAGCGTGACGGAAAGGATTGGGTCAAGTTCAAAATTGAACACGAGGGTGTAAAAAGCAGAGAAATTGCTTTGCCTGTTCAGCGCTGGGTGAAAATTCGCCAATCAACTTCTGAAGAGTCTGAAAAGCGCGCAGTGGTTGAGGGCTGGATTCAAATCGGTGATGTGAAGGAAAAAACAGAGTTCACATTAGCCGACAGAACGCACTTGACCTACCCAATACTTCTTGGTCGTAGCTTCTTTAAAGACATTGCCGTTGTCGATGTCAGCCGTACGTTTATTCAAGACAAACACAAGTAAAACGCTATGTTTGTCAGCTGAAAAAAAGCCGCTTAGCGGCTTTTTTTATGGATTATCACAAGAGACTCGGTTAGATGACCTTGCCTTAGTCAATGGCCAGCAATTCAACGTCAAAAATGAGTGTCGCTGCGGGTGGGATAGGGCCAGTGCCGCTTTTTCCGTACGCCAATGCGCTTGGAATAAACAGTCTTACTTTGTCACCGACGTTCATGTAAGTCAGTCCTTCTTGCCACCCTTTGATCACTTGACCAAGTTTAAAGCTGATAGGCTCTCCACGGTCGACAGAGCTGTCGAAGACCGTGCCGTCAATCAAACTACCGTGGTAGTGCACTTTTACTGTGCTTGCCACGGTAGGGAATACCGTCCCGTCACCTTTGGTGAGTACTTGGTATTGAAGACCACTGTCGGTGGTGATAACGCCTTCTTTTTGGCCATTCTCAGCCAAAAATGCCTCGCCAGCAGCAAGATTAGCTTCGGCCGCTTTGCTATTCGTCCAAGTACGATAGACAAAAAACACCGCGAGAACCACGATAACGATAGGAATGATAATTTTAGACATAGTAACGTCCTGACAGAGTTAAGGTTGAGCAAGTAAGAATTGGATCGTATTGGCAATGTCGGCAATATCGCTGTGGGCAGAGGTAAGGATGCGATACTTGCCTTTGACGATGAACATTGGCACCGCATTGATCTGCCCTTGAGTGGTCATCTCATGCGCGCGTTCGATCTTTTTAAACAGCTGACTTTGCTGATCATTATCGAGATTGTAAGGGCTGGTTAAGTTGCGAGTTTCAAACGCCGCATCAATCGCTTGTTTCTTGTCATCTAACGATGCGCCATCCCCCATTTGCGCAGCGGCAAACAGTTCCGTCATCATTGCGTGATCCGGTGTATGACCAAGTTGCATTTGCGCGGAGTAGTAAATCATCGCACCCACTTGTGCGCTTTCATTGAACGTGACGTGCACCTTGCCAAACGACTGGCCGACCAATTGTTCAAGTTCAGGTAGCGCCTCTTCCATTTTACGACAGTGACTACAATGTAGAGAGAACACTTCAATAACGGGCTCCACTCGGAAGGTGGAGAGGTTAACGGGGAGTGGTTCGTAGTGTTTGCCTTCGGTGGGTTCGGTTGACTCACTGCATCCGGCTAAGCCAAATGTCAGTATGACGAGTGTCAGAGTAAGGAGTTTGTTCATTATGACTATCTCTGTATGCGCAGGCTTATCGTTCAACGTGACACCAACTCGATTTAACTCATTGGTTTATCGTTGAATTCGCGCTGAGCGTGGAATGAGTTTCGATTCTACTATCGATAAGCCTTGATTCACAAGCTAAGTAGGTGGAGTCGCGACCACCCTTAAAGTCTGTAGGGTGGTAAGAAATATGCGTTTGGTCACGAGAGAAGCGCTAAAGTTCGTGCAAAATGGTCGATATAAAGAGAGTGTTGAGAAGTAACGAGTGATGACGACCATGACAAAATACATTTTGCCTCTACTGTTACTCCTGTCTGGATGCAGTGCCTCTATTCCCAAGGAGTTTGCTCGACTAGGCGGAGATATGTTGGATACCGCTCCGCAAAGCGACTCTGAATTGCGTTATCCAGATTGGGGTAATCCGCCGATGTTATCATCAAACGCTGGTGTACAAGGCCCGATGGGGCAACAGCGCACTCAAAGCTATGGGGACTTACAGAGCTTTTTAGTCAGCAATGGTGTCGATTACGAAATTCTTCCGGGGAATCATGTGATGGTCAAACTTAAAGATACGATCAAGTTCCGCACTGGCTCATCGAACTTATCACCGGATTCTTTATATTGGGTCGATATGGTGGGGCGTTACTTATCGAAACAGCCCGACATCGACATCGTGATTGACGGGCACGCCGATAGTACAGGCAATGCCTCTTTCAATGATCAACTCTCTGTCAAGCGAGCACAAGCCGTAAAAGCGCAACTGGCGCGCAACAACGTATCCATGAACTCTATTTTCACGCGCGGCTATGGAGAACATGTGCCAGCCTGTAGTAATAACACCCCGTCTGGCAAAGCCTGCAATCGACGCGTGGAAGTCCTCTTTATCGTTTCGAATAACTAGCGGGTGATAGCCACCATACGTTATCTCACACTGACCAACCATGAGCCTGACGTTTGTCAGGCTTTTTGTTCGTTCGAAAGTTCTTCTTAGGCCTCTGAGTTGCAATTGTGGCTTGCTCTCCGCGATTTCAGCAACAATCTGGCGATAACTTTCTAACATTTTGTGTTCGAACGCTCATTTGTGGCGGTCGATGCTTTTCTGTGTTCTTGCTTTGTGCACAATGACCTCATAAGACAAAAAGAAAGTAAAGGACCCTACTATGACGGAGCAAAAGTACATCGTCGCTCTCGATCAAGGCACGACGAGCTCAAGAACGGTGGTACTCGACCACGATGCCAATATTGTCAGTGTCTCCCAACGTGAATTCACTCAGATTTACCCGCATGGAGGCTGGGTAGAGCACGACCCGATGGAGATCTATGCCACGCAAAGCTCAACATTGATTGAAGCGCTGACCAAAAGCGGTATTCGCAGCGACCAGGTGGCGGCGATCGGTATCACTAACCAGCGTGAAACCACTATTGTCTGGAACAAAGAGACGGGGAAACCGATTTATAACGCGATTGTTTGGCAGTGTCGTCGCACCGCGAAGATTTGTGAGCAGTTACAAGAGCGTGGATTGTCGGATTACATTCGTGATACCACAGGGCTTTTGCTTGACCCTTACTTCTCGGGCACTAAGGTGAAATGGATTCTCGACAACGTCGAAGGCGCACGTCAACTGGCGCAACAGGGAAAACTGCTGTTTGGTACGGTGGATACCTGGCTCGTGTGGAAAATGACACAGGGTCGAGTGCATGCAACCGACTATACCAACGCCTCACGTACCTTGTTGTTTAACATCAACACCTTAGAGTGGGATCAGCGCATGCTCGACGAATTGGACATTCCGCGTTCCATGATGCCGGAAGTGAAAAATTCGTCAGCGTTGTTTGGTCAAACGAACATCGGCGGCAAAGGCGGTACGAGAATTCCGATTGCTGGGATCGCAGGCGACCAGCAAGCTGCGCTGTTTGGCCAGATGTGTGTGAGTGCCGGCCAAGCGAAAAATACTTACGGCACGGGCTGCTTCTTGTTGATGAATACCGGAAATGAAAAAGTGACCTCGCACAATGGATTGCTGACGACGCTCGCTTGCGGCCCGAGGGGAGAACCCAGTTATGCGCTAGAAGGTGCGGTATTTATGGGTGGCGCATCGATTCAGTGGCTGAGAGATGAGCTTAAGCTGCTCTCTGATGCGAAAGATTCTGAATATTTCGCAACCAAAGTGGCGACCTCAAATGGGGTGTATGTCGTGCCAGCGTTCACCGGTTTGGGCGCACCGTATTGGGATGCGTATGCGCGAGGCACCATTGTTGGGCTAACGCGTGGGACCAGCGCGAATCACATTATCCGTGCGACGTTGGAAGGCATTGCTTATCAAACCCGTGATGTGATTGACGCGATGCAAAATGATTCTGGTATCAAACTCGAAGCGTTGCGCGTTGATGGCGGCGCAGTGGCGAATAACTTCCTGATGCAATTCCAAGCCGATGTGCTGGATGTCGACGTGATGAGGCCCAAGGTCACCGAAGTCACTGCGCTTGGGGCAGCGTATCTTGCCGGGCTAGAAGTCGGTTTTTGGGACAGCTTGGATGAGTTGAGTAACAAAGCAGAAATCGATCGCCAGTTTACGCCGCATCATGATGAAGAGAAACGCCAACGTCGATACAAAGGGTGGAAGCGCGCTGTCAGTGCTGCGCAGGCGTGGGCTGCATTGCATGAAGAGGACGACGACGAATAAAAGAGCGCCCTCGCTACAGTGAGCGAGGGCGTCTGTCTAATTAAATCAAAATTAAGCGGCGCTCGTCACTTTTTCAGCGCTGCTTTTTTTTTCGCTTTGCATTTTGGCAAGGAAGTAGACGTTCACACAAGCGATGAAGCCGTTGGTGACCACTACTGGCCACGCATCAATCATCAAGCCGTAAGCGGTGAATAAGCCACAACCAACGAAGTTTAAAATGCGAAGCTTAACGATATCTTTCATGGTAAGTGAGATAGCGACCATGATAGACGCCGCGTAACCCAAAATTTCAACCATATTCATGTCCATAATTTGACCCTCATAATGTATCTAGGCAGTGTCTGTGCCCGACCCAATTCTTCTCGTCATGAGATAAGTGAGGAAGCTCCGTGCCTCGAATGGTCAGTTGATTAACTGTGGTGGACTATAGCAGGGTGAAATGTGTGACGAAACCCTCAATTTGCGTAACGGAGAAGGTTAGCGATTACGCAAACGTTTTACGTCAAGAGACAAAGGAAAATAACGATTTGTGTTGAGCTGCAAAGACGTTGAGACGTAAAAAAGCCCGCAGGTGATGCGGGCTCGATAAGCAGTAAAATGACGCTGAGGGTTATTTCTTCCCTTGTGCCACTTTATCTTCTTCGGTGAGCTCGCGAATACGGCGGCTGATTTCACGGCGTTCTTTTGAAATTTCAGCACTTTTGATGATGTGGTCATCGACGCGATCTTCGTAATCCGCTTTCATGTTTTTGATGATTTGCGTGATCTCTTCGGTGGTCATGGTTGGCTTGATGTAATCCAGTAGGTTATCGAGCAAATCGACACGCTTCTGGTTATCACGAACTTTCTTTTCGTTGTCTAGAAGTTCACGCTTGAGTTTATTTTTACGACGAGCCTGAGCTACGATTTCAAATACACCACTCATAGTAGGTTCCTTTCCTAATTCTCATAAAGACTGACACGATTAAATCACATCATGTCGCAGGTGAATAGTCTTTAGATCAATCATTACAGCATGTTGACGCTTTTATCGCCGGTCACTCTGGGCAAGAGCAACGCAGTGATTGAGCCCATAGGAAAGTTCAGGCTATTATCAGGGAACCTCTTCAAACTGGATTGTTTTCAACATTCACTATGTGTCAATCAATGCTACGTCACTCGTCTATTTTATTTAACCTCGCTTCCGTTGTTGAAGACGACATTACTACTGCTGTTGAGGCGTCACCGAAGACAGAGAAAGTGGCCAACGCGTATCGCTCTGAACGTACGCGTCAAGAGATCACAGAAGTCGAACTCAACCGTAGCAAGATAGTGATGATGGACAACAATGGTAATATCAAAAGAATCCCACTCATTGGTGAGCACTAACGCACGACGTTTAGTGCAAAGTGCGACATCAAGAGCCACGTTAAGGATCTAACATGAATATAGAACTGACCCCTTTAGAAGCCCGAGTGATCGGTTGTCTCATCGAAAAAGAAGTCACGACACCGGACTATTATCCACTGACACTCAATAGCTTGACAGCGGCCTGTAATCAGAAAAGTAACCGTGAGCCTGTTATGGCGCTTAGCGACTCAGAAGTGCGTGATGCGGTCGATAGCTTGATTGCCCGCCGTTTGGTCAGCGATGAAAGTAGCTTTAATAGTCGAGCGAATAAATTCCAACACCGTTTTTGCAACACTGAATTTGGTGATTTGAAATTAACCGATCAAGAAAAGGGACTGGTGTGCTGCCTATTGCTCCGCGGTGCGCAAACGCCAGGTGAACTTCGCTCTCGTACCAATCGACTGGCTGAGTTTGCAGATGTGAAAGAAGTAGAAGCGCTGCTCGACAGCATGGCGTCTCGCGAGGAGGGACCACTTGTGGTTAAGCTCCCTCGTGAGCCTGGCAAACGTGAATCGCGTTATCAGCATCTATTCAGTGGCGCAGTCGATATCGGCGTTATTCATCAAAGCCCTGTTTTGGCGCCAACAGCCGGCGATTCTGACGCACTGCAACGCATCGAGCAATTAGAGCACGAAGTTGTAGAGCTCAAAGCCTCCCTTGAGGATCTGAAAGAACAACTTGCGTTATTGACGTCATAACAGATGGAAACAAGCGATAAGGAAGCTCCGTGCTCGGCGTGGTACGTCTATTTTGTCCGTACCCGCTCAAACTCACTGTATTGTGGGATAACCACAGACGTCGAGCGGCGATTCTCCGAGCATTGCGGCGGAAAAGGCGCCAAGGCGCTGAAAGGAAAAGGACAGCTAACCCTTGCCTGGTGGAGCTATGTCGCGGACTCGCGCAGTCAGGCCAGCAAGGTGGAAGCGCGGTTAAAGAAACTGAGCAAAAGCAAGAAGGAAGCAATCGTATCTGGTCACTTGTTATTCACTCAGGCGATTGATGCTTGATAAATAAAAGATTTACCTGATAGTTTGTAATATTTTGTATTAACCTTAGAGATGAAATCATACTAAAGGTTGATATGGATATGAGACTAACAACGAAAATTTCATCAGTGGCAATGTTAACAGTACTTTCGTTACCTGCGAACAGTGCGACGTTTGTCGCGGACGCTCGTGGCAACGGGATGGGCAACACAGGCGTCACGAGCGCTGACTACCTGCTCGGCGCGTTTTATAACCCTGCTTTAGTGGCCGTTCATCGTGAAAATGACGACTTTGGTTTATTGCTTCCATCGATTGGGGCAAACGTTCGAGATGGAGACGAATCGCTCAAAGTGATTGACGATTTGCAAGACACGATAGACCGCTTTGACCCGAATAATCCAGATCCTGCAACAGAGGATCAGCTCAACGCCTACTTGGATCAATTGGCGGATGATAAACCATTAGGTGTGAATGGTGGCGCAGGCGCTGCAGTTGCGTTTCCCATCAACACCCTCTCAGCAAATGTCTTTGTGCGCGGTTACGCGGATGTAATAGGCAAAACCAACATTGCTGACGATTCAGACACTCAGGCCCGTTATGAGAACTCAACTGTTAATTTGTGGGCCTTTGGTTACACAGAGGTGGGTGTGGCTCTTGCAAAGCGCATCACGCTTGGTGGTCAAGACATTGCCATAGGTGTCACGCCGAAATACCAAGAGTTGAGAACCTATAAAGAGACGATTTCCGTCGAAGATTTCGATATTAGTGACTACGATCAAAGTGAAAACAAGCAGAGTCACTTCAATATGGACCTCGGCTTTGTCTGGTTCTATCAAAACTTTCGTTTAGGCATAGCCGCAAAGGATCTGTTTAGCAAAGATATCGAAACTTTAGATGGGCTCGATAAATACGCTTTTAATACTCAGGTGACCGCTTCGGGTTCTTACGTATCAGACTATTTTGTTGCGGCATTGGATGTTGATCTTACCAAACAAGAGCGTTTCGAAGTATCTGCTCTAGGTGTGGAGGATGATACCCAGTTTGTGCGCTTCGGTATTGAAGGCAACGCATTTGGCTGGGCACAACTGCGTTTAGGTTACCAAGTTGATTTAGAAGAGACGTTAGACGATTCAGTGACGGTTGGCTTGGGTATTAGCCCCGGTGATTTAGTCAGTCTTGACCTTGCTGGCAGTTACGCGGGCGACAACCAATTTGGCGCCTCAGCAAATTTGGCATTTACCTTCTAAAATATACTGTTAAGACTGTTCAAACAAACGCTTGTTTGAACAGTCTTTGAGGTTAACGTGGCGACAAAAGCGTGTTACTGTACAAAAGCTCGTTAAACGGCGTATTTGGCAACAGTTGGCTAGAGTATAATGAGAAAAAACAATAATCTAATAAAAAAGTTTGGTGCAGGCTTGGTGCTGTTTTCTATGGCAATCACAGCGGAGGCCACGCAGGTATTAGACGGGTATTGGCAGTATGACCAATACTTGGACGAATTTCCAACACAGCGAGTGCTGACTGAATATCTTGGGGATACAGTGCGAAACGCGCCGGTTCCACTGGCGGCTAAGCAAGAGAAACCGATATCTATTTCTGTTATCTATCCTGGTCAACAAGTCTCCGATTATTGGGTGCGCAACATCAAAGCTTTTGAAATGCGCTTAGATAGGCTGGGCATTCGTTACGAAATCAATCAGGTATTTACCCGTCCGAATGCGGATGTTCGTCAGCAGAGTTTGTCATTACTCGAAGCAGTACAAAGTAAAACTGACTATTTAATCTTTACCCTTGATACCACTCGACACCGAAAGTTTATTGAACACGTACTGAGTTCGACCGACACTAAACTCATATTGCAGAATATCACTACACCAGTTCGGGCTTGGGCCGATCAGCAACCTTTTTTGTACATCGGATTTGACCATGTCAAAGGTACTGAGGTTTTAGAACAACACTATAAAGAAGTCACGGACAAGCAAAGCCGTTACTCAGTGCTCTATTTTTCTGAAGGCTACGTCAGTGATGCGAGAGGTGATACCTTTATCGAGGCGATGAGTCACCATGACAATTATGTGTTGTCTTCATCGTTTTACACTCAAGCGACTCGTGAGTCAGGCTATGAAGCGGCAAAACTGGCTTTAGAACGCGACCCTTCGATTGAGTTTATGTACGCATGTTCAACCGATGTGGCACTTGGTGCATCAGATGCGCTTAAAGAGCAAGGGCGAGAGGATATCTTGATCAATGGATGGGGTGGAGGTAGCGCCGAATTAGATGCGCTTGCCGATGCTCATTTGTCGTTTACTGTAATGCGCATGAATGATGATACTGGCATCGCGATGGCAGAAGCGATCAAATGGGATCTAGAGAGTAAACCTGTTCCGCAAGTATACTCCGGTGATTTTGAATTGGTCACAGCAGGTGACGATTCCGAGCGTGTGCAGTCGCTAAAGCAGCGCGCATTTAGGTACTCAGATCAACCATGAGTAAAACCGTGAGTCGTAGCAAGCACAAACTTGCCACCTTATTGACTAACTCAATTTTCTTGACCATTGTGTTTTTAACCATGGTCATGCTGGTGCAAAACTACCAAGTGAATCAACAGGTGGTTGAGCAAGAAGTGGCGCGTTCCAAGCAGCAAACTCAGAGCCTTGTTCAGGAAAATTTCAATTACCGCTTGAGTGCACTTGAGATCCAGCAAGACAGCTATAGCTTAAACGATGGTTTGTTCGAGGCTGTTGCGCGAAAAGACGACGACGCCGTCATCCGCATTTTTGACGGCATTGACCAACGCACCCCCAGTCTTGCACCGGATTTTCGATTTGTCGCCTCGCGTGATCAAGTTGTCTGGGCGGATTACAATTTTCAATTTTATGGTATCACCCAAGCGCAGATCCAACACCTCCATGATGAGACGGTGGCAAGTCGTGCTTGGCGTTTAGAACAATTGCCCACACCACTTGGCGTGCGTTATGTTCTGCTTCGTCGCACAGCCATTGTCAATCTAGATACTGGTGAAGTGTTTGGCCACGCATACATCGCTGTGGTGTTGAATGACAACTTCTCCTGGGTCAACTCGATACTTAAAGCTAGTAACGCCAACGATTTGATGTTCGTCGTGGGTTCAGACATTATCGCATCGAGTACAAAAAACAGCGATTTGCGCCATATAGATTGGCTTGCCGCTGCCACAAAGTCATTCAATGCCAGTGAATTTACGGTGTCAAAAACCGATCTAACCATCAACGAGTCGCCCACTTATTTATCGGTTTATACCATCCAGAGCAATGAACACATCATGTTGTTTGTTAAAACACGCTACATCTGGATGGTTGTGATTGCCGTACTCATTGTGGCGATTACGGTATCGACACGCTATTGGATTGGGCGTCGCTTATCGAGCGAACTGCAAACTTTGATGGATTACACCGAAAGCACATCCAAGTCGATGACACTCGAGCCCTTTTCGGGGTCCACAATCAAAGAGTTTGACCACATAGGTCATGCCTTTCAAAGCTCGTTTCAACGTATTCGTCAACAGGAGAAGCAATTCACTGATTTGTTCAACTTCTCCCTTTCTCCAATCATGCTATGGGACGTCAATGGTGAGTTGATTCGTATGAACCCTTCTGCAGAGCGCGCATTTCGAGAGAGCAGTCGCGCCAGTGACGGGGGAGCAAGCATGGTTGAGTGCCTTACCCCTCACATTCGAATGTGCGCTAAAGGCGCAACGCTCACCGGCATTAATACCACCATAGGCACTAAGACGTACCGGTGGAATCTGTCTCCCATTCATGTTGATAACACAGAGCTACAAATCATGGCTCAAGGTCAAGACGTGACCAGCCTGATTGAGGCCGAAGAGCAGAGTAAGCGTGCCCGAGAAGAGGCCCTTGAATCAGCACGTATGCGGGCCGATTTCCTAGCAAAAATGAGCCATGAACTACGCACACCACTCAACGGTATTTTAGGGGTTTCACAGTTACTCAAACATAAACTCAAAGAGCCGAGTAATATCGAGAAAGTCGATGTTTTATGTAATAGTGGCGAGCACTTGCTGGCGGTGTTAGATGATATTTTGGATTTTTCCAAAATTGAGCGTGGAAAATTTAACATCGAACGCATTGATTTTAAGCTGAGCGAGCTCACCAGCGCGGTCGACAATATTTTTAGACCACTATGCCAAGAAAAAGGTGTCGGTTTTGTTGTGGAAAGCAATTTCTCTGACCAAGTTTGGGCGCACAGTGATCAAGTTCGCTTGAATCAAATACTGTTTAATCTCGCCAGTAATGCGGTCAAGTTTACACATGATGGACAGGTGACGGTGCGTATTCACCTAGTGGGTGACGAAGACGAGCAGTTACTCGAGATCGTCGTCGAAGATACTGGAATTGGGATTGACGGTGAACGTCTGAAACACATTTTTGAGCCGTTCGTCCAAGCTGAATCGACGACCACTCGCGAATACGGAGGTAGTGGCTTAGGTTTAGCCATTGTGCATAGCTTAGTGGAAATGCTCGATGGTACCGCGGATATTGAGAGTATCAAGGGCGAGGGGACGATCTTTTCTGTTCAACTGCCTATCCACACTAAAATTGCCGATGAAAAACAAGCACAAAGTGGATTGCAATTTGATCCGAAAACCTTGTTCGATCGCGCGCTCTCAGTATTGCTTGTTGAAGACAACCATACCAATGCCTTTATTGCCAAAGCCTTTTGTGAAAAGTACGGCATGGAAGTGACGTGGGTAAAAGATGGCTACAATGCCCTTGAGTTGTTGCAAGCTCAGGTGTTTGATTTGGTATTAATGGACAACCAACTGCCGAACCTCGGTGGTATCGAAACGACGGCAAGAATTCGCAGTGAACTCCAATTAACCGTGCCTGTTTTTGCTTGTACCGCAGATGGAATGGAAGATACGCGCAGAGCCTTTGAACAAGCTGGGGCGAATTACGTCATCGTCAAGCCGATTAAAGAGTCGGCATTGAATGTTGCGTTCCACTACTTTAAACAACATTTCTATACCTAGTCGAGCCAGCCTATTTTCGTTTGGTAGGGCGTGATCGGAATGTAAGAGGTGGCCTTAAAACTTCGAATGCAAATGCGCTTGCTCTAGAAACAACGTCTTTAACTCTTCAGTTAGCTCAAGTTCAGGGCTAAATTTTATGCCTAATTTATGCCCCGACTTTTCCTTGTTGATACTGACAATGGAGTATTTGGGCGGCTCAGGCAAGGTTTTCGATAGGTCATTGTGTAACTCTATGGCGCTGCTGGTGGAGAGTTCGTTTTCACCAGTAATAAACACCGCACAGCCTGAAACAGATACATCGACGATCGTTGCCTGATAGCTGACGTTGTTTGAGCGTATCTCGACAGGCATATGAACAGAGAACCGTTCATGATCGCGGATGGTTTTGGTGGCGAAATGACTAGGCTCACGGACGCACAACATGTGGCAAGGTTGATTCAGCTTGCACATCACAGACGATTTAAACGCAACCACATGGCCGAGTTTACTGGCGGTGATTCCTCGAACAATCACTTCAGTGTTGGTCAATTTTCGCATGATCAGCGCTTCGGCGGCCTTTTGAGGAAAATCTAAAACGAAGAATTGAGATTCTTTATGGCCAATGTAGCTCGATGTAAAGCTAAACTCATCGTTGGGGCCAAAATTGAGTGTGACAGACAGTTTCACTCCTGGTCTAAGCAGTGTGTACAGTTCGTCGAGCGTTTCGTGGGTGTGAGTCATAGGTATCATGTAACCCTGTATCAGGTTTCTTGTTAATCACTATAATGAAACCTGACACATAATAAAGCCGCAATCACGAAAAATATGACACCGATTTGTGATGCTGTTACACAGCGCCCTCATAAATAGGCGCGTCCTGTTTGCAATGACAAATCGCAATATAGTCACTGATGGCGTCAATTTGCTCTTGAGTGCACAATAAATGCAATTTTGAGCGGCGCGTCAGTACATCGCCTGCTTCATACCCCATCTCTGTGGTGATGAGAAAATCGATTTCTCGTTGATAGACACCTGGCGCAAACTTCATTCCCAAGTCTTGCTCTTTTTGCGCATTACCAAGAAGTAAGAAGACGCGCGAACCATAGGCTCTTAACCAACGATTGAGTGTATATGAATCGAGATAGGGAGCCTTGGTTTGCAGTGCGGACTTCGCATCTTTCCAATCAAAATCTAAACCACCCGGTAAAGGTGTCTCTGCTGTCCAAGCCGGTAATACCTCCAAATATTGACTGAGTTGCTCCATTGCCGCTTCAGCCAGTTTTCGATAAGTGGTCAGTTTCCCGCCAAAAACGGACAGTACAGGCGCATCGCCATTACGCCCATCAATAGATAGCGTGTAATCACGAGTGATGGCTTGGGGTGAGTCGGACTCATCGTCACACAATGGTCTTACGCCGCTGTAGTCTGAAATGATGTCTTGAATCGAAAGTTGGTGACGAAAATGTCGGTTTACTACGTCAAGTAGGTAATGTTTCTCTTCATCGGAGATCGCGACGTTACGTGGATCTCCTTGATACTCGACATCAGTGGTCCCTATGATTGAAAACTTCTCCATGTATGGAATAACGAAGACGATGCGTTTATCTTCGTTTTGCAGAATATATGCTTGAGGTTCATCGTGAAGTTTTGGCACGATGATATGCGACCCTTTAATCAGGCGGATGCCATAGGGCGAAGTAACGTTCGCTTGCTGAGTGAGAAATTCTCTCACCCAAGGACCTGCAGCATTAACCAGTGTTTTACTTAGACGCTCTTGTGCAACGCCGGTGCGTTTATCGTAGAAAGTGACACGCCATAAGCCCTTGTCTCTGACTGCTGAGGTCACTTCACAATAGTTGCTGACTTCGGCACCATTTTGTTTCGCGTGGAGAATATTCTCAATTACCAAGCGTGCATCATCCACCCAGCAATCGGAATACTCAAAACCGGTCTTTATGTCGGCCTTGGTAATGTTCTGGTTGTCGAGCATGATCTTTTTGCTCGCGGGTAGGGTGGTTCTTTTGCCAATGTTGTCGTAAAGAAACAGCCCAATTCGGATCATCCAAGCCGGCCTTAAAAATGGTCGATGCGGTAAGCGAAAGCGCATTGGGAACGCGATGTGTGGGGCTTTCTTGAGCAACACTTCACGTTCGGCGAGCGCTTCCGAAACTAAACGAAACTCGTAATGCTCTAAATATCTCAGCCCGCCATGAATCAGTTTTGAACTCGCAGAAGAGGTCGCACCGGCAAAGTCTTGAGCCTCATATAGCCCAACCTTTAACCCACGGCCTGCTGCATCCGCAGCGATGCCCGCACCATTGATTCCGCCACCAATGACGATAACGTCCAATGGTTCATGGGGGGAGTGTGTCAACAAGCTTGCGTCCATTAATTTTCTCCAAAATGCTCATTCGCTCATTAATATGTTCATTTAATCACGAAAAAACAGGTTCGAATAGAGATGAAATGAAAAAAGTTTGAATATGATCCAATCAGACTATCGAACGAATGAAAAAAAACCTCGGCTGAGCCGAGGTCCTAAAACTTTTCATCAATGCGTGGCGTTTATTTTCGGGCGAGTTTTTGATGGGCTCTTGAGAAGTGATCCGCACAGAATGCGCCGACAATGGAAAGCTCACCCGCCAGGCAAAGTGCGGCGGCCATTTCAGCGAGCGCTTTTGCGTGGCCAGCACCATACAGCCCGAGAATTTCCAAGCAGGCTCTTTGGCTCGGCAGGCCAGTCCCACCGCCAACGGTACCCACCATCAAGTTTGGCAGTGTGACGCTAGCATAGAGGTCGCCTTGTGAGTTGAGTTCCATTCGAGTCATTCCGATGGCGGATTCAGCGACGCAGGCCGCATCTTGACCACATGCGATGTACAAAGCCGCCAGTGCATTCGCATAGTGGGCATTGACGCCAATACTGCCAGATAACGCAGCGCCAGTTGTGGTCACTTGTCCAAAGCGAGCCATTTTTTCCGGCGTCGTATGCAAGTAGCGCTCAACCAACGCTCGTTTTATCGTGACTTCTGCGGTCACTTTTTTGCCTCGTACATGGCGTAGAGTGTAGTTATTGGCTTTTTTATCTCCTGACAAATTGCCGTCGAGAAACGCTTCTTTGGGTGCTATGGGGGTGGTCTTGAGGATGTGGTGATAAACCTCATTGGTCGCGATAGTCACCATGTTCTGTCCACTCGCGTCGCCCGTGTGGTATTCAAACACCAAGTAGACGTGGTTCCCCTCAATATTGACATTGATATCATGCAACTTACCGTGAGAGGTCGTGGTCTCGGCAATGTGTTTGAACTGTTCATATTGGGTGGTGACCCAAGCGACAAACTGGCCCGCCTCAGCCAGTGTTTCAAATACAAACACCGGCGTGCGTGTAACGCCTTCGTTGAGCAGCATTGCGCTGGCCCCGCCCGCCTTAGTGATCAACTGAGCGCCCCGGTTGTATGACGCGACAAGAGCGGCTTCGGTGGTCGCCAGTGGAACCAAATAGTCGCCTTGTGCGTGTAGGCCATTTACCCGCAACGGGCCGGCGATGCCTACCGGGACTTTTACCGTGCCGATGAAGTGCTCGATATTACGGTCAAAAATGGCACAGTTTTGCTCAGTCTGATCATCAAGCAACAATGAGCGGTCGGTGAGCGCCGAGAGTGTTTTCCACCGTTGGTTTAGCGCTTTCTCGGAGATGTAAGGGCTCGGCGTCAATAGGCGTGACGGTTTTCCTTCTCGAGGCGCAAGTTGTGAGGTTAAGTCATACTCCTCATCTTGCGTCTGGAAAGGCGTGTAGGTGTTCGGGGCGGCGTGATTCATTTTTGGCATAGTGATAAACGTACAAAAATAGTGATAAACGTACAAAAAGTGTTAGGCATTCTAACGGGGTGAGGTTTGAACTCAACACCGCATCAAGAGGCAGAGAAACAGGATAGAAGAAAATGGGCAACTGGCTGCGCGAGTTGGCCTTGGGACAAGGTCTTACACATGGATATCTAATAAGGTTCCAATCATATCTTGATCGCGTTGAATGACATTCGTACCGATTTTGCTGTATTGCTCCGCTTGTGTCAGCTCAGCGAGCGGCTGGATGTGGTCAATTACCGGTGCTTTGAATTCAACCTTATTGAAATCGAGGGATTTGTCTTTAAGTGGGATCGGGGCATTGGTCTGGTTGTTGATTTCGAGCGCAGCCTCTTCAGCCATGCGAGATGACTGGTCGATGATATGATAGCCAGATTGTATTGCTGAAACAGACATAAGCGCCTCCACTTACTCTAAGCTTAAGGTGTCTGCCTGCATTGAGCAAGTTTGATTACGAAAAGAGGCTTGTGATCATATCCAGCTCATCATCTGAGATAATCGATTCACTAGGATGATCCAATTTGGCGTTGATATCGCCAAGAAGTGCGCGTAACTGCTGAGGTGATAGGCTCTGCAGCTGCGTGCGGATAATCTCAAATTGTTGTGGTGACATATTATTAACCCCACTTAGCATCATGTGCTCAAGTTCAGTTGTGAAAGAGATGTCTCCGTTCATCGTCTTACGCCTATGCGAAAATTCATACAAATCGTAAGGAATTGTGCTGTTTTTTTGTCCGAGTTTTGTCAGGAAAAGTTAGATGACAGCAATTTCATGACTCTGTATTAGTGGGGCTTATCACTCTTACGCTGAATTTATTAGCCAGTGAATGCAACTCAGGAATCATTCGATAGATAAGGTGCAGCTGTTGCAACACGAGACGCACCGAATTATCGTCTTCTTCACGCCATTCACTTAGCCGAGAGGTAATCGTAGGATCTTCCGTAATCGCCATGTTTTCCGTAATCACAATGTCTTCAGCGTAAGGTTTACGATTTAAACGCATACGCAGCAGTTCAAGATGCTGGTGAATCAACCGGTGGGTATCGAGAATCAACACATGCGTTTGCTCGTTGTCAATGCGGGTACGGTGCGCGCCTAACGCTGAGACATAACTAAGTAGCGCATGGTTCAAGGTTAAAAAGCGGAAACTCTCATCTACGGCGCTTCGATAGCGCCCAGGCTCTGCCAGCATGGTCGATATGGCGGCAGTGAGGTTCGCGTCACTATTGTGCGCCGCTCGTCGAGCGATTCGGTAGGCCAGATTGTCTTTTTTACCCACGCGATATTGGCCAATGATTTGGGCTAAATATGCTTGATTCGCAGCGATAGCTTCGGCCATCACGGTGTGCAATCGTTTAGACTGCCAATCCGGGAGAATATACGCCACCGCGCCAACGGCCAGTAAGCAGCCTATGATCGTATCCGCGAGACGAGGGAGCACTACCGCGTAGCCTTCTCCTAGTTGGTTGAAGCTAAACAGAACTAAAACGGTAATAAAGCCTGTCGCGTAGCCATAATTCGCCAAACGAAAGGCAAAGAAGGCGACACCCGATGCGACAATCAGCACCAACTGACTCTCTTGCGAGGGGAAAAAACTCAGCAGTGGCACACCAACCAAAAGACCAGCAATGGTACCGACCACACGGCCAATCAGTTTTTGTCGAGTCGTGCTGTAGTTGGGTTGGCAAACGAACAAGGTGGTGAGCAAAATCCAGTAGCCATGGTCAATATCAAACGCTTGGATGATGCCGTAACCCACCGTTAATGACAGAGACAGGCGTAGCGCATGGCGAAACAGAATCGAGTCACTGTTGAGGTTGGATTGTACCCGCTGCCACATCGATTTGAGCGTGTGCGCTTCGGTGTCATCCAATTCATCCTCTTCGGGTTTTGTGGTGTCTGGGTTGCTGACGTTGGCGAGCAGTTTTTCCACCATGGCTAAGTTGTTAAACAAGTAACCAAGCTGCGCTAGCAGAGGTTTCCATGTGGGGTGATTTTGCGCTTGGAGGTGCGCTAATGAGTTTTGCAGTTCATCCAGTGCGATGACTGAATCCGTATCGTGTTGATACGCTTTGCCAGTCATGATGGCTTGACTGATGCGCTGACATGCCTGTTTTTGAGTGTCAATAAGGTGTTTGAAACGAAACAAAATATCGGAACGCTCAAAGTGTTGCGCTAATTCTTGGTAACGATAGTGGCTCGAACTTAACCGCTCATGGATATCTTGCGCAATAAAGTAGATATTAAGAAAACGGTCGCTGGCGCTGTCCACATGGCCACGTTTTGAGCGGCTGAGCAGCGTCGATTTGCACTGATTGAGCGCAGTGACGGTCGCCGCATTGCGTTTGGCCTCTTCGATACGCATCGGTTGTGGATTCAAATTGGTCACTGGGTGAAACAATTGGCTTTTCAGATCCAGGTAATGGCTGAGTTGATAAAAAACGGTAGATAAACTTTGTTGTACCGGTTGCAACGGCCAAATTGCAAACCAAACCATAGAAACCAGGAAATACCAACTCGCACCAGTAAGCAGTAATATCGGTTGGAACCAACTGTCACCACTTTGGTCAATGCCGAGCATGGTGTAGATAGCGATCAATAACGAGCCAAAGGCGATACTTGCGTAGCGACTACCGATTGCGCCAAGCATGATAAAGCCAAATGTCGAGGTGAACAGACCCAGAGCGAACAGCCAAGGCGTATCAAACAACAGCTCTATCGAGAAGGTGGCGATCGCGAAACAGATCAAAGTAAGGGTAATCGACTTTAACCGCCCAACAAAGCTGTTGTCGGTTTCAGCCAGCGCCGCCGCGATGATGCCAAGAATCAGTGGGACTAATAGCGTCTGCTGCTGCCAATGCCAGGCAGGCACTACCGCGCCAAGCAGCGTGATTAAAATCAGTAAGCTGTTATTAAACGTTCGGTTCACCCACAGGAGGCGAAGTTGGTGCAAATAGGGCACGGGCGTCTCTTCTTGGTTAGCTTTGGGGTAAACATTACCACCGACTCTATGGTAACTAACTGATCGAGGTAATGAAATAGGTCTGTTCGATGCGCAAATGACCCGCCCAGCCCTTGACTTATGTAGCAAGGTTCTGAAAAGTAGGGGCATCGCATTAACGTTTAGAGTTTGCGAGTTGATTATTGACGCCAAGGAACCTTGTGACATGCAGTTAAGTGCATCCCCATCCGCTACATTTTTTACTCAAAACGAATACCACCACGTCGAACTGGGTGAGCAGGAGTTGATTCTACGATCCGAAACGAAAGAAACACGGGTGCCTTTTCGTGTTTGGGATGGGCGAGTCAAAGTCAAAACGGGGATTGTATGGAGTGGGCTTGAGTTTTATAGCCACATTGATGGCGGTAAAGAGCGTCGTTGGATTGTTCAGGGCCTTAGCCCAAAAGCGTGTCGGCAATTCGCGCTGCACGCGGTGGCCAGTTATGAGCAGTGGCACGCCACTCAATGCCAACAGCTCAACCAGTATGTGCCAGAGTGGGAAGCGGCAATCGATCGTCAACTGCGTCGACCTACGTTCTTAAGGCAGTCGATGTTAGCTGCGTGGAATACGAAAGTGATGGACGATTTGGCATGCATGCGCATGACACTCGAAGAAGCTGAGTTGCGGATGCCAAAGCGCTTAGCGCCACTGCTACCGTGGATTGAAGAGACACAAACGTCACTCCAAACGCGCAATCATCAATGGATGGAAACCGAACTCGAGAATTGGGAGGTACTGTTTTCACGCATCGAGTCCTCGCCGCTTAACCTTTCTCAACGCCGAGCGGTACTACTCAATGATGACAATAACCTGATTTTAGCCGGCGCGGGTTCGGGTAAAACCAGTGTATTGACGGCGCGAGTGGCCTACTTGCTGCAAAGTCATTTGGCGCAAGCCGATCAGATTTTAATGCTGGCGTTTGGTAAAGACGCCGCAAGCGAAATGAAACAGCGCCTTGAGAGTAAAATTGGTCTGAGCGCTGAAGGGGTGGAAGTCAGCACATTTCATAGTCTAGGACTGAAGATATTAAATGATGTTGAATCCAGTCGCGTTGAGATTTGCCCCGTTGCGGTGGACGATAAGTTGCGTCACGGATGGTGTGTCGACTGGTTGAAAAAGCACTGGATGACGCCGACCAACTTTAAGCGTTGGCAAAAACATTTGGTCAAGTGGCCCATCGCCTATTTGGCCGGGGATGATGAGTTAGGCAGTCATGTTGAAAACCCTAAACTCATCGCCTGGCTAGAGAAACAGTTGAGTCAATTGGCTGCAATGGGTGTATCGAAGAAAGAGCTGCAGCAGCGATTGGTTGAGCACCCTGACTACACTCGTTTGAATAGCGAACTCTCTTTGGTGTGGCCTTGTTATCAAGCTTGGCAGCAGATGCTGAAAGAGCAGCAGCAAGTTGACTTCAATATTATGATTTCAAGAGCCGTCGACTATGTGAAGAAGGGCAAATTCCGCGCGCCTTGGAAATACATCATGGTGGATGAGTATCAGGATGTCTCTCCCGCACGTCTTGCTTTGATTGAAGCACTGTGCGCGCAAGTGGAACCCAATGACGAGGAAGATGGCTGCGCGTTATTTGCCGTCGGCGACGATTGGCAATCTATCTATCAATTTGCTGGTTCTGACGTTTCGTTGACGACAGGGTTTAGTGAACGCTTCCAACATGCGACCATTCACTACCTCGACACCACATACCGTTTTAACAATCAGTTGGGCGCGGTTGCCAATCGATTTGTGCAGCAAAATCCACAGCAGTTGCAAAAATCACTCAATAGCCACAAACAACAAAAGAGCAAAGCGGTGACACTGGCACCTGCAGGTCAAGTGGAAAAAATCCTTGATCAACTGGATCGTAACGCCAAGCAAACAACCCAAGTGATGTTACTCGCCCGAAATCACTATCATCGCCCTGAACTGCTCGACGACTGGCAGAAAAGGTTTCGACAATTGTCGATAGAATTTATGACTTGTCACGCGAGCAAAGGACGTGAAGCCGACTTTGTGATTATATTAAATGTGGATGAAGGGCAGTTTCCAGCTCGAGTGAAAGCGCTCCATTTGGACGGCGCCTTGACACAATCACAAGAACGCTACCCGTTTGCAGAAGAACGGAGACTGTTCTACGTCGCGCTTACACGCGCAAAGAAAAAGGTTTGGGTAACCTTCAACGGGAGCGGTTCGAGTTTTGTCAAAGAGTTGCTTGAAGAGGATTACCCGGTCAGTATTGTGAAATAGCACCGCGAGGAGTCGCCGATGGAATTTTGTATTGCGCTCACCACCACCAACAGTCAATCGCTTACTGAGCGAATCATAGATGCGTTACTTAAAGAAAGGCTTGCCGCTTGTATTCAAACCATGCCCATTGAGAGTCACTATGTCTGGCAAGAGCAAGTGTGTCGTGACAACGAAACCTTACTGGTGATCAAAACGACACAGAGCAACTACGTTGAAGTTGAACAAAAGGTGGTGGAGTTGCACGATTATGACACCCCGCAAGTCGTGAAAGTGCCCATTGTCGATGGTTTCAACCCTTATCTCAGTTGGCTTGAGGCAAACACTCGTCGTTGAACGGCCATCAGAGCGAGTGCGCTTAACGCGCCCAAGGTGTCCATCAGCATGTCTTTTTGCGCATCCCATATATCACCTTGGGAACCGAGGAAGGCGATGCCCTCATCGCCACCCGCCAATTCAGCGTACCACCACTCAATGATTTCATAGCCCGCTGCCAGCGACATCATTGAGAATAGGGCAAAACAAGCAGACAGCCCCCACGGTAGCTTGCGTTTTCTCATCAGGTATTCCGCTATCGGATAGGCGTAAAGGCCGATAGAGAAATGGGCAACGCGGTCAAAGTGGTTTCTCTCTGAACCAATGAGTTGGTTGAACCAGTCAAAGGGGACCTCAGCAAACGTATATTTTGCACCAATCGTGTGTAATACCAGCCAGACGAACATCAGAATGTAGGCCGTATGGCTAAATACGTAGCGCTGGGATAACCACCAAACAATCGCCAGTATCGCCACAGCAGGCACAATTTCAGCCAACCAAACATGAATTGAACTTGGGTTAACAACAGAAAATAGAAACACTGCGCTATAGATTGCAGTGAGAAACTTCAGGGTTTTTAGGTGTGTTGTACGCATAGTCGCTTACGGTTTGATTGATATGCTACTGTTTTACCATTAAATAAAACGCTGTTCAATTGTAACTTTCACTCTGCCGATCTCGCTTTATGTTGAAATTCCGCTTTGCTGCACACTCTTCGTGCAAACACTTACGTTACCTGTAGTCAACATTTGATTTACCTCTAGGAGGCACATAGAATCGAGTCAAATTCTAATAACGAGTAAAGAAAGCATGAAACTGGATACCGTTGATTACCTTGCTGACGATGCCGCAGAGCAATTTGTTCAATCCCTGAGAGAGACCGGCTTTGGTGTATTAAAAAACCACCCAATTCCGCAAGAGTTGGTCGAGTCAATTTACGAAAATTGGTACCAATTTTTTACCTCAGAGCGCAAAAATGATTTCCACTTTAACGTCGAAACGCAAGATGGTTATTTCCCGCCTAGTGTCTCAGAGGTCGCGAAAGGTCATACAGTAAAAGACATTAAAGAGTATTTTCACGTCTATCCTTGGGGGCAGATTCCTGAGGAACTCAAAGCACAAATTCTTGATTACTACCAGCGTGCAGATAGATTTGCCCAAGAGCTGCTCGGCTGGGTTGAAGCTCATGCGCCGAAAGAAGTACAGGAGAAATTCTCGATTGCGCTTTCTGAGATGATCAATGGTAGCCAGAAAACCTTGCTACGCATTCTGCATTACCCCCCAATGACGGGCGATGAAGAGCCCGGCGCCATTCGCGCAGCGGCTCATGAAGACATTAACTTGTTGACCGTATTGCCCGCCGCCAACGAACCGGGCTTGCAAGTGAAAAGTAAAGAGGGTGACTGGATCGATGTGCCTTGCGATTTTGGCAACCTCATCATCAATATTGGCGATATGTTACAAGAAGCATCCGGTGGCTATTTCCCATCGACCACGCATCGCGTGATCAATCCAACCGGCGCTCGCCAAGAGCACTCACGCATTTCACTGCCGCTCTTTTTGCACCCCAAGCCTGAGGTTGTGCTGTCAGAGCGTTACACCGCCGACAGCTACTTGATGGAACGCCTACGTGAGTTAGGGGTTATCTAACCCGATCAAGCAGATGACAATAGAGTCGCCTTTGGTGGCTCTTTTTTTCGCACAGAATAACAGTTGTTGTCTGTTTTACTCGACAAATGGTTGATGATCCATTTAAGTAAAAGAAAAACCGTGAAAGGATCCTATGGGTAATCAGCAAGCACTCGCGACGTCGTTTCAGCAATACATGGAAAACCCTCTGCTTTGGCCAATCCTCGAAGTGCTACGCAAAAAGCCGTCGGGGTGGAAGGTACACACCTTAGCGGCTCATCTTGGTGAACTCGGTTATATGCCTGAATTGGATCCTTTGCCAGAAAAAGATCTCTTTAAACGCAATTTCTTGATGATGAATGCCCTGTACCAACTGCAAGAGACGCTTTACCCAGATAATTGGCTGCAAGTCCAGGCGATGAATATTGTGCTTTTACCGACGCTAAAAAGTCATGGTTTTGCGATTGATACCGATGATCCTTTGCGAGATTACTACACCCAGTGGTCTAATTATGAAGCAGAAGAGGGCGAAGTGAAGCGTCTGCTGAATGAGTTTTGGAGTCGTTATCAGAGGTTTCTTGGGGGCAATCATCATGAAGATATGGACCGCCGCAAAGCACTGTCATTATTTGAACTGCCTCAAGAGGCGACACAGACAGAGATACGAAAAACGTGGCGTAAGTTGGCGCTGAAGTGGCACCCTGATAGAGAGAATGGCAACAGCGAACGATTCCGAGTACTGTGTGAAGCGTGGAATGTGCTTCGCCAGTAAAAAGGGATTCTAAGCAGCCAAACCGTGGACAGCAAACCAAGCGGCTTCTGTCCATGTTGTGACCGTGTCACATATTCAACGTTTTATTGACCTTTAAACTGCGATTTGCGCATGCGGTTGAGCGCGGCCATGACGTCCAACACACGCGGTTTGGCAAGGTCACCTTGATTGGGCATAGTGTGATGCCACTGGTCATTGAGCATTTGTGCCACGTCTTTAGCAGGGGTGGCAGACCAACCAGGACGCTGAGCCAACTGAAACCACAACCAGCCAATCGCGTTCACTTCTGAGCTCGATTCCAACTGCTCAAGAGCCGAAAGGTCGGTAAACTCTTTGCCAAAACGCAGTGAATCGACGCCTTTCGCCGCAACGCGAAACTTGCCGTCTGCCAATACCGCTTGCAAAGCAGAGCAATTCAATTTACGAGGACGGAAAGTAGCGAGCGCTGATTCGGCTTCATTTTGACGCGTGGTTGGGTGCTCTTGCGTAACAAGTTTCGCTTTTTCGGTCACATCGATGGCTTGGTAATCGTGCATTTGAATCACGGTATCCGCCACATCTAGGTAATCGCCTGAGCCCCCCATAACAACGATGGTTGAGATGTCCAATTCATCACGTAACTGGCCAATGCGATCGACCAAGGGCGTGATCGGT
The DNA here is from genome assembly GCF_059833835.1 of Vibrio sp. R15-SG3-ISO1B. Taxonomy (NCBI): domain Bacteria; kingdom Pseudomonadati; phylum Pseudomonadota; class Gammaproteobacteria; order Vibrionales; family Vibrionaceae; genus Vibrio; species Vibrio sp. R15-SG3-ISO1B. Next base: position 198,674 of record NZ_JCBDGG010000029.1, on the reverse strand, counting down.
TCATCACCTTTTGCGACCAAAGCCTGCATGCGCTCGTCACGAATCATGAAGTTGGTGGCTGAGGTATCTTCATCAATCAGCATCGCTTTAACGCCAGATTCAATAGATTCTTGTAACCATGCTGCTTGAGAGGTCGAACCGGACGCGTCTTGGGTTGAGAAATGAGCCGTATCTTTGCCCATCGGTAAGTGGTTGATGTAGTTTGACAGGTTCAAGTCATGCACGCAGCGCCCGTCTTCGGCGCGGATTTTCATCGCTTCGCTGCTGGTGACGACCCATTCTCTGCCATCGCCGGCAATGTGGTTGTAAATAGAGCGTTCGATAGCGCTCAGTAGCGTCGATTTGCCATGAAAGCCGCCACCAACGATCAATGTAATGCCAGCCGGAATGCCCATACCTGACACCGCACCGTGATGAGGGGTATGGAACGTCACTTCAAGCGACGGCGGCGAGACAAACGCGACCGCTTCTTTCATTGGCAAGTCAGAGTTACCGGCCAAACGCGGCAGCACGGCGCCATTACCAATAAAGGCGACTAAGCCACGCTCATCCAGTTGATCTCGAATCGCTTGTTGATCTTCCACACCTTGGCAATGTGCAATAAGAGCGGCTTTATCTAACTCGCGCTCAATCGTGGCACGACGGATAAATTTAGGTAGGTGAAAGGTGAGGAGGTTAAGCGCTTTTTTTCCAAGGACACTGCGTCCTTCTGCGGGTAAATTAACCCGAAAACGCAGCTCTATGCCTTCGTCAGTAAACATCACCGCAGTGGAATCCATCACAGTTTGACCCGTTAGGGCGATGCTGATGAGGTTTTCTTGTTTTGCCAGTTGAGCAAAGGTGCGGGCGATAAAGTCGCGTGCCGCAATTTGATAGACAGCAGATTGCTCACGTAGCCAGTCTAAGCCGGTCAACGACCAAGGGCGGAGTGCGCGCACTCGTGATGCTGAGGCATGCGGGTCGGCTTGAACGTAGTCGATGTGAAAGGTGTAATCGCCAAAGTCGTATTGACCTTTGATTTGCTGATAAGCGCGATAGTTCTGCTTTTCGATTTTTTTAAGGGTGGCGGTTAACTGATCCATGACTGGCTCACTATAGAATTTTGAAAGCGTGGATTATAGAAACCTGGCGGCGCGGAGTAAAGGTAAACTACCGAAGAATAAGGTGCTAGAGGTCAGTGGAACCTAGAGCACTCGCCGCGCGAGGAAGGCACGGCGAGTAGGGGAAGTTACGCCTCTTTTGTTTCGATAAATGGGGCTAAATCGACATCAGCGTGATAATCAATGGCATCAAATCCGAAACCATTCAAATTGAGAAACTCCTGCTTGTAGCCTTGATAGTCACCCAGCTGTTTGAAGTTATCTTGGTTCATCTCTTTGAGTAGGAGCGCCACCTCATCCTGAACGGGCTTGGCCAATTCTAGATCGTCAATACGTATTAACCGTTCGCCATCAACCTCTACTTTTGCTTGATTGTAGAGCTTGCTTGCGTATAGCCGTTGCATTTGCTCGATACACCCTTCGTGCACGCCTTGCGCTTTCATCACTTTGTAGAGCGCCAAAAGGTAAGGCGTTAAGCCAGGGATAAATACACTTGCCTTAGTGACCAGCGCCTTGCACACACAAGCGAATGCGCCGCCATCGAAATTGGCTAATTTCAAATTCAATGAATGGCTAGTCTGATGCAAATCGACTTTGGCTCTTCCAAGGGTGCCATCAAGATAGATAGGGTGGGTGATCTCAGGCCCGATGTAAGAAAAAGCAAGCGTTTGACAACCTTGGGCAATCGATTCTGAGTTGATTAAGGTATCCACCCAGGCTTCCCAATCCTCGCCGCCCATCACTTTTTGTGTATGATGCGCTTCTTCTTCCGTTGCGGGCTCTAATCGGGTGTTGATCCACGCATCGTGCTCGAGATCGATCGTTGCACCGGTAATCGGTTCAAACATTGGCTTAATGGCTGAGCGCCACACTTCACCGGTGTCAGGGTCAGGTCGCAGGCCGCTGGCGACACTGTAGATAATTAAATCGACTTCGCCTTCAAAATAGGTTTCTATCGCTTCAACGACTTCGTTCTTGATCGCTGAAGAGAACGCATCGCCATGAATATTTACCGCGATTCGTCCTGCCTTTTCAGCATGCTGTTTGAAGAAGTAGTCATTGAAGTAACCTGCGCTGCCTACGCCTTTTTCACTTGGGCTACGCTCAAAGGAGACGCTGATGGTATCAGCTTGAGCCCCGCCAAACGTCAGAGCGATACGCGATGCCAAACCAAACCCTGAAGAGCCACCAATGATTAGCACACGTTTTGGTCCGTTTTTGATCGGCTCTGCTTGTTGTACGTATTGGATTTGACGGAGGAGAGCTTGTTCACAGCCGTAAGGATGCGCACTGCGAGCTATCACACCTTGTATTACTGGTTCAATTATCATGAAACTTTCCTTAGAAACGGACGTTGTCTGATTAACCTAGCGTAAAAATAGGTAAAGTTTATTGAGCCAGACCAATGACAAGTGATTATCTATCAGTATTTACAGAAATTTTACCAGCTCGTTGGCGACAAAATCAGCGATCCAAGGTTGGGCTTCAGGTTTAGGATGCAGTCCGTCGTTCATCATCCATTGAGGCTCTGTGATGACGCCTTCAAGAAAGAAAGGCAGCAGTGGCACATTGTGTGCGTCTGCCACTTTGGGATAAACGGCTGAAAACGCTTGCGTATAACGCTTACCGTAATTGGGCAATACATGGATTTGCATTAAAAGCGGCATTGCCCCTTGCTGTTTGACTTGTTCGATGATGGCCGAGAGGTTGTTTTCGACCACGTTAGGTGGAAATCCGCGCAAGCCATCGTTAGCGCCAAGCTCGATTAATACATAATCCGGCTGATGCTCACTTAGCAGGCTAGGCAGCCGGCTGAGGCCGTTACCTGAGGTATCTCCAGAGATACTGCCATTAATGACCGCAAGATCATGGCCTTTGGTTTTCATTACATTAGGTAACAAGGTAGGCCATGCTTCTTCAATCGACATTTGATAACCTGCACTCAGGCTATCTCCTAAAACCAATAGCTTAGCGCTATATGCGGGTTGAACAAAAACGAGAAAAAAGACCAAGGAAAGTAAACGAATCATGCAAACATCCATCATTCAAGCAACGTCATTATCAAAAATAGTCTCCACTAAACAGGAGCAATTAACAATCCTTGAAGAGGTAAATCTTGAAATCTATGCCGGAGAGAGTGTGGCGATCGTTGGCACATCCGGTGCGGGTAAGTCCACCTTGATGACGTTGTTAGCCGGTCTCGACACTCCAACAAAAGGCGCAATCCAGCTGCTAGGTAAAACTTTATCAGAGCTGGATGATGAGCAAAGGGCGAAAATACGCAGTGAATCGGTTGGGTTTGTTTTTCAGAGCTTTTTGCTGATACCGAGTTTGAGCGCGTTAGAGAACGTTACTTTGCCATGCTTACTGAAAGGCGAAGACGAAAACATTGAGCGCGCAAAAATGTTGTTAACGTCGGTAGGACTTGAGCATCGAATGCATCACTCTCCCTCTCAGCTGTCAGGGGGTGAACAGCAGCGTGTTGCTTTGGCGCGCGCTTTCATGATTGAACCGAAAATCCTCTTTGCCGATGAACCGACGGGAAATCTGGATGAACACACCGCAGCGAAAGTGATCGAGCTGTTGTTTGAACTCAACAAGCAGCACGGGACGACTTTGGTGCTGGTGACCCATGACAGCGAGCTAGCGCGTATGTGCGATCGCACCATAGTCATGTCGGCTGGTCAGATCAAAGGAGAGTAGGGATGGCACACTCTCGTTTAAACTCCCGTCTAGTGCGCTGGAGTGTCAGTGAAATTCGTCAAGGCCAGCTCTGGCCGATTGCCGCCGCGCTGACGTTAATTATCGCCTGCATCTTTGCCTTAACCGCTTTAGCGAACCGCATGGAGCAGGTCATCGTCAAACAGGGCAAGCAAGCGTTAACGGCGGATGTGCAGTTCAGTAGCTCGAATCCCCTGCCCGAAACATTGCTACAAAACGCCGCCGCATTGAATATGGACACCGCGCGTCAAACTCGTTTTGCCACCATGGCGTTTAGTGACGACCAGATGAAACTGATCACCGTTAAAGCGGTAGAGTCGAACTATCCGCTGCAAGGTGATTTTCGCTTGAGTGATGGCCAAGGGGAAAAGGCACGAGTAGCGCCAGGTGAACTGTGGCTTGACGAGCGTCTGTTTGCCCAGTTAGAGGTCACCATTGGTGACGCGGTCACTATTGGTGATGCCGATTTCACCGTTACAGGACGGGTATTAGAAGAGCCAGGGCTAAGCTTCAATCCATTTCAGCAAATGCCGTCGGTCTTTATCCACATGGATGACATCGACAAGACAGGCGCTATTCAGCTCGGCAGTCGCGTACGCTATAACCTATTTTTGAATGGCGACGACACCAGTATAGAGACGCTAAAAAGCCGCATCGAACTGACCCCAAGTGAACGTTGGCGAGATCAAAACAGTGCCAGTCGCACCAACGATGTTTTTCAGCGCACTCAGCAATATTTGTCTCTCAGCGTCGCGATTGTGGTCATCATGGCCGCTACGACATTGGTACTGACCTGTCAGCACTACGTCTCTACTCGCACCAAGACCATTGCCATGTTGAAAAGCCTTGGCGCCACAAAGCAGTGGATTGTCCGCTGGCTTTCTATTCAGGTCGCGATACTGCTACTGACAGCGAGCGTGCTTGGCTTACTGATTGGTGTCGGGTTAGAAGTGTTACTCCGCATTCCTCTGGTTGACTTGCTGCCTAATCCACTCCCGAGCTATGGCTTGACGCCTGCGCTGGTCGCGCTTGCCAGCAGTGTGTGTATCGCCGTACCTGCCCTTGGGATTCCTCTGCATCGATTAGTGAATGTCAGTGCGGTCAATGTGATGCAACCCCAAGCAAGCGACACGGGCCATAAGTCAAAGTGGTTGATTCTGGTGCCTGTCGTGCCGATGCTCGCGGCATACTACGACAACATGTTGGTTTGGATTGTCATGCTGGGTATGGTGCTTCTGTTTGTGCTGCTCGGCGCGGTGAGCCTGCTTGTCACGAAGCAGTTAGCCAAAATGCCACTGAGTACGTCATTCAAATTGGCGCTCTCGCGCATCAACCGCTCAATGACGGCAACCGGTTTGCAATTTGGCGCTCTTGGGCTTTCTTTGATGCTGCTGGCCGTGATGTGGCTCGTTCGCACTGATCTACTCTCTGATTGGCAACGTACTATTCCGCCAGATGCGCCGAATGCCTTCGCTCTGAATATTGCACCTTACGAAAGAGAGGCCTATTTAGAGGTGTTGGACCAAAATGGGGTCACTCGTTCCGACGATTATCCCATCATTCGGGGCCGCTTGACGAAAATTAATGGGCAAGATGCGAAAGAAGCCTCTGATGGCGGAGAAGGCAACGACGCACTGCGTCGTGAGCTCAATTTTACCTACGCCGAGGGGATTCCTGCACACAACGAGTTGCTTGAGGGTGAGTGGACTGAAAAGGGCGGCGTGTCCGTTGAGTCGGATGTCGCTAGCGATCTGGGTCTAGCGATTGGTGATGAGCTTGAGTTTGTGATTAACGGCCAAACGATAATTGCGATGGTGAATTCCGTGCGTGCCGTAGAATGGCGTGATATGAAGCCTAATTTTTACTTCATTTTTACGCCGGATGTGCTAGAGCAAATCCCAGCGACGTTTTTGGTCAGCTTTCGCGTCGACGACCAACATGACGGGTTGCTCAATACTCTGTCAAAGGCGCACCCAACGGTGAGCTTGATGGATATTCGTCAAATGGGTGAGAAAATCCAATCGCTGCTTGAGCAAATCGTTTGGTCGATTACCTTATTGGCGGCACTTGGCGTCTTGGCAGGGTTACTTTTGATCTTTACGTTGCTGAGGCTAAGTCTGTCACAACGTAAATCAGAGATGCAGCTCTACCGAACGTTAGGTGCGAGTCGAAAACGGGTCACACGCACCATTTGGGCAGAATATGGCTTGATGGCATTGATTGCTGGTTTGATTGCCGCACTGGGGGCAGAAGCCGTAGTCGGTGGGATCATTTACTTCGGTTTTGATCTCACCCCAAGCTTGCATTATTTGTTGTGGTTAACCATGCCAATCATCACGTTTTGCACACTGGCGTTGGTTGTTTTCAGTATGATTAAAAAACTGTTAGCCCCTATAAATAAAGAGTTTAGCTGACGCTGTTCGGGTCAAGTTATTCAGTTATCCACAAAAACGGTGGATAAGGTTTGGGATAACTTGACCTGTAGATAACTCACTAAATCGCGCAACGCTAGGAAAGTTCAAGCATGCAGCAAAGTTGTTATTCACAGAATCGATTTTTCTATGAGTTCCAATTTTTCAGTCAAGCATTTTTTTTCAACTTTTTATGATGAAAATGTCATTCATATCCCTTGCAAAAAAAGTGATTTTTATCACCGTTTTTTAAGAGTAAAATAACCGAGAAATGAAACAACTAGCCGCGCAGATGTCACAGATCAACACACAGCCAAGTTCAACGTCCATCGTCATTATTGGTGGGGGCGTTGCCGGCGCCACGGCCGCTGTCCATTTATCCGAAATTGGGCAAAAAGTTTCCCTCATTGAGCGAGGCGCGAGCCTTGTCAGTGGACCGCCGATTTGCCATCTCCATGCTGGTGGTAATTTGTACCGGGAAATCTCGACGGAGCAATGTATTGAATTGCTTGAACAGTCGATTGAAACGGTGCGTCTTTACCCTCAAACCATCAATCGTCGCCCAACTCTTATTGCTGTTCCTATTACCGATCCCGGCAGTGTCGATGAGGTCGAATCTCGCCTGCAAACCATCCGTGATTGCTACCAGACCTTAGTGGACCGAGACCCGGCCAATCAAGTGCTGGGCGCACCACAAGATTATTATCGCTGTTTTTCAAAAGAGGAATTGCAAGCACTGGCGACGCTTACTCAACCTGAGGAACCAACAAGTGTTGAAGATTGGGTGATTCCTTTTGCTCAGCATGCCGACCTCGATGCGCTAAAGTACCCTGTGGTTGCAGTGCAAGAGCACGGTTGGAGTGTCTTTCGTTTGGCCGCGAGCGCAAAACTCACACTCGCTGCACATCCAAATTGCCAATTGCTCACCTCATGTGAAGTCACTGATCTTGAAGAGAGTGGGAACGGCTGGCTGATTCGTTATCGCGACGACAATAACCGACTGCACGAACTTCAAGCTCAATACGTCATCAACGCCTGTGGTTATCAAACCGGCACGATTGACGATCTGGCTCAAAAGAAACGTCAGCGTTTGGTGGAGTTTAAAGCCGCATATGTCACGCGATGGGCAGAGTGTGATCAGGTATGGCCCGAGGTCATTTTCCATGGTCAACGGGGGACGCCAGCAGGTATGGCGCAACTGACCCCGTATGCAAATAAAGTGTTTCAACTGCACGGTATGACGAAAGAGATTACCTTGTTCGATGAGGGGTTGGTCGCCTCGGATGATCGTTCTTCTCAGCCCCAGTTACCGGCTCCCCTAATCAAGACGTTGAATCAAGGCTGGGACGAGTCCGTGGCCAAAGAGCGCAGCCTGCGTGCCGTACGACACATCGGTCAGTACGTGCCTGACTACCATTCGGCGGATTACTATGCGCTGCCTTTGTTTGGCGCGCAGCAAATACCAGGACGAGATGACTCGTTAAGAGCCGCAGACGTTTCGTTTGAAGCCAATCACTATGCACGCATCGAAGTGGTCAAAGGTTCATCTGCGCTTGAAGCCGCAAGAAAAGTCGTGACTCAGTGGGGCTTGTATGATTACCGGGGAGCCTCCATTGAGGCTCTTCATCCGGTGTGTACCCGCTTGGTGGCGAGCGACGTTGAACAAGAAGCGAAACGCATCGCGATAGAGCGTGGCTACCCTGCAGAGTTGGCCCAAGTCTATGGTGAATCCCAATAAAGCAGCTATCACCACACCGTGTCATCGAATGATACAAAAAGGCGCCAATCGGCGCCTTTTTGTTATTTCGCCGCCCGCTTGGCCGCGACTAAGCTTAGTTAATACAACAAAAGTGGTGGCAAAGAATTAATAGCCGAAGAAGCGCGCCCACTGACACCAGACATCTTGTAAACCGAGTAAATCGCCCTTTTCAAACGTCACGGTTTGGCCCGGCCGAGCTTGAGCGATACGTGGCAGGTCAATACGGGCTACACAACCTAATTTGGGATAACCGCCAATTGTTTGCTTGTCACTGAGTAAAATAATCGGGTCGCCACTTTTGGGCACTTGTATTGCGCCTAACGCAATTCCTTCGCTCAACAGTTCCGTATCCGGTGGCGTAATTGTGTTACCGCGCAGGCGATACCCCATTCGATTGATGTGCTGGCTTACCTCAAAACGTCGGCTGTAAAAGGCACCGATCGCGTCTGGAGAAAACTGTTCACTTTGATACCCCTCAATCACGCGCACACGAATGGGGAGGTTGTAATCAGGGCGGTAGCGAAATGAAATCTGTGTGCTTTGGCGGGATAATGGGTGGTAAGTAAACGCCAGTTGATCCCCCGCTTTAAGTGCGCGGCCTTGCTCTAAGCCGCCGAGCGCTTCACGGGTGACGGTGGACACACTGCCCAATACTGGTGACACATCAAAGCCCCCTTTAATGGCAAGGTAGCTTCTTAGCCCGTTGGCCGGAAGACCAAAGCTCAACGTTTGCCCTTTACGGGCGACAAATGTTGACCAGTTATCTATGCGCTGACCGTCGAGTTTAGCATTGAGATCCCCACCTGCAATGGCGAGGTTGCAGTGACCATTGAAACGAAATTCCGCTTGTCCCAAGGTAATTTCAATGGTTGGGCAATTGACCGGGTTATCGAGCAAATGATTCGCCCAACTGTAGGCGTAATCATCTAAGGGACCGCCTTGGGTAATGCCCAAATGCGCCAAGCCAAATCGACCAAAATCTTGGATGAGGCTCAGTTGTCCAGGTTTGATGACTTCAACGTAAGACTTCATAAGGCAAACTCCCCATCAAGCGACCCACCGAGTTGAAGAAACTGGTCTCGATCGACGGCCTTAAAGCGCACTTGAGAGCCGACACTGTACGGCAGCATCTGCGCTTCATCGGGTGTGAACAGCGCTAATGGGCAGCGTCCAATGATGTTCCAACCACCCGGTGAATCACTCGGATAAACCGCAGTATGATGATTGGCAATCGCTACGCTGCCTTTGGGAACATTGACGCGCGGCGTACTTTGACGTGGCAGTTGTAATTGAGGCGTGACTTGACTCATAAACGCAAACCCAGGCGCAAAGCCGATCGCGGTGACACTGTAACACTCTTGAGTGTGCAGTTCGATTACTTCGTCCAATGTCATACCTTGCTCGAAATAGATTGCTAAGTCTGGCCCTACATCCGGATGATAGTAGACGGGTAATTCAACGATCTCTGCGCTATGGCTTACTGGCGGGCTGGCTATGGTGCTGTCCAAGGTGCGTTCGACGCATGGGATAAAATCGAAAATGGAGATTCGGTGAGGTAAATAGTCAATCAACAGGGTGATGTGCGAGGGGGTGACGTTCATCAGCCATTGCGCTAACTGAGACTGAACGTTTTCGCCACAGTGCTGGATTATGCTCGACAGTTCTGGCGAAGGGGCCGCGTCAAAGGTGACTAAAATACTGCACTCGGCAACGGGATCGATGGTATAGGTGATCGTCATCTGTTACTCCATGCTGGTGCGGATTTTCTTGATAATATCGATGGCCGCCAGATTATCGCCGTGTACGCATAAGGTATCCGCCTCAATATCAATCGCGTAGCCCTCTATGGTGCGCACTTTGCCATATTGGGTGATTTGGCGAACTTGGCTAATGATATCTTCGGCGTTGGTAAGGACCGTATCGGGCAGCGCTCTTGGTGCCAGAGTTCCATTGGCGAGATAGCGTCTGTCAGCAAACGCTTCAAACAGCAAAGGCAACTCATAACGGTCGGCAATATCAAGTAAAGGCTGGTTTTCGAGCACGGCGAGCGTCATTAAAGGGACATTGAAACAAGAGACGGCATCAGCGACCGCATCGAACAGCGATAAGTCCTTAAGCATGTCATTATAAAGCGCGCCATGTGGTTTGACATAACTGAGTTCAGTGTTGTGCGCTTCACAAAGCGCTTTAAGCGCGCCAACTTGATAGATGATCATCGCAGTGACTTCTTCTGGGCTCATGGCAAGGCTTCGGCGTCCAAACCCTTGTAAGTCTGGGTAACTGGGATGGGCGCCAATCTTGACGTTATGGCGAACTGCGAGCGCGACAGTCTGTGACATAATAGTTGGGTCAGAAGCGTGGTAGCCGCAGGCGATATTGGCCATGTCTACGTGGGGCATCGCCAAGGTGTCATTGCCCATCGACCAAACACCAAAGCTTTCGCCCATATCACAATTCAACAAGATTGCGCGTTTTGCCATGCATTTACGTCCTTTTATGCTCATTAGTGAGATTTATCGTACAAATAATCCGAGTTGCGTTCAAATTTTGAACGGCGTCACTGAGCGTGTTCCTATCGTGTTGCTAAGCTTACGCACAAACCGCATCAAAAGAAAATAGAGCGGTTAATGTTTTAGGTAGTGGGTGAGGGGCGAAGCGCTCAAATGTGATATGAAAAGGATCAGCGGCGATAGAAGTGGCGTTTGTATTCAGAATTGCCAAAGAAGATGGGCTGAGAGGAGTCGCGTATGCTCTCATTGAACGCGCTATCGTTGAAATCTAAGCTTATCGTCCCACTGATTCTTTTTTCATTGGTGATTTTACTTCTCACTCAGGGCAATGCGCTCAATGTTGCTCTCCAATCGCAAACCGACAACCTTATCAAGCGTGCTCACGTATTGTCTCTTGGTTTATCATCGCCGTTAAACTCGGCCATTTTGGGTGGGCATACTGAACAAGCGACGCAAATATTGCAGTCGTTTTCCGCAGACAAAGAGATCGTGCGCGTTAAGTTACACACTTTAGATGGCAAACTGTTTTCGATCTATGAACAACATGGTGTCGCAGCGCCTTTGCCGAGTGCGCAGCAGCTCGCTGCATTGAAAGAAACGGGCCAGGCAGTGAGCGACGATTATCTTTTTGCACTCTTTCCTCTCTATGCAAACGGTAACGAAGTGGCCAAGTTCAGAGTGACGATCTCTACCAAATCGTTTCAAGATAGCTCAGAGCAGGTCATACATAATGCGCTGATCTTTATTGTCTTTTTGACCATTGCGACCGCCATTTTGTTTTACACCGTACAAAAGTACATTCTCAACCCCGTCATCAGTTTGCGCGCTGCGATACAGGGATATATTGAACACAAATCCAACAGTATCGAGATTGATACCATCGCGAACGATGAAGTGGGTGATTTAGTCCGTGCCTTTCGTACTATGCTGAGACGTTTGAAACTGCGTGATCAACAAGTCAATCATACGCTTGATAGATTGGAACAAGAGAAATCTTTCGCCAACGAGGTGGTCGAGTCGGTCAAACACGCGCTTATTGTTGTCAATCAGCATGGCGATGTTCTCCATTTTAATGCGATGACGTGTGAGATATTCCGATGTACCAGCGCATTTATTCAAGCCAGTAAATTGACAGATTTGATTCAAGGTAAAGGGCAATCCGAATTAACGCGCGCGCTCGAAAACAGTCTAGAGTTTGAAGATCGCCATATCGTGCTCGAAGACCTGTTTCATGAGCGCCGATTTTTAAAAGTAAGTGGTACGCCGCTTTCAAAGCCCGGCCAGTGCCTAATCGCGATTGAGGACATTACCCAAGTCGAAGTGGCGATGAGTCGCCAACGCATGGCGGCGAATATTTTTGAAAACAGTAAAGATGGCTTAGTGGTCACCGATGATAGCGACGTGGTTACTATGCTCAACCCGGCCAGTCGTCGGATACTGGGAGTAGATAGCAGCGAGATAATTGGTCAGCACCATCGCAATCTATTTTGTTGGGCGGATTTTGATACCGTCATGACGCAGATAAAACGCACGATTGAAGAGCAAGGTGAGTGGCAAGGTGAGGTGTGGGAGATTCATCCCCTTGGGCACCGAGTACCGCTTTATGTTCGAGCATCGAAAAACCGTACCAGCGCCAGTGAACATCGCTTCGATTATGTCTATGTGATTGTCGACTTATCTTCAGTCAAAGAGATGGAGCGGCTTGAGTATATGGTCAATCATGACAGTTTGACCGGGCTTGCCAATCGCACCCATCTTTATCGCGTACTAGGTAAAACGCTCACCGATGAACGTCTATCCAAAACGGGCATTGCACTTTTGTATCTCGATCTTGATGGATTTAAAGCAGTAAACGACACTTACGGCCACGATGCAGGCGATGCAGTACTTAAAGAAGTCTCGCGCCGCCTATCGTTGCATGTGCGCAGTCAAGATTTGGTGGCTCGACTATCGGGCGATGAGTTTGTGGTCTTGATGACTTCTTGCGATCAACCCAGTACACACGCCCTCGCTGAGCGGTTACTAGCGGAAATCAGCAATGAAATCAACTATGCCGGTGAGCGTTTATCGGTCGGCGTAAGTATTGGTATTCATTATACTCAACGAGCGCAGGGTACCAGTCTCGAACAATTCCTCAAAGCGGCCGACAAAGCCATGTACCGAGCTAAAATGGAAGGCAAAGGGCAGGTCATCATGAGTGAGGCAAGTTAGCGTTATCTCGCGCGTGATTTTCTGTTACCATTCAACGAAATACTTACATTAGGCTAGAGTTATGAATGTATTAGTGACAGGCGGTATGGGCTACATTGGCAGCCATACGTGTTTGCAAATGATCGCCGCGGGAATGACGCCCGTTATCGTCGACAACTTGTATAACAGTAAGCGCAGTGTGCTTGAACGTATTGAGAAGGTTTCAGGTCAAACGCCGACCTTTATTGAAGGCGATATTCGCGACAAAGACGTGATGAAGCAAGTGCTTGTTGAGCACAACATCGATGCGGTGATTCACTTTGCCGGGCTTAAAGCGGTCGGTGAGTCTGTGGAAAAGCCACTTGAATATTATGACAACAACGTCAATGGTACGCTTGTATTGGTCGATGCGATGCGCGAAGCAGGGGTGAAGACCTTAGTTTTTTCTTCATCTGCGACTGTCTATGGAGACCCAGCGAGTGTGCCTATTACCGAAGATTTCCCAACCAGCGCAACCAATCCTTATGGTCGTAGCAAGTTGATGGTTGAAGAGTGTTTGACCGATTTTCAAAATGCCAATCCCGATTGGAGTATCACCTTACTGCGTTATTTCAACCCTGTTGGTTCACACCCATCCGGTGAGGTTGGCGAAGATCCGCAAGGTATTCCAAACAACCTAATGCCATTTGTCTCCCAAGTTGCCGTAGGGCGCCGTGAATTTTTATCTGTGTTTGGTGATGATTACCCGACCAAAGATGGCACGGGCGTGCGCGACTATATCCACGTGATGGACTTGTCAGATGGGCACGTGGCTGCGTTAGAGAAAGTGGGCCAGACATCCGGATTGCACATCTATAACCTAGGCACTGGTAATGGCTATAGTGTGTTGGAGATGGTGCATGCGTTTGAAAAGGCTAGTGGCAAACCTGTCCCGTACCAAATTGCGCCGCGCCGCGCCGGTGATATTGCCGAGTGTTGGGCCGATCCTTCAAAAGCGCAGCGTGAGCTGGGTTGGAGTGCGACACGTTCTTTGGATGAGATGACGCAAGATACCTGGCGCTGGCAGTCAAATAACCCGAATGGTTTTCCAGATTAATTGAGCACAATCGCTGATTTTAAATCTAACAAAAGAGCGACCCTAGCGGTCGCTCTTTGCGCTGGTTTATAAACGACTGACCGTCGTGTATCGATATTGTTGGGTTACTGGGCTTGCTTATCTTTACCCAACGAGAGTAACCAAATACAAATGACCGAAACCACTATGAAGCCTGATAGGATAATAACAGGCATCGCACTGTAGCCAAGGATGTGCCAAATAATCGATTCTAACGTACTCATGCTCTCTCCTTATTGCCAACCTTCAACGCCTTGCATGTCAGGCAGGCGGTGGGCGATCCCTTTGTGACAGTCAACACAGGTCTTTTCACCTGAGGCGAGGGCCGTTGAGTGCTGCTGGGCACCGCGTGAACCTTGCTCAGAAAAATCCATAAACTCGAATTCATGACAGTTACGACACTCGAGCGAATCGTTTTTCTGCATACGTGCCCATTCTCGCTCAGCAAGATGACCGCGACGCTGCTCAAACTTTTCTTGTGTATCTATGGTTCGCAAGACATAGTGCGCAAACAGCTCTTTAGACGCCTGAACTTTACGGACAATCTTGTCTGTCCATTCGTGAGGTACATGACAGTCAGAACAGATTGCTCTCACACCAGAACGGTTCGAGTAGTGAATCGTCTCTTTGATTTCCGCTACAATCGGCGCATGACAGCCTGAACAAAACTCTTCGCTGTTGGTCGCTTCCATCCCGGTGTTAAATGCCCCCCAGAACAACAAACCACCCGTAAAGCCCATAAACAGCACAACGCCTACCGCCGCTTTACTAGGGGACGTGAACCGCTTCCAAAACGCTTTCAGTAATTTCATAGTTAACCTCGCTTACTCGCGTTTCTTACTTAAGAGAATCAACAGATTGGAACTCATTCTCAACCAATGGTTTCGCATCTGTTTGCGGGACGTGGCATTGCAGACAGAAGTAACGTCTTGGCGACACGTCTGCGAGCACCGCGTCTTGGCGATTCACATAGTGGGTGACACTAATTTTTGTCGCGCCTGATTGTTTGGCGTTTTTCCAGCTGTGGCAAGCCAAACATTTATTGGCGTTTAACGACACCTCATAGTTACGAATACTGTGAGGAATCAAGGGTGGCTGATAGACAAAGCTATCTTCAACGATTTGATCTTTCGGAAAATCTTTAAATGCGTCCGCAGGTCTGGTCTCTTCCAGATTGGTGTTGCCGCGCAGCGACTCCAAGCCACCGATACCGCCTGGGTTGTCCAAATTGGCAAACACAGCGCTGCTCAACACTGCACCTACCGAGAAAAGTGCAACTAAGAATTTTTTCATGTTTTTGTTCTCCGCCTTCTGGCTACATTCTTCGCTTAGGTTGCCCAAACGTGGGCAACCTAATCTCGACATTACGCAACTTTGGTGATCTTCACTGGACACTTCTTAAAGTCGGTCTGTTTAGACAGTGGATCCGTGGCATCAAGGATCAATTTGTTGATCAGGATGCGCGCATCAAAGAAGGGGACGAACACCAAACCTTGCGGTGGACGGTTACGTCCGCGCGTTTCAACGCGCACACGCACTTCACCACGTTTGTTGGCAATGTTCACCTCGTCACCTCGGCGAATGCCTCGTGCTTTGGCGTCCTCTGGATGGATGTAGCAGACGGCGTCCGGCACGGCTTTATAGAGTTCAGGGACACGGCGTGTCATGGTGCCGGTGTGCCAATGCTCGAGTACACGACCGGTGCAGAGCCATAAATCGAACTCGGAATCTGGCACTTCTGGAGGCGCTTCGTATGGGGCGGAAATAATAAACGCTTTTCCGTCAGGCTTGCCGTAGAAGTCCCAACCGCTACCGGCTTTGGCATATGGATCTGAGCCTTCTTTGTAACGCCAAAGGGTCTCTTTACCGTCAACGACTGGCCAACGAAGACCACGTGTTTGGTGATACACTTCATACGGCGCAAGATCGTGTGCTTTGCCGCGTCCAAATGAGGCGTACTCTTCAAAAATGCCTTTTTGTACGTAGTAACCGAAGTGGTGCGCATCATCGTTGAGTTCGCGCGCTTCCTCGATTGGGTATTTATTGATCACGCCATTGGCGAACAGCATGTCATACATGGTTTTGCCGCGATACTGAGGGGCTTTGGCGAGCATCTCTTCTGTCCACACTTCTTCCATCTTGAAGCGTTTAGAGAATTCCATAATTTGCCAAAGGTCAGATTTCGCTTCGCCAACCGTACCGACTTGTTGATACCAAGCCTGTGTACGACGCTCTGCGTTACCGTAGGCGCCTTCTTTTTCGATCCACATCGCTGTCGGTAGAATCAAATCTGCTGCTTGCGCAGTGGCCGTTGGGTAAGGGTCAGAACAGACGATAAAGTTTTCAGGGTTACGATAGCCCGGTAAACGCTCACCGTTAATATTCGGACCTGCTTGCATATTGTTGTTACACATCACCCAGTAAGCGTTGAGCTTACCGTCTTTGAGCATGCGGTCTTGCAGGACGGCGTGGAAACCCGGTTTAGGCGGAATGACACCATCAGGAATGTTCCAGATTTTTTCTGCAATCGCGCGGTGTTTTGGATTCGCGACCACCATATCAGCGGGTAGACGGTGGGCAAAAGTGCCGACCTCACGAGCGGTACCACACGCAGAAGGTTGCCCTGTCAAAGAGAATGGGCTGTTGCCTGGAGTTGAGATTTTACCCGTGAGAAGGTGGATGTTGTAAATCAAGCTGTTCATCCATACGCCGCGGGTATGCTGGTTCATCCCCATCGTCCAAAGTGACATCACTTTAGTGTTCGGATCCGCGTATTGTTTCGCTAGAGTGATCAAGTCTTCTTCAGATACGCCCGACATTTCTGACGCTTTGGCCGCGGTGTAAGGCGCCACGGATTGCTTATATTCATCAAAAGAGATGCCCGACATATCGCCGCTGTTTGGGTTAGCTGCAGCTTGTTGAAGCGGGTTATCGTCACGCAGACCATAGCCAATGTCTGTGGTAGCTTGCTTGAATGTGGTGTGTTTGTTGACGAAATCCCAATTGACGGCGTCGTTTTCGATGATGTAATTGGCAATAAAGTTGGCAATGGCCAAATCGGTCTGTGGTTGGAAGATGTACCCAGTATCGGCCAACTCGAACGAGCGGTGATAGTAAGTAGATAGCACATTTACCTTAACATGGGGATGGCTGAGGCGACGGTCAGTGATGCGAGTCCACAATACAGGGTGCATCTCAGCCATGTTTGAGCCCCAAAGCACGAATGAATCTGCGTGCTCGAAATCGTCGTAACAACCCATTGGCTCGTCGATGCCAAACGTGCGCATAAAGCCAACCACGGCGGAAGCCATACAGTGACGCGCATTAGGATCGATGTTATTAGAGCGAAGCCCGGCTTTCATCATCTTGGCGGCGGCGTAACCTTCCATTACGGTCCACTGACCAGACCCAAACATACCCACACCCGATGGGCCTTGTTTTTTCAGCGCTTCTTTCCATTTTTCGGCCATGGTATCGAAGGCAACGTCCCAAGATACCGGGGTAAAGTCGCCGTTTTTGTCGTACTTGCCGTCTTTCATGCGCAATAAAGGCTGAGTGAGGCGGTCTTGACCGTACATGATCTTTGAGAGGAAGTAGCCTTTGATACAATTCAAACCTTTGTTGACCGGCGCTTCAGGGTCACCCTGAGTCGCGACCACTTTGCCGTTTTGTGTACCAACCAACACAGAACACCCGGTCCCGCAGAAGCGACAAGGCGCTTTGTCCCAGGTAATCGCCGATTGCTCTGAACTGGCGATCAGGTTGGTCGCTGTGGCAGGTAGACTGATGCCGGCTACCGCGGCGGCAGAGGCTGCTGCGTTTGCTTTTACAAACGCTCGTCTTGTCATCTTCATACTTCACCCTCGAATTGGGAATGTTCTTTTCCAGTGTTAGTTGTCACGTCGTCGCCTAGGTCCGTTTCTATCTGGTGGTAGACCAACACAGTACTTAAGACGTTAGGTAGATTGTTGATTTCGTCGATGGTATCGGTGATAAACCCTTGGTTTTGAGTTTCGAGCACCACCACCAGCTTGCCCTCAGGGCTGTCTGCATAAATTTCTGCGTTGGGCAGTGCACTGATCGACTCCTTGACCTCGTTAAGATGGCTAGGCGCGGCGTGAACCACCAAGCTTGATATATGCACTTCATTCAGTGACATGTTGTTGTCCATTTTTATAATCAATTGCTCACATTGATGGATGACGAAGGGCAAACGGCAACACAGGCACCACAACCGCTGCACTTATCGTGGCTTATGTGAGGCTGGGCGACTTTGCCTACCTCCAATTTGAATTGAATGGCCATTGGGTCACACAACTCACCACAACTCCGGCACTCCACATTTTGTTTGGCTAAACACGTTTCATTGATGCTTGCCTTTACATGCCAAGGCGTATCAGCCTCAGGTAAAAAAATCGGTTCCTGACAAACGTCGGCACATCGATAACAGAATGTGCATTCGTCGATAGAGAAGTCGACAGTAGGAAATCCTCCGTCACCGCTGACAATGATCTGCGTGTCACAGACGCGGGCGCACTCTCCGCATCGGGTACACAAATCGGTAAAGCTTTGTGCATCCGCAACCCAAGGCAGGCGAATCGTATTGTCTGCTTGGCGAGTAAAAAGACGGCGTTTACTGAAATCGACCACGTTGCTATCCGTTGTGAACTGCATTTATGTGAGCGTAGCTCACATTTCCTATTAATAACTTGTCATTAACACACACATAAATTGTAGTTTTTGACATATTTGTATAAATAACCCTTTGGGGGTAATCAGATTATGTTGTTGTTTTAGATCAATAAATTTGGTTTGGTTTGATCACATATTTAGCCGAAAGCGTGAATATGATGACTTGGTGTGATGGGGAGTAGGTGAGTAATAACGTGGTGAATGCATGCCAAGAAGGGTAAAAAAATCCGTCACTCGCACGATAGCGAAAGCCATGGGCTTAATATTAGCCCTGTCGGTCGTGACGACCAGTTATGCGATCATCACATTAGCGTCTAGCCTCAATGATGCTGAGGCAGTGAACGTGTCTGGCTCAATGCGTATGCAGAGCTATCGACTGGCTCACGATATCCAATCGCAATCTCAAGACTATCTTCAGCACATCGAGATGTTTGAACGCTCTATCTACTCCCCTTCGATGAAGGCGCTGCAAGGCTGGGGCGTTCCTGATGACATTACTCACGATTACTATCGGTTGATCATGCGTTGGCATGAGTTGAAAGCCGTGCTTCAGAGCGAAGATCGACACCAATATTTAGCCATGGTTGCGGGCTTTGTGAATCAAATCGATGCCTTTGTGTTCAAGTTGCAACACTTCTCTGAACAAAAAATGATTCGTTTAGCTTGGGTGGGCGGAGCAGGGCTAGGTGGTATCTTGTGTGTGGGGCTGTTTGTTATTCATTACTCCAGAAAGCAAATCGTGAAACCGCTGAACGCTATGATGTTGGCCAGCGAACAGATTCAATCACGCTCGTTTGATGTGAAGTTGGATGTTTCAAGTGAGAACGAACTTGGCGTTTTGACTCGTACATTCAATAGCATGGCCAGCGATCTGGGTAATTTCTATCGAGGATTAGAGCAAGCCGTTAATGAAAAGACGCTTAAGCTCCAGCATGCCAACGACTCACTGCAAGTGTTGTACAATTCATCGCAAGAGCTGACCGCTTCAAGGATCACGCAGGAAAACTTCGAGGCGATATTGCAACACATTGTCTCTCTTGAAGGGATTGTGGCGGTCAAAATGGAAATCTTTAGTGACGGAGAGCGACCGCTCGTGTTGACCAAAGGCGACGTTTGCCTCAGCTGTGACAGTGATTGCCAAAGCAAACCGTTGGCCTTAGATGGGGAAGCGTTAGGCATATTGTATTGGAAAACATCACTGCCTTGTCCGGATCAAGCCTTGATCGATAACTTTGTCCAAATCCTCTCGCGCGCGGTGTATTACAACCAAGCACAGAAACAAGCGGAGCAACTGCTTTTGATGGAAGAACGGGCGACGATCGCCCGTGAACTGCATGACTCGCTTGCTCAGTCTTTATCCTATTTAAAAATTCAAGTCTCGTTACTCAAACGGGGTTTATCCTCTCTGCCTCCCGGCGAAGCATCGCCGCACACTCAGAGCGTAATGAAGGATCTCGACGGCGGGCTATCCGCCGCCTATACCCAATTACGCGAATTGCTGACCACGTTTCGACTGACGATCAAAGAAGGCAGTTTTGGCCAAGCACTAAAAGAGATGACGGAGCAATTGGCCGATCAATCGTCAATCCGCATCGAGGTCGATAATCAGCTCTCCTCTGTAGAGCTTGATGCCAGTGATCAGGTTCACTTACTGCAATTGATCCGTGAAGCGACCCTAAATGCGATCAAGCACGCCAAAGCGACGCAAATCGATATCGCCTGCCTTGAGACCGACAATAACGTTGTGGTGTCGGTCTCTGACGATGGCATCGGGTTTGAACAGGCCAACGAAAAGCTCAACCACTACGGCATGAGTATTATGCAAGAGCGAGCGTCCCGGTTAAACGGCACCTTGGTCATTGAAAGCAAACAAGAGCAGGGGTGCCGCGTCATCCTCACTTACCCAAGAAATAAGGAAACAAGCAGTGTCACAATGTAGAGTTTTGCTGGTGGATGATCACCCTCTAATGAGAAGAGGGATTCAGCAGCTACTGAGTTTTGAGCCAGAATTTGATGTTATCGCCGAAGCCAGCAATGGGACGGAAGCGGTGGCAAAAAATCACGAGCTGAAGCCAGATTTGATCTTGCTGGATTTAAATATGAAAGGGATGTCGGGGCTCGACACCCTGAATGCACTGCGCGCCGATGACTGTGACGCCAGTATCGTTATTTTGACAGTCTCAGACAGCCCAGCAGACATCGAAGCGATCATTCGAGCCGGAGCCGATGGCTATTTGCTCAAAGATACCGAGCCCGATGAGTTGGTGTCGCTACTCAAACAATCCATTCGCGGTAACAAGGCTTACAGCCGAGAAGTGGCGAAATACCTGCTCAAGCGAGAACACACTACCGATGTGTTTGATGAACTGACCGATCGAGAGCGTCAGATTCTCAAAGAGGTTGCGAAAGGATTTCGCAACAAACAGATTGCAGATACGCTGTTTATTTCCGAATCGACGGTCAAGGTGCACATGAAAAGTTTGCTGAAAAAGCTGCGCGTACCGTCGCGTACCGCCGCCACCATCTTGTATTTGGAACGTTATGGTGACATTAAGTAAGTGCGACTAGGAATGCTTTAGCTTCAACACGCTGTCAGGCATAGAGAGAAAATAGCCTTGATACATATTGAGATCTAAGGCGCGCATGGCATCGAGTTGTTCTTGGGTCTCGATGCCCTCGATCACTACCTGACAGCCCAACGTTTTTGCCAATTCGATACCTGAAATCATCGCGGCTTGATTGCCTTGCATGTAGTCGAGCATCAATGAGCGATCCATTTTTACGATGTCAGGAGTGAGTGTTTCCACCCTGGCTCGATTGGAGGCTTCCACACCATAATCGTCCACCGCAATATGAAATCCAATATCGCTAAGCTTCTTCATCGCGGTCTTCAATAAGGCTTCGTTGGCATGTTCATGCTCAACCACTTCAATCACGATCTGATCCAGTGCGAGCCCGAGCTCTTTTATCCGTGTGGCCAGCAGGCTTTCCGTCATATCAATCACCGCCATTGCATCGCCAACGACAGGAAGAATGTTGAGGAACAATTTGCGGTCACGAAATTTTGATTGGGCGAAGTTTCGAATATGAATCACGCGACTCAGGCGTTCAACATTCACTTTGTCATCCAACGGGATGTTGTCTGAGGAAAAAAACAGATCGGGTCTCACGGAACTGCCGTCTTTGCGGGTGATGCGTAGCAGTGCCTCTAAACCAACCATGCTGGTGTGTTTGGTGTAAATAGGCTGGTAGACACTAGAGAGTGTCAACGACTTGTAGTGCGCAATGTACTGGCCATCTTCTCGCTGCTCGAGACATTGAGTAAACTGCTCTCGGGTGGACAGAGTCATAAAAACGCCTTACCTCAAAAATACCACATGGCGACACAATCAAACGACTAAGCATACTGGAAAGTACCGATTTTGTCGCACGTTGGAAGCCAACCTTTTGTCTCAATAAAGATACAAGCATTATCAAAGTTGCGCCAAGTTTTCTTTGTTTTTGAAATGAATAAATATCCATTTTAAGATAGAGGTCTCATCAACGCTCATCAAAAAAATCTTTATTGCGTATGTATTTAGACATCAAATGATAGGAAAACGGACGGATAAGCCAGGACACAACACTGCGACCAAAGCGTAACCAATTTGGTGTGTTTTCGTAAATACGACCATTGTAGAGCCACAGCATTTTTCCAACGTGAATATAGTAGAAAGGAATAGGAGGCAGGAAGGTGACGATGTCGAGATCGCAGCAGACGCGGTAGGTTTTGTGCGTGAGCAAGTAGTGTCGATAGAATCGATAACCACCGACCGATGGCTGACCAAAGGTTACGATTCGTTTGATAACCTTAGGATGACAACGCTCAAGACGGTCAGCAATCACTAAGCCGATAGCGCCGCCGGATGAGTGCCCCGTTACCGTGATTCGTTTGCCCTGTTCTATCAATGGCACGAGTATCGCGAGCAATTTGTCGAACACACTCATACCTAGAGTGTCGCTCTTATGACTTGGCGTGCTTTCTTGATTGAGTAAGTCGAAGTAGCCGGCGTGAATCGCATAGGGTAATTGGAAAGGCGCGCAGCTTTTGTGCCAAAGTTTAAGGTTAAGTAGCCAATCCCAAACATTGTGGGAGCCTTTGATCACCACAATGACTTCGTCTTTATCGTGGCTCCACAGCACACGAATCATAGGTTTACCAAAACGGTTGTGAATAACGCGCTGGCCGTTTGGGGCAAAGCCATAGCGTGTCTGTTTTAGGACGCGTTGATAAGCAAGATTACACAGCACCGCGTAGCGTTCATACTGATAACGCTTCAGTTTTTTCATCGAGTCATTAAATCAGTGAGGGGATCGCTTTAGTATGCGCGCGCTGAGTGACGCTTCTGTGACAGTGGTGGAGCGGGAAAGGGACTAACTAAGTTGAATAACTGAATATAAATGCAAATACTTTCGCACCAGTTGCTGATCCGTTGAGCGACGCAGTGGATGGGTGAACTTAACGTAGTAAGGACTCATGCCAAATTGCTCTTCTAGTGTCGCCGCTAATTGTGAGTCGCTCTCATATAAGCTCACCCCTTGAATACGGTAATCGTCTAACTGGTCAGGCAGTTGCCCCGTCCACCAGTGTAACAACTCGCGGCTCTGTTTACTGCGAGTGATCCAATGGTCAGACAGCAGGAGCACAAGGTCGTTGGGCTGAATAGCGTAACTGTATTCGGCGTGCCATAGAGCGATGGACTTAAATAACTTCTTACGGTGGGTGGAACCTGCGCTGACCAGGTGAGACGTCATAATCCAAACAGTGCCCAGCTCTGAGCTCACTCGATAGTGGTGAGGCATCTCTTTGTGGGTCAGGCATTCTTGGGCAGTGTAATCACACGCGTGGCCAAACTCGGTCAGGGTACGAGAAAGACGCCGGGCAAACGCCAAGCCTAAATGGTGCTCACTCATGCCTTTATTATGAATGGTCGGGTAGTGCTTTTCACATAGGGCCATACAGTCGGCTTGAAACTCGTTCACGCTTTGAATTAGCACATCCAGTAGCAAGGTGGGTTCTCCATTACTCAAACTCGCCAAATTAGAGTAACACGCCACTTTTAAATTAAGTTACATTTAATTGGCTAAAATTCAGGGGAAATGAGGGGTTTATGTCTAAGATTGAATTTACATCACAACAAAAACACGCGATGGCGCAGTCACTCCAAGACTATTTACATGATGAGTTGGAGGTAGAAATTGGCCAATTCGATGCCGAATTTCTCACCGACTTTGTGATTAAACAGTTTTCTTCCACCTTTTATAACAAGGGGTTAAGTGATGCCCAAGCGGTGTTTGAGCGTAAAGTGATGGATGTTGCGGATGAAATATACGAGCTAGAACAGTGGGAGCCAAAGTAACTAGGGATAAGTTCCTTCAAATTTTTTGAATGACTTCATCAATGTGACGACATTTCCAAGTTTGCGAACCTGTCCGATAATCATTCATAACGCAATTAATTATAAAAACGTGCTCAACCATAACTTTTTTGTTTGGGCGTCAACCAAAGTTGGAAGTATACAAATGAACAGCAGCCAAAATCATCCGCATAGGGTAAAGAACTACAACGGCGTCGCGCGAGCCATCCATTGGGTGTCGGCACTGGTTGTGATTGGTATGTTTGCGGTGGGGCTATGGATGGTTGATCTGAGCTACTACAGTGAATGGTACAAAACCGCACCGCATTGGCACAAATCAGTGGGTATTTTATTAGCCCTTGTCACTCTATTCCGATTTGTCTGGAAAAATGTGACAGCGTCACCAAAAGTCGAAGGTGCAAAGATTGAAGTCCTCGGCGCAAAGTTGGCGCACCTAGCCATGTATGCACTACTTCTGACGTTGTTTGTGTCGGGATATCTTATTTCAACAGAAGATGGGCGAGGTATCGAAGTCTTCGGTTGGTTCACCGTCCCTGGTATGGGCGCTTTCTTTGAAGGTCAAGCCGATACCGCAGGGCAAATACACTTTTACGCTGCTTGGGCGTTGATCTTATTAGCCGCTGTGCATGCACTGGCAGCACTAAAACACCACTTTATTAACAAAGACAACACGCTACGCAAAATGATAGGAGCTTCAAAATGAAAAAGACGTTACTTGCTACCGGACTAGCTATGGCAATGGTACTGCCATTAGGCGCAAGCGCGGCGGATTACGTAATTGACACCAAAGGTGCACACGCATCGGTCAACTTTAAAGTTAGCCATTTAGGATACAGCTTCATTAAGGGTCGTTTTAACACCTTTGATGGCGAGTTTTCTTACGATCCTAGTAATGTTGAAGCGTCGAAAGTGACCGTGAATGTGGACACTCGCAGCCTCGACTCAAATCACGCTGAACGTGATAAGCACATTCGTAGCGCTGATTTCATTGATGCCTCAAAATTCTCAACCGCAACCTTTACGAGCACCAGCGTTGTCGATAAAGGGGACGGCATGCTAGAAGTGAAGGGCGACTTGAACCTACATGGTGTGACTAAACCGATTACGATCGACGCTGAATTTGTCGGCGCAGGCCAAGACCCATGGGGTGGTGAGCGCGCAGGATTCGTGGGTACAACACGACTAGAGCTTGCTGATTTTGATATCGCGGTGATGGGCGCATCAAGCTACGTCGATATGGAACTGCATGTCGAAGGCGTGAAGAAGTAATCATCGCTAGATGGAATGACTTAGCCCTCCAATCGGAGGGCTTTATTGTTTCTATGATTTATGCAAGACGCTTTTCGTCATGCGCATCAGCCTCGTAGGGTGATTTTGATTCAAGCTTAGTGGTGTGTTGTAAAGCACGTAGAACTTGTGCTCGAGTCACCACGCCAACAAGACGGCCGTCGGCCAGTACCGGCAAAACTGACGGGCGATTAGGGGGCGAATGTTTTGCACGTGAGGTCAGTGACGCAGAGTTGAGTTGCGTTGCATACCCCATGCTCGATGTCGGAAACAGCGCCGCTTTGTCGAGGCAAAAGTATTCTAATACATCAAGCAAGGTATCGCTTGCCGACACCGCGCTGATCTCATCGTTCATCACCGTCACGACGCTTTGTTCCATTTGAGTAGGGTGCTGATGGCTCCACATCACAATCATAGCGTCGTGAATCGAAAAGAATCCGATCAATTCATTCTGAGTATTGACCACAGGTGCGCCGTCGATGTGCTGCTCAAGTAGCGTATCAATTGCTTTGCCGATCGGAGTGTTAGCAAGGAACTGAACCGGATGCGTGTCCATAATTGTCCCGATGGTTACGGTGTCTTCGCCGCGATAAAGGGTGTGGGCACTGATCTTTTCGGGTTGAGTGATCGCCTGACTGTCCGCCGCTTTAAGCTGAGGCCGACGATAAATAGACCAGTTCGCTAAACCGACCAACACCGCGCCCCCCACTATGTTGCCGAGGGTGACTGGGATTAGGTTAGCTGTGATGAAATGGCCAACCGTTAAGTCGTTAAACTGCGAAGCAGGCACACTAATTTGCGACCAAAAAGGCTCTGGGGCAAAGCTGTGGATGGCGATACCAAGTGGCACCATAAACATATTAGCCACACAGTGCTCAAAGCCGCTGGACACAAACATCGCCACCGGCATTACCGTCATAGCCGCTTTGGTCATGGTATTCGCGCTGCTAAAGGTTAACCAGATGGCCAAACACACCAGGAGATTACACAATACGCCCAGTGCAAACGCCTGAACGGGCGTGTGATGCAGTTTATGCTGCGCGATGTTCAGCGCATTTAATCCCCACTGGCCATGATCTAAGCCGTACAAGCCTGCAAAAAACACAATTATCAGCAGCAGTGAGGCACCAATAAAGTTACCCAGGTAGACCTTACCCCAAATCGACAGCATCTTGGTGGCACTGATTTGTCCGTTCGCCCAAGAAATGCTCGACAACACCGAGCTGGTAAAGAGTTCGCCGCCACAAATGACGATCAAAATAAGTCCCATACTGAATGCCAAGCCGCCGACTAAGCGACTCAATCCCCATCCGGCTCCGGCATTATCGGTAGTGACCGTAATATAGAAGACGAACGCTAAACCGATAAATGCACCAGCCATGATCGCGAGGCTCAGTGTCATCGTACTGGTTTTGTTGGCTTTACTAAAAGCAAACTTTTCCGCTTCCGCCATCATTTCGGCGGGTGAAAAAGAGACCTTCTCGTTGTGTGTTTGTGTCATCGCTCCCCCAAACTCCTTCAATGCAGACTATGCATCCTATTGTCCTTGTGGATTCATTGTAGGGTAGGCAAAGATTCAGTAAAGATAAAATTGATTAATGTTTTAATTGCCATCAATTAAATTGATACGGATAAGTAAAATAGTGATTAAGGAACAGGTAGAAAAGAGTATCAGAAACATTGATAGAGAGAAGGGGTAAAACAAAACCCTCCAAAAGAGGGCTTTGCGCTGGTTATTGGAGCTCAGAATTTGTGGTTTTTAATCATCCGATGCGCTTCGCGCTTAATACAATCCAACAAAGGATGATCTTCCATGTCTGCGCGCCAGATAAATGAAATCGCTCGATTCATTTTCAGCTCCGGTACGTTCAGCGCGGCAAGTTCACCGCGTTCAATATACGGTGCGACATCGAGGTAGGGGAGACATGACAGGTATTTACCATTGGCGACAAGCCGACGAATGACCGGAATGTGCGCGTATTCACGCCATACGTCAAGGTCAGGGATCAACGGCAACATCGCCCCTTCAAACACAGAGCGAGTACCAGCGCCCCCTTCACGTAGCACCCATTGGGCTTGCTCTAATTGCGCCAAACTGACGCGTTCGTTTTTGGCGTATGGGTGATGCGCTGAACTGATCACAACGAGGTGATCTCGGAACCACTCTTCTTGATGTGTACGGTTATCGTCACATCGACCTTCGATAATGCCGAGGTCATATTTATAATCGAGTACGCCTTGGATGACCTGATTGGTACTTTTGACATCCAAAGCGGTGCGGATCTCTGGAAAATCATTATCAATGGTACTAATTAGCTCGGGGACGAGGTGCTCCGCGGGAGTTTGGCTAGCACCAATATTGATATTGCCACTGAACAAATGTTGGTCATAGAAACCGATTTCGATCTGTTCTGCATCCTGCAGGAGCCTTTTTGCTCTCGGTCTTAGCCAGTTGCCCCAGTGGCTAAGGCGCATGTATTTACCCTGACGAATAAACAGCTCTCTGCCGAGTAGCTTTTCCAACTGGCTCAAGGACATACTCGCAGCGGATTGGGTAATGGCCAGTTTATCAGCGGCTTGGCTGACGCTACCTAGTTCGGCCACGGCATCAAATACCGCGAGTTGTTTCAAAGAATACCGCACCGTTTCTCCTCTTTTTTTCTATTCAGGCAAAGCATAATTGAGGCGTAGTCGCTCAAAATTGGCTAAGATTGTATATCAGAAAATCTGATTCAGAAATGAAAATAAATCAATTTTTCAATTTATTCCTGCTCTGTCATAGTCAGTGTTTCAGCTCTTGAATACTATACTATCAGAGTGTTAGCCCAGCGCTTCGAGATCAATCTCCCATTGATGATCGTTGTGGCTTCGTCAGTCTGAAACACCCTATCAATCCGATTGATAACCCTTCTCTTGCTATAACGAAAAGCCTAAATTTTATTCCATATCAATAAAATTGAATCTAAAAATAAATAAAATCAAATTTACTAATACTATTGCACTTTGTAACATGGCGTCCAGCAGTGAGGTATGGGCTGCTGAGTTATTGAATTTTTGTTGGATTGGCATGGGATGCCGACCGCTATTTTTTAGGAGAATGTTATGAGTGCATTGTTAACCGTAAGCGACATTGTCAATTCGAACGCACCAGTATTACGTCAAGATACGCCTCTTTACGCGGCGATCGACCAGTTTTTACAACACAACACCAACGGTGCCGCTGTTTGCGATGAGCAGGGTAAGTTAGTTGGCTTCTTTTCTGCACATGACGTAATGACTGAAATGTGGTGTCAGGATTACATCCCCGACACTCAAGTAACGATTGGTCAATTGATGAAAACCGATGTGGTCACGATTGGCTTTGAAGAGCGCCTCACTGATGTGATGGAGTTTCTCGCGCTTGATAAAGACCAGATTTATCCAACAACCGCGATGGGTATTGCGACGCGTTTGAGCACCCTCTCTCTGGAAGAGCGCGTCAAAAGCATCAAGGTGAATCGCCCACAAATTCTGCCCGTTCTTAATGATGGCAAGTACGTGGGTGTGGTTTCACGCACAGAAGTGCTGCGTGCACTGCGTACCTTGTTTAAAGAAGCGCCAACGGCGACATCGCCTGTCAGCACCCCTAAAGCAGACACCAGTGTCGCTTAATTCAAGTTTATAGTTGGAGTTATAATGGAACAGCTTTCCCATCTGGCGGCGTTTAATCATTACGTGTTGGCGTTTGTCGCGCTTTCGATCATGGTTCTGGTGGCACGCACAATTGTTGCGGGTACCAAGTACTCTTCACTATTGGTGATCGTCGTGTTTGGTTTAGGCCTTGGATCCTTGTTGGTTCAAAGTGGTATGGCTCAGCCGGGATTAACCGACTTTCCTGTGGTCGTGATGATGAGTCAAACCACCGTCATCGCTTTGATTGCCTCTTTCTTCGTTGGAGGACAAGAGATTAAGCGTTTGTTGTCAAAACACGAGATGTCGGACGACAGTTACTTCACGCCGTCGAACAAAGAAATGGTACTGGGAACGAACACTACTCAGTTCATGTTTATTGTGCGTGCGTTTTTATTATTGCTCGGTATCGATATGGCGGACGCGCTGCTGTCTGGGCGCGCAAGCCATTATCAATTGGGCGATTCTTACTTGCTGCTGGCTTACATCAGCCTAGCGATCGCGTTCATCCTAGTGGATAGCAAAGCGATTTTCGCCTGTAAACAGTCTTACATTCGCAAGGGGGTGGTGGAAGCCGTTGCGATTGTACTGGTACTGAAGTTTTCGTTGATGCTGTCTAATATCGTGCAAGCCTACATCGGTCTACCTCAGATTTTCTTTGCGATGATTTTATCATCGGGCCTTGGTGCTATGCTACCAAAGTGGAAGTTAGGTCCAACCATGAACTCACTGCTGTTCGCTGGTATTCCACTTGTATTGGCCGGAAGCTTCTTGGTCGGCGGTTCGCACATGCTTGAAGCGTTCGCAATTCCGGGTCTATCGAGCGTGATCGTTTACGGTTTTGCAGGACAAGTGTTCTGGATGTTTGGTGGATTAGCGCTGTTGATCTTTGTTGGTCGCGCCAATCATCTCAGAAACTTGGCACCGGGTATGGCAGGTGGCTTGTCTCACTCAGGGCTAACAGGGGCATGTACAGCAGGGGATTTCGGTCGCACTGCGGCATCAAGAGCACCTATCATGATCAACATTCCGTTTGCAGGTCATATCTTTGTGTTTACGATTCTTGCGGCGAGTGCTGAGAGTGGTGCACTGCTCGTACAATGGACATTGCCGCTGATTTTAGTCGGGGGAGCCTTTGTTTTCCTTGCACTGAAAAATCTACGCAATGCCGATGGTAGCGAGGCAAAAGAGGTGAAAGGGTTGATGCTATTTTCCCTAGGTTGGCAAATTATAGCGGTCTTCGGCAGCTTTACCCTTCTGAGTTTGGCGGGAATGTCGTTGGAACATGCATCAATGGCAGCGTCTTCAGGCTTATCTCACTTTGGTCTATTCGCTGCGGTGCAAGAGGGCATGTTTGGTAGTGCAGCGGCCAGCTTGATCACCTTCACTTTCGCGATGACTTTCTTAGTCCATCCACTCGTCTTCGGTATGTTCGGCAAAGCGGCGGAACGTGAGGGCGTGATGACAGAAAAAGTGGTTGGCGTGTTAGCCACCTTGGGACTTGCTGGTGTGGTTTACTCGACTATGTTGATCTAGCCCCCCCCCACGTCATTTGTCGATACAAAAAATGGCCAAGCGTTACGTTTGGCCATTTTTGCTTTCTGTTTACTAAATCTGTTTAAATATCGATTGCGTCACTAATTAATGTAACAAATGAAACTTCGTTGCGTAATAATGTGATCAATGTAACTTAACAAGGCTGAGCATAGCGATATGATGGCGGCAATTTCCAACGCTACCGATTTTCTCTGTGAGGCATTATGACGACATTACTCGCGATATCGCTTACCACTGGCTTACTTTCCGGCCTGTGGGGCTGGATTGCCATCTCACTCGGTTTGCTGACCTGGGCGGGATTTCTAGGCTGCACCAGTTACTTTGCTTCTCCGACTTCAGGCTTAAAAGGCTTAGCACAAAGCCTAGTAACCAACTTAAGCGGTGTGTTTTGGGCAATGGTGATCATTCACGCTAGTCAGTTTGCTTCGCTAGAGATACTTGGATATGTCATTACTGCGATTGTCGCTTTTTTCATGTGTATTCAAGCGAAACAGTCGTGGTTGGCTTATATCCCTGGTACATTCATCGGTTCGTGCGCGACGTTTGCCGCAAGTGGTAATTGGCAACTGGTTGTTCCATCCCTGATGTTGGGCGGCGTGTTTGGCTATGCGATGAAAGCGTCTGGCCTATGGTTGCAACAAAAGTCTCAATCCAATGGCAAATCCGCGTCAGCGAGAAGCGGCCAAGCCGTGAGCCAGTAGTGCGTTATTTCTTCTTCCCCTCGATTGAGTATCTTCTTCGCACTCTCAACCTGAATGAGTGAGCCTTTTGATACAACGGCATCTCTTTATGATATGCCGTTTTTTCGTTTGTTGGTCACACCAATATAAAACTTTAAGGCGTGTTGCCGTTCGCCATGGTAATCACACGCTTTAATGTCCATCTAAGCAGTATTGGAATGCACTCGACGCCTTGCTCTTCACAATGGTGGACCAGTGCGAGTGCTAAGTCGGGTTTGGCGTATTTCTTCAGCACCCTCGCGACCACCTTTTTCGCGGGAATAGGATGATCCAAAGGCACTTTGATTTTTTCCTTGAAGAAGGATTCAAAACCGTTGTTGTAAAGATAGTGTTCGATATCTCGATCGGGCAGCTCGGTAAGACGATGTCTTTGCTGATCATGCCCCAATTGTGCTTTTACCGCCGCCGCGTACTTTTTGCCGGCAGCATCGCCATCGGTCACCACATGCCAATCGATACCAAAGGCTTTAGCGACTTTGATCAGAGATTTCAGCCCCGATTGCGCAAACTCGATGATTTGCACGCCCTCTGCGGCGAGGTTATAGCCGCATTGATTGGCCAGCTCATTAAACAGCCATACTTCCGTTTCTCCCTCCACCAACAACCAACAACGTGCAAACAGCGCTCCAGAGCGGTGAAAGCGAATGTGGAAACCAATCCGTCGAAGCTCATCGCGGCTAAAACGTTGTTCTGGTAAGTAGTAGGTGATGGTTTTATCGGATTGACGCACTAGACGTCTCAGGCTGCGCATTGGCACTTGACCAAGCAACTCTCCACTGTTGGTGGTGAGAATCTTTTGCATAGGAAGCAACTGCAAAAGCCCCCACGCACGAGCTAAGTGGGTGGGGTGTAAGCGACCTTCGGGATCTTCAATGATCAGCAAAGGACGTGCGCAGCGACGAAGTTTGTTTGGCCCTTTAGCCTGTAAATAGGCGTTGAGGAGTGTCATAAACAGTAAACGCGTCTGCTTGTTGTGCGTTTCCGCGACGACCTGCGTAATGCTCTTGTTGCTGCTTGGAGCGTTAAAGAAGATGCCGTCACGCTGCTTCCGCGGATTCTTACGATTACTGGATTTAAAGGAGAAATAGTGATCGACCAACACATTCATCGAGTTGAGGCTACTGCGCATTTCGCCTTTGTTGACATGACCAGGGATGGCCATCAAACGGCGGCAAGTGTTATCAATGCGTTTCTCTGATCGTTCACTGACGCCGTTACTGTTAGTGAAAGGACGTTCAAATCGGCGGGAGTCTTTTAACCGAATCACGGGGTGAAGTGACATCAACTCCTGAGCGAGCTTCTCTGAGTGGTGTAACGGCAAAGGATCCCCTTGATCGTTGAGAAAAGCATAGCGGGTCGAGATGGCATGCCCGTCGCGTGAAGCACTTAAACGGTAAATTATCCTTTGTACACCTTCCTCGTCAGTGATCCAGATCGGCTTGATTTTGCGATAGCGCCCGGAGCGAACTTCATTTTTATCCGTTGCGATGAGGCTGAGCACGATTTGTAAGTGTTGGGTTTGCGGATGAGCAATGGAGTAATCAACATGAAAGTCCGTCATTTCAAATTGATACGGTGTCCCTTCAGACGGCAAGGCAACGCTCAGTGCGTCGAGCAGTGACGATTTACCCCAGGTGTTTTCGCCAATCAGCGTGGTGAGTTCATCAAATGCGATAGATAAGCGGCGGATACCGCGAAAGCCAGAAATTTCGATTCGCTCTAATCTCATAGAGTCACTCCGTTTTGGCTATAGACAGTTTAAGCATAATCGAAAAAGTGTGGTTTAGCAGATATTTACCTCACAACCAGGCAATTATGCACAAGTCACACTGAGCGATGTATATCAAATGGCATGTTTAATAAAAGTGTGAATTATAATGAATCTGTCATACCGATTGCGTTAGGATGACGGGAAAAGAGAGTAAAGAAGACAGATAAAAACTATAACATGACAAAATTACGTATAGCGCACATTAACGATACCCATTCCTATTTTGAACCCTCCTCGTTACAGCTCACATTGAACGTGGATGGTGACACACTCACACCTTACGTCAGCGCCGGTGGCTTTGCTCGCATCGCCACTCGCACCAAACAGCTGAGAGACGAGGCGCAGCAGGCCGGTGATGCCTTCCTCTTTCTCCATGCAGGAGACTGCTTTCAAGGCACACTTTACTTTTCGCTGTTTAAAGGGGAAGCAAACGCCACCATGCTCAATGCGCTAGGCATAGATGCCATGGCGTTGGGCAATCATGAGCTTGATATGGGCAACTTACCCGTCGCGCAGTTTGCCCAGCGAATCGAGTTTCCACTGCTTGCAGGCAACTGGGATCTGAGCCAAGAGCGCCAAGACAAACCCACACGCCTATCTGATAACCCAAAAGTTATCGCCTATCAATCCCCAACACGTACGGCTGGTTGGATAGAGAGAACCGTCGGGCAGAGCAAAGTGGCGATTTTCTCCCTAGCGTTGGATAAGATGGAAGACATCTCTAATCCAGATGTTGATACGCCGTTTGTCTCCACCATTGAAACCGCGCGGGCCACCGTGGCTGCCATCCATCAAGCGGGGATCCGCAATATTATTTTGCTTAGCCATATGGGCTACGACGCAGACTTGGATATCGCCAATCATGTCGATGGGATTGGCTTGGTGATTGGCGGTCACAGCCATCGCCTGCAAGGCGACTTCTCGGCGCTTGGACTTGCTAAAGACGATGAATACGGAGTGAAGGTCAACAATACCTATGTTGTGCAAGCAGGCTATCACGCACTGAGCATGGGTCATTGTGACATTGAGTTTGATGACCAGGGCCAGGTGATCGCATTTAACGGAAAAAATGAGCTATTACTGGGCCGCCAACTGTTTATTGATGCTTCGCGAAGTCAGGCGCATACGGAAAACCGTTATCAAGCCGCGAGACATTTTATTGATGCGTATCCTCAAGCGGTGGTCTGCAAAAAAGATCCCACGGTCTATCAACTTTTAGAGCGCCAATACAGCTGTCATGTCCGCAGCCTACAAAACACATACATTGCGGATGCGGGTCGCTATCTTCGCCATGTGAGGATCCCTGATACGCAAGGGCCGAGCGAACTCGCGCCTCTCGTCGCGCGCTCTTTTGTCCATTCGATGCGCAAGCGCGGTATGACAGTGGATTTTGCCATTCACAATGCCGGAGGAGTAAGAAACTCACTCAATATTGGCCAAGTGAGTGTGGCAGACATTGCTGGCAAACTTTTGCCCTTTGCCGTTCCTATTGGCGTATATGAAATTGAGGGGCAGCATCTTTATCGCGTGATAGAAGGCGCCATCAACAACGCGCTCAGCAATGGAGTTGAAGGGACAGGGGATGGCTCTTACCCATACACGTACAACTTGCGCTTTACTTACAATGAATCGTCACCTATCGGTGAACGCATCACTCGGCTAGAAGTGAGAAGCTCAGGCAACCAATGGGTGAAAGTTGAACAAAATCAAACCTATGTCGGCACATCATCGGCTTACACCATGAAAGGGAAAGAAGGCTACGACGCCATCTTGAACATGGCTGGCGAGGGTGTGGTGACGCCTATGTCGATGGCCGATTGCTTTATCGAAATGCTCCAAGACTGCCCCGACACCCTCAATGCCCAGCACGTAGGGACGTCAAAATCCAAATTGGCATAGAGTATGCTAAGCCATTAATGTCAGCAGAGAGACCGAAATGGTTTACGATAAGCGAACTCAAAGGTAAGACATTATGTGGCGTAAAGACTGGATTGATGTCGTCGTGGTGATCAGTTGGATAAGCGTTTGGTCGGCATTGGTGTATTTCGTACCAATGGGCACGATTTAACAGTGATGCTCACCGACGTGATGATCCCATTAAACATATAAGAGCGTACATTCACCGTGCGCTCTTTTCATTTTTGAGGATTCCTCATACCAACGCTGCGGAAAATAAACATTAGCAATTGTTATGGCTTTAAGCCAAACAATTCGATAATTTATGGTTCTTACCTGCAAATTTCTATCAATCTGGTGGTAAATGACGCTACCGAGCGCTCACACAGCGATCAAAACAGTAAAAACGCCACATCAGTAGCAACGAGACGACGACAAGATGGATATCAACAAGTTAATGATGAAAATTATGCACGACCAGGTGTAAAAGTTTTGTAAACGGCGCAAGAGAGAAGAAATGTCTGTAGAAAAACTATGCACATTAACGAGAACTCTACGCACTTTTTAAACCGTTTGACGCATAATCCGTTTTTTGTTCTGTTAACGACTTGTTTTATTAGAAAATCTAATTTGAATAGGGAAATTTTGTCATTTTTTGGCCAACATAAGTTTGTCTATTATTAGCCCAACAAAACGTACAGATTTATAGAGAGGCAATCATGGCACAAGCAATGCAAATGGGCACACTAAACCCAACTATCTCTATGGACAAAAAAACCTACGCGGTTTCTTTCAAAGGATTGATTGCTCACTTACTCGATATTCTATTTACCGACACCAGCCAGCCACGCGCGTATTATGCGGATCAGCTGTCAGGTCACATGCAAAAGGATATCGGTCTCTACCGTTAACACCAAACGTTAATACGAAAACGCCAGCTCACGTCGAGCTGGCGTTTTGCTTTCTTAACGGCTCATTACTTCTTACGAGTAAATTCAGCAATCACGTACATCGACTGACCGCCGTTTGCTTTACCAGAAACAAGCTTAGGATCGTCACCAATGCTAATACCACGGATAACCGTACCTTGCTTAATGACTTGGTTGGTGCCTTTTACGGGAAGGTCTTTGATCACCGTTACGTCGTCACCTTTCTTTAGCTCAACGCCATTGCAATCAAGAGGTTTGTCATCAGCAGACATACCTTGCATCGCCCACGTTTTCTGATCTTCTTCCATGTACATCATGTCTAGCGCATCTTGTGCCCAGCTCTCGCTGTTGAGGCGCGTTAACTGACGCCAAGCTGTCACTTGCACAGGTGGAACTTGACTCCACATGCTGTCATTGAGGCAGCGCCAGTGGTTAATGTCTTTTGGCTCATCAATTTCTGATAGACACTTGTCGCAAACCATAATCGCATGATCAACGGTCACGTGGCTGTGAGGCGGCACTGCATAAGCGGTCAGTGGTGCGTCACTGGCGCACAATTCACACTTAGATTCACAACGTTCTAGCATAGTAGCTTCTGAAGACATAAAGGACTCACATTTGATGGGTGTTTAATCTAGGCGGCTTATTATGCACACTATCGGGTAAAAATAAAGGGCATGAACGATCGTTCAATTGATATATATTGAGTGACAGTGTCACACACAAGCTTTACCTAACGTATTCAAGTCGGCATAATTCGCGGGTGAATTGTGCGCATACCTAACCAAAGGAACCCTCTTGGAACTCTTTTCTATCGACTTTCTAGGCAAGCCGCTGCGGGGCGAAGCCTCTATGGCAGGCTGGCAACAGATCTATTGGGACAACCACTTAGTGTCACAACTCGATGCCAATGGCGAGCGCGAACACGAATCAAGCCACCAATTTGAGTTACTCAAAGGGGATGAGCGCTTGGCCTGTAAAGTGGATTTGACGTTACATTGGCAGCCGTTTTCGCTCGAGGTGAGAGTGATGCTCAACGATCAACTCTATTCAACCACCACACGCACGGAAAAAGACATTGAACGTCAGCAGCCGACGCGACCACCAAAGGCAGAAAGACGATTTAGCCTGATCGGCTTAGTCTCTTTAGGTATGAAAGCACTAAAAAGCGCCAAACTGATTAAGGTTGTACTGGCGTCAGCCAGTTTAGCGGCCTATTCATGGCTGTTCTCGTTTCAGTTTGCCTTAGCACTACTAGCTTGCTTAATCTTTCATGAATATGGGCACGTCAAAGCAATGAAGTACTTTGGTATGAAAACCAAAGGCATCTATTTAGTGCCGTTTCTCGGCGGACTCGCTCTCAGCGACGAAAAGATCAACACTCGCTGGCAAGACGTGGTGATCTCAATCATGGGGCCAATGTTTGGCTTCATCCTTTCATTACTGTTGACGTTAGTCTATTTGCTCACAGGGGAAGCCTTCTTTGCGGGGTTGGCGGTGTTTAATGCACTGCTGAATTTGTTTAATTTGCTGCCTATTTTGCCTCTCGACGGTGGCCATATTCTAAAAAGCATCAGCTTCTCAATGAACAGCGTCGCTGGCATCGTACTGTGCAGTGCGGCAGCTGGGGCAGGGGTCTTGCTCAGCTATTCGCTCGGTCTGACCTTGTTTGGCTTCTTGCTCATCATGGGCATGCTTGAGATCGTATTGGAGTGGCGTGGCCGCCATGCGAGCCATTTATTACCGCTCGACCGATATGGACAAATTGTTTCATCCATATGGTATGTGGGCTTGGTAGCGGGGTTGCTCGCGATTATTGCCTTCTTTGCTAATACGGGCGATGCGTTACTACGCCTACCTCTATTGATATTGGGCACCTAATTGACCCGATACGTACCGCGCTATCACGCTTACAACATGAACTAGGTAGAAACAACGGGAGCATGCTCCCGTTGGTCATTGTGTAGAGTATGCACACTCAGCACTGTGGTTTGCTTACGCTGCTCGCTGGCAGCGTTTTCATTTTCGTGCTGAGATCGTCGATACGCGTACTGTGAGAGGGGTGGGTCGAGAGTAGCTCAGGCGGCGTATTGCCCCCGGAGGCTTTCGCCATATTTTGCCACAGCGCGACGCTTTGCTTAGGGTCAAAACCGGCTTTGGCCATCAATTCTAACCCAACGATATCCGCCTCGGATTCTTGTGTTCGCCCGTAGGGCAACAGCACGCCATATTGAACGCCAACACCAAGTGCCGCCATCGTCATGTCGCGATACTCTGAACTGCCCAACGCGATGTTGGTGATTTGTAAGCCTGCATTGGCAATTTGAGATTGAGACAAGCGCTCGTTACTGTGATCGGCGAGTACGTGCGCAATTTCATGGCCAATCACCGTTGCTAGCTGATCTTGATTGACCGCGACGTTTAATAACCCGGTGTACACGCCAATTTTTCCTCCGGGGAGCGCGAAGGCGTTGACTTGGTCACTGTCGAATACCACCACTTCCCACTCGTCAAATCCCGCTTGCTTGGGTACATGAGCCGTAATGGTTTTGGCAACGCACTGCACGTACGCATTCGTTTTGGCATCGGTACTGATCGGCTGTTCGCTTTTCATCTGTTCAAATGACTGGGCACCCAACGAGCTCATATCTTGATCGGAAAATAAAATCAGCTGTGATCGCCCCGTCGGCGATGAGCTACAGGCGGACAACGCGAGGCTTGCAGCGATTAAGGATAGCGACAAGCCGCGCTTATAAGTGATGTGCATGACGTTCTCCATCTAGGTAACGAATGTGCCAGCGTCGGCATTGTGAGTAATGACGCTTGAGTTATTCCGCTTCATTATGCTACAACGCGACTCTGTTTCCTACGCACCAACCGCGCGACAACGCTTTTTATTACGACGGATCACAGAATGAAAATATGGAAAAAAGAGATCGATCTGAAAAAACTCAATCAAACCTCAAAAAACACTCTGATTGAGCATCTCAATATCGTCTATACCGATTTTGGTGATGACTCCCTAACGGCCACCATGCCCGTGTGTCATTTTACCCACCAACCACTCGGTATGCTTCATGGCGGCGCTTCAGTGGTGCTCGCAGAAACACTCGGTTCACTGGCCGCAAACTTCTGTGTTGATAACGAAAGCTATTGTGTTGGACTTGATATTAACGCCAACCACGTTCGCGCGATGCGGGAAGGGCATGTCATCGGTACAGCCAGACCCGTGCATTTAGGCGTTTCTACACAAGTGTGGCAAATTGATATCACCGACGAAAGGCAACGACTGGTGTGCACCAGTCGCTTGACCATCGCGGTTAAGAAACATCGTGGAACGAAAGCTCATGCTCATTGAGTTCAGTTTAGGGAAAATCATCGCGACACCCAATGAAGTGGTGATTAAGTTAGCAGGGCCGGGTAGAGTCACGTTACAAGCCCAAGCGGACGCCGTCATGCTCTATGGTGGCGGTAACGTGATTGCGGTAAGAGCGTCTGAAGCTAGCTGGTCAATCTCGCTCGATAACGCCCATCAATTAACTCAAGTTGCCGAGCAATTAGGTATCGCAATATCATAGAACTCGGTATTGGGGTGGGATATCAAAACTTGCATGTGAGCTCATAAATGAGGAAACTAGTTTGGAATCCAAAACCAACGAATTTCCCCTTTATGAGTAGCCCAAGATTACGCGTCCAGTTCGAAACTTTATTTGAGCACTACCAAGGCAAAGATTGTGGTGTCCAACTAGAAGAGATCACAGAGATCTTATTCTGCACACGGCGAAATGCGCGAATCGTGCTGAATAAAATGGAAGAAGAGGGATGGCTTGAGTGGCACCCAGCACCGGGGCGCGGCAAGCTCTCCCAGTTGGTGTTCAAACGTAGCCGCAGTGACGTCAGCGAAACCCTAGCCCGCCGATATTTAGATGAGGGCAAAATCAGCCAAGCGCTCAAAGCGCTCGATCAAGATACCGCTAAGTTAGCTCAAGTGATTGAAAGCTACTTAGGCGTGGTCCACCAGCAAGGTGAGCAGGTGATTCGCTTACCCTACTATCGCCCCTTATCCACTCTCAACCCCGCCAAACGAGTACGCCGCTCAGAGCTACACATTATCACGCAGATATTCAGCGGTTTAACCAAAATTGGCGATCAAGAGCGTATCGAGCCGGATATTGCGCACAATTGGGAGTCGGTGACACCGCAGCACTGGCGCTTTTACATTCGCAGCGGGGTACGCTTTCACAACGGAGAGTTGCTCACTACTGATCACATTTTGTCCGTCCTACGCCGATTGAGCCAAAACACGCTCTTTTCTCATATCGAATGCGTTGAGTGTCGTTACGCTAACACTATTGATGTATACCTTTCTAGGCCAGATTACCATTTGCCTGTTCTGTTAGCAGAGTCAAGTGCGAAGATCACCTTGCCAGAGCGAGACCAACAAGACGATTATGACGCGTTTCCCATTGGTACAGGACCGTTCAAAGTGGTTCAAAATGATGCCAAACGTCTGGTACTTCAAGCGCACGATGGGTATTTTGGCTACCGACCTTTACTCGATCGAGTGGAAGTATGGGTGATTGAGCGAGCGCTCTCTTCAATGATTTTTCCGAGCCTTTCGCAGCCAATTGCGACTGGTATTGAGCGTGTCACAGATAATGTCGAGCTAGACCCGGGTTGTACCTTTTTGCTCTTCAATCGTAAAACGGGACTGGCTAAAGAGTCACAATGGGCAAGCTATTTCCATGACCGCCTAGCCACGCTCAATTTATTTAAACAAATTCCTGATGAGAAATTAGTCGAGTTGGGCGCTCTGCCGGCACATGGACTCAAGCCAGGTTGGTATCACCACATAAAAACCGACGTTGTCGAGGCTCCCTCGTCTGAGCGAGAGGTGACGGTTGCCTACCAATCGCAACACCCGATGTTTCCGACTTTGGTTAAGTGTATAGAGCGTGTTCTCAAACAAGACAAGGTATCAGTTCGCCTCATTCGTTATGAGCACGAGACACCTGATCTCGCCGATGTGGATATCTGGGTTAAAGCGATGGGCATCACTAACAATCGTGATGATGCATTGGCTGCTTGGTTGCTCAGCTACAGCGATATTGAAGCGATGAGCCAGTCAGATGACTTTCAATATTGGCAGAAACTTGTGATGGATTGGCAAAGTGATCAAAACAGGCCTTTTCCCGCTAAAGCGCTAGGGCAGTCTCTTGTGGAAAGAATGCAGTTGATTCCGATGTTCCACTGTTGGTTGGGAGTGAGTAAAGATCAATGCGGTTCATTGCAAAATGCGCAGTGTAACGCGTTGGGTTGGTTTGATTTTAGTTCAGTGTGGGTGAAACCAGAACTCGGACAGCTATAGTCTCAAGCACTCACTGCTCAATGTTAATTATTTGTAATAAAGGCATGTGTTATCTCAAAGATAAGACGGATTTATGTGTCAAAAGTAAATCATAGCGCAGCTTTTTTGAACTGAGTCGATAAAACTGACAAAAAAGTGAACATTTGGACTTTGCACGACAACGTAAACTGTTAGAATTACCGAAGTTTAAATTCGGTATTTTCAACAAATCAACGAGGTTCATAATGGAACTAGGTTTAATCGTCGCTTTCATCGTCGCTGCTGCGCTTATGGTTAAGAAAGAGATGGCTAGCTCAAACGCTTAATGGATTCCAACCCCTTTTTTGTTCACTTTTATTGGAAACCAAAGAAAAGCTCCCTTTATTAAAAAGGGAGCTTTTTTGTTTTTGACGTCGTCAATATTTAGAATTCGTACTTAGCCGTGATTGCCCAGTTACGACCCGGTTGAGTGAAATCTTTGTCCTCTTCTACAAAGCCTTTGACATCATTCCACTCGTAATACTCTTCGTCCGTTACGTTGAAGAGTCCGGCGCGTAGCGTCAGATCTTTCATTGGTACGTAGTAAGCCGTTAGGTCGACAATGGTCGCGGCATCAATACCGATGTAATCTCCACGAGTTGAGCCTTCAGAGTTGATGTCTTTGGCTTTCTTCTCCGCGTTATAGGTGACAGTCAACGCGCTACCCCAAGTACCAGCAGGTGCGTCGTAATTGAGGCCAACCACAGTGTTCCATGGTGTCACGTCGTTAAGTGGTTTACCTTCTCCATCTTCACCCTCGGTGTAAGCCGCGGCAACACGCGTACTGATCCCGTTAAGCGGCAACTGCTCATCCCAATAGAATTTGTTTGAGAGCTCTACACCTTTGATGGTTGCTTGATCAATGTTGATGTATTGAATAACTGCGGGATTATTCAGGTCAGTAAATGAACCGCTGACCGTATCGCTAGAGATAAAGTTGTCGTAGTCACTGTAGAACACGGCCAACTCTGTAGCTGAGTTCTCTGTGTTATGGCGCCAACCTAACTCATACGAGATACTCTTCTCCGCCTCAAGATCAGGGTTAGGTTTATTTATATAGCCGTGGGCAGGGTTGCCAAAGGAGTAATACAACTCTTGGAAATCAGGCGCTCTAAAACCTTGACTCACTTGAGCAAAGAGTTTGTGCTGCTTATTCAGTGCATACACCGCACCTAGACGTCCAGTGAGAGCAGAATCGGAGAACTTTTGGTAATCAGACGCGGGGTTTTCACTTGGGTTTTCCGAGCTGTCGCCAGGTTTTGTCTCAAAACTGTCAAAACGGACACCTGGAGTCAGCGTAAGTTGACCAATGGTGATCGTATCTTCGATAAATAAGCCGTAGTTTCGTTCAGAGGCAGAAGGAATGTAGAAAATCGTTTTGTCATCATCAATCGAGTTGTATTCGTTATTGATGTTTTTGATATCTTTATCGGCAAACGACAGTCCGTAGACGAGGAAGTGCTCCGTTGAACCTAGGTTAAATCCTTTATCAAACTGCGCGTCAAACTGGAAGCGTTCGTCCGAATAAAGGTAATCTTTACGCTGCACGTTACCGGCCGTTGGTAAGTACATTCCACCATTTGAGGTACGATTGGTCACACCATTTTCTTCTTTGCTCAACCAATCCAACTGCCAGGTCACCGTGTCTGCAATAGACGCGTCTGCATTCCAAATGTGTTTAATGCCGATCTGCTGCTTGTCGGTCGTATCATCACCGTTGTAATCACTGTAGCTGTCGCTAATAAACTGCGTGTCTACCGTATCGTGCAAGATATTACCCGTAAACTCGAAACGGTGATCATCTGACGCTTGGTATTGAAGCTTAACCAATAAACTGTTAGCCGTGGTGTCTTGCTCATCAGGCTCGCCAAAGTTATCCACTTCATTCCCATCCCTGCGCGTGTAGGCGACGAGACTTTCTAAATTGCCTGTTTTGTTGGCAAGTGCAATCGACTCACTGAACGTGTTGTCAGAAGATGAGAAATTGAACTTAGCATGGCCACCAAAATTGCGACCTTTCAGTAAATCACTCGGGTCGATGGTCTGAAAAGCGACGATCCCACCGATAGCGCCTGAGCCATAAAGGGAAGAGGCGGCCCCCTTAACCACTTCAACCGATTTTAGCAGATCAGTGTCTACATCAATACGTGAGGAGTTGATAAAGTTGTACGACTGACCACCGCTTGGCGCGAACTGGTTGGTTTGGTTAACGCCATCCACCAAAACTTGAATTCTGTTGCCTTCCATGCCGCGAATATTGATGCCTTGCACACCTTGACGAGAGTTTGTCTGTACGCTCACACCCGGTGTGTACTTGAACAAATCCTCAAGACCTGTGGTCATATTACTTTCGATTTCGTCGTTATCGATCACCGCAACCGATGCAGCAACATCACTAAGCTGTTGATCAGTACGCGTTGCGGATACCACAACCTCGTCAAATAGGGCATACTCTTGTGCATACGCACTCGTTGTTAGGGCTAAAACAATCGAAGCCGACAATAGTGATTTCTTATACATTTATGATTACCTTAAATCCATTAGGCTTGGTTGAACGGCCTGAATTTTATTGGATATAAATGATAATTACTATCGTTATCAATATCATTTTTGAGTTGAGC
The DNA here is from genome assembly GCF_059833835.1 of Vibrio sp. R15-SG3-ISO1B. Lineage (NCBI taxonomy): Bacteria > Pseudomonadati > Pseudomonadota > Gammaproteobacteria > Vibrionales > Vibrionaceae > Vibrio > Vibrio sp. R15-SG3-ISO1B. The sequence goes on along the minus strand of NZ_JCBDGG010000029.1, from coordinate 154,904 downwards.
TTTTGGAATTAGAATGAATCCTATCAATATTTCATATATAAAACATAAACTTAAACTTGTAGAATAGTCAGCGTACTAGTAAAAACAAGACTTCATTAGTGAGACGCGGGTCACAATAATGATTCTCATTTATAGGAATGTAAGCGATGCAAAGCCCGATAACGTTAGAAGCCTTACACATATTGGACGCGATTGATCGAAGAGGAAGCTTTGCGGCCGCCGCGAATGAATTGGATAAAGCGCCATCATCTTTGAGCTATCAAATTCAGAAACTCGAGCAAGACCTCGATATCACCATCTTTGATCGTTCTGGGCACAAAGCGAATTTCACTGAGGCAGGCAAACTGATTCTCGAACGAGGTAGGGCCATATTGGCGGCGACAGAGAAACTCGTCAATGACGCCAGTGTGATAGCCAATGGGTGGGAGCTCGATATTACACTCGCGTTCGATGGCATCATTCCTGTTCACAACTTTTTCCCCCTTGTCGATGCACTTGGCAATGTCAGTTCAACTCGAGTCAAACTGCAAGAAGAGATTTTAGCCGGCAGTTGGGAGGCATTGAGTACGGGTCGAGCTGACCTGTTAGTGTGTCCGAAACTGGATGCGCTTCCCCATGACGTTAAGGCTGAAACTTTAGGGGAAATGACAATGATTTGGGTCGCGGCCAGTGATCACTACGTACACAAACGTTCAGGCGCATTTAATGAATCTGCGCGTGAGAAGTATCGTGTTATTGCGATTGCGGATACGGCAAGAGAGCAACCGGCAATCAGCATCAATGTGATGCAGCGGCAACCGCGTTTAACCGTCACGACCTTTGCTGCCAAAGTCGATGCTCTGCGCAGTGGTCTAGGCATAGGAACGCTGCCTGCCGAACTGGCGCAAAGCTTGATTGAAAAAGGGGAACTCAAACAGATCACCGATACCGAAGCTGTCACCATCGACATCGTCTTAGCTTGGAAGCGCAATAAAATGGGCGAAGCCAAGTCTTGGTGCATCCAATACCTGAAGAAAAACTGGAAGTCTCTGGCAAAAATCTAATATCAACTCACGGATTTCAACACTTGGCTACTTAATTCAAGGGTAACACCATATCCGCGACGCCATCTTCAAACTGAATATCAAGGGTGAAGCCAAGTTTTTGCGCCAGCATTAGCATACCGCGGTTGGTGGGCATGGTCATACCGGACATTTGCTTGGTGCCCTTATGGTGGCAGTAATCAATGATCTTTTTCATCAACACCTTACCTAAACCGATCCCCTTAAGATCGGAACGGATCAAAATCGCGAACTCAGCGTCGGTGTTGTCATGGTTGATTAGTGCGCGTGACACGCCAATGATTTGCGGCTGACCTTGCTCTTCACGCACTGCGACAAAAGCCATCTCTCGGTCATAGTCAATTTGGGTTAGATTCGCTAGCGCTTCATGATTAAATTCGCCCACATCCGTAAAGAAGCGTTTGTAGAGATCCTCCTTGCTGACGTTGTGAATAAAATCCGCATGAAGCGGCTCATCTTCAGGCAAGATTGGACGAAGGAGCAGGGAGTCACCGTTTTTCAATCTAATCGACTCTTCATACTCTACTGGATACGGTCGAATGGCCAAACGCTGTTGTGCGTCGCCTTGATAGCGTCGTAATGTAAGATCCGCATCGAGGATGGTAAATTGTGAGCCATTTGCTAGCACTGGATGTATATCCAGTTCATGAATTTGAGGGCAATCCACCACTAATTGAGACAGACGAACTAAAAACTCAGAGAGCCCTTGTATGTTCATCGGTTCTGGGAGTTTTTGTAGACGTATCTTGCCATTTTTAATCGCAATGACGATAAGATAACGCGCCAACGCCATATTCAACGGCGGTAAAGCGGCGGCCGCGTCGATCGCTTCGTCCCATTCGGAGCCACCTTGACCGATAAGAATTACTGGTCCGAAGGTATTGTCATGTTTGATCTTAATACGAATCTCTTCACCGCCGGCCAATTTCGCCATGCCCTGCACAATCAAACCATGAACATTGGCGGAAGGGTAAGAAAGCTGCGTTCGGTCCAGTATCGCTTGTGCCGAATTTGCCACCTCTTGGCTATTTCTTAGATTAAGCATTACACCTTGTACATCGGATTTATGCGCAATGTCAGGTGAGCGAAGCTTTACCGCAACAGGATAACCAATGCTTTCGGCGATATGCACCGCTTCACTCGCATCGGACGCAAGCCATGTCGGCAGTACATTGAACCCATAGTGCTTGAGTAATGTACCTATTTGATGGGTATCGAGGTGAAGAACATCATGTTGCTCTAAGCGCTCATTGATCCATACTTTTGCTTCATTTCTATCATTGATCTCGATAGGTTCTGCGGTGGTTGGGGTTTCCATCAGCTGTTTTTGATTTCGTCTGTACTCGACCAAATGCATGAAGGCCACCACAGCGCTCTCCGGAGTACGATAGGTAGGAATGCCCGCTTGGGTAAACAGCAATCGCGCAGGTTTGGCGGTTAACTCGCCAGACCAATTGGTCAAAATGTTGAAACGTCGATGACGAGGATGAGCTTTGACCGCTTCGACAATTGCTCGTGCGGTCTGCTCCGACTCCGCCACGGCTGAAGGACTGTGCATAATCAAAATGGCGTCCGCACAATCTGTATCCATCAAGGCGTTAAGCGTATTCACATAGCGCAAATGGTCTGCATCGCCAACCATGTCGATTGGGTTACTTTGGCTCCAGCTGGGCGGCAACGCTGAGCTTAAACGCAACATGGTTTCTTCAGACAACTGCGCAAGTTTGCCGCCACGTTCGAGCAGCGTATCTACTGCCATAATCGCGGGGCCACCACCATTGGTAATGATGGCCAATCGTTCGCCGCGCAAAGGGACGGAGTGAGTCAACGTCTCAACGGCTGCAAACAGTTCATGTGAATTATTGACGCGCAGCATACCTGTACGTCGAATCGCCGAATCATAGATAATATCAAGCGTGTCATCGCCACCTGTGTGTGCTTTCGCAGCGGCACGTCCGGCTTTTGTTCGCCCACCTTTGAGCACCAGTATGCGGCGGTTACGTGACGCCGCACGCGCGGCAGAAAGAAACCGTCTGGCATCTTTGATGGTATCGACATAGAGCAAGATCGCATCAGTGTTAGTGTCGGTGCTAAGATGATCGAGAAGATCGGCAAAATCGACATCGCTGGCATTACCAATCGAAATAAATGCGGAAAATCCGATGTCTTTGTCGTTGGCCCAGTCCAAAATGGTGGTACACATGGCTGCAGACTGGGAAATGAACGCAATTTTGCCTTTCTGCGCCATCACAGGGGAAAACGAAGCATTAAAATGATGCCAAGGGAGGATGAGTCCCAAGCTATTAGGACCGAGCAGGCGCATGCCAGCGGCCCGCGCTATCTCTAAACAGCGTGATTGATGAGTGATACCGTCTTGATCAGGGAGGTGCATGTCCGCCGAAAGAATGATTGCGGCCTTGACTTGTTTGTCGGCAAGCTGACGTATCAGCTCGACATTGTACTTCGCACTAGTACATAAAATCGCGACGTCCGGTACAATCGGCAGCGAATCAATCGTCGGGTAGGCGAGCACGCCACACACAGAGGAATAACGAGGTGTGACAGGCATGATTGCGCCCTCAAATCCACCTTGTAGTAGGTTTTTCATCACGATGTTGCCCGCTCTCATCGGTCGCGAAGAGGCGCCGATGACGGCGACTGACGAGGGCTTGAGTAACGCAGCGATACTGGACATAACGTGACACTCCTTGAATCTAACTCTCTTTATGGTATCCGAGGTTAGGCCCATTCGCTGCTTGAGTTTGACGTAGTTTTAATCAGATCACTGTGTTGCTCACTGACTTTGTGTCATGTGTCACAAGAGTCTTGGTATATAATTTCATTGTTGGGTTGATTATACGATTATCTAACGGCATGATTTACAGTAATTTCTAGTTTAAGGCATTCGAATATCCCATGAAAAAAATCGCAATAGTAGGCCTGTCCGTCGTTCTCTCCGCTTGTGTATCCAGTGATTACGTCACCGATGTCAGCTCAGAGAGCTACCGTGAAGATTACCAAACGGCATCCGTCGCCAAACCTGTCGTCTCTGAGCAGGGTATGGCAAAAGACGTGACCGAAAGTAACGTCAAGCCTAATGTTGTGAAAATGTCACCAGAGTCCAGCAAGCAAGTGGTGAAAAAACAGCCACAAAGCAAGCCTGCTGTTGCAATCATACCGCCGACAGCTAAACAGAAAGCGATGAATCCACGTTTTGGTTTTACGATTCAAGTCGCGGCCGTAGGGTCACAAACGAAAGTGGACCAGTTTGCTCGACAACTACCTCAAGGTGATCAACCGATTTGGGAAAACTACAAAGTCGTGAACGGTACAAAATGGTACACCGTACTTTATGGGGATTATGCGACGCGTGCGGATGCCAAAAAGGCAGTGAGTGAATTGCCAGCCGAACTGCAAGCACTCAAGCCATTTGTTAAGAGCATCGATGATATTAAGAACTCTCAGTACCCGACGCTCAACAAACTAAACTGATAGAATGAAAGGGGCCAAGCGCCCCTTTTTTCATGACTCTTCTTATTATTCGCTTAGAAATTCAACAACTAACCAACTAACTCGATATGAATAGGCGAAAAACGTGTAAACGCTCCCGAGTTTTCATTAAGATCGGATAAGCCTCTTTGTTGCATTACGGAAAGACCATCAATGACGACCAACATCTTATTACTCTGTGGCGGCGGCTCATCTGAGCACGAAGTCTCACTCGTTTCAGCCAATTACCTGCAAGAACAACTTACCTTGACGGATGGGTTTAACGTCGTACGCGTTGAAATGCGCTCTGATGGCTGGCATACCGAAGATGATGAGTTAGTCTATCTCGATACCAATGCAGGCACCTTAAATACCGCAACCGATGCCATCACGCTCGATTTTGTCGTCCCGTGCATACACGGTTACCCTGGGGAGACGGGTGATATTCAATCTATGCTCGAGCTATCAGGGATTCCTTATCTAGGCTGTGGACCTGAGGCGAGCACCAACAGCTTCAATAAGATCACCTCTAAGCTTTGGTACGACGCATTAGGCATCCCCAACACACCTTACTTGTTTCTCACAGAAAACACAGAAGAAACTTATCAGCAGAGTAAGCAAGCCTTTGAAAACTGGGGTAGTGTGTTTGTCAAAGCGGCGAGACAGGGCTCTTCCGTTGGTTGTTACAAGGTCACTAATATCGATCAGTTGCGTACAGCGATTGCAGACGCGTTCACATTTTCCGATCAGGTTTTGGTCGAAAAAGCCGTGAAGCCACGAGAACTCGAAGTGGCGGCCTACGAAATGGATGGCCAACTGCACATTACCTTACCCGGTGAAGTAAAGGCGCCTGCGGATGCCTTTTACAGCTACGAAGAAAAATACAGCGCAACGAGCCATTCCACAACGGATATCGTCGCGTCTAATCTCACTGAGCAGCAACAACAGATGATTCGACTCAACGCTGAAAAGGTCTTTACCCATATGAAGCTGCGTCACCTCTCTCGGATCGATTTCTTTTTGACACAAGAGGGTGAGCTTTACCTCAATGAAGTCAACACCTTCCCTGGGATGACCCCAATCTCAATGTTCCCTAAGATGGTGGTCAACGACGGTGTGCCATTTCATCAGTTTCTCGCCAACTGCGTGACAACGTCAATCAATCAATAGGGCGGATCACTTTATATTTGAGCCTTTCTTGCGCTGCTCGCACTGTATTACCAACATAGTAATAGGGCATAGCAGCGCTCTTCCAACGACCGTAAGTCTGAATCTCACGCGTGTTTATACCTTGTTTAGCTAACTCAATCGCTCCACCTACACGCAAAGACTGACCAGAAAAATCCAGTGCCAAGCCAAGCTTGTCACTCGCTGAGCGCATGATTCGGTATATTGAGGAGTCATCCAAAGGTGCGGTAGCAAACCGACCATGTTTGTCTATTGCGACAAAAAGAGGACCGGGAGCCACACCACGTAAAATCAACCAACGATTAAGCTTTTCTGTCGCACCTATACTTAATCGATAATACTCATTACCCAAGCTCAAAATCCCCTGCGATGACTCAATCGTCACATTGCCAACGTTAAGCGATTTGAGCTCTGAACGTTTTAACAAACACTCAAACATCACGTGGTAAATCGCTAGATTTCGAACATCGATTGGCGTATTCGAACGCTCAAGCTTATCAGTCAGTGCATCGAGCGAGGATTTAGTAAAGGCATGGCTTGATGTCGCATCCCCACGCTTTTCGTTGCTAAGTTCAGACATCAAGCGCCTAACAGAGTGGGTGTTGACGGGATCGTCGTAACCCAATATACGGTGCATCAAACTTATGGTGACACTGTAACGACGAATGGAGGCGTACTTTCTGTTTCTCGATTCCGACTGCAGAAACAACCGTACCGCTGTCGAAGCGGCTGGCAGCGCGACAACATGGTGACTAAGACAAAAGTTGTAGAAACGATTCCAATCATTACTCATCGCCAAGACGGAATTGTGCGAGTATTGCCCATCGGTAACAAGGTTAAGGTCTTGAATTGTCGTCTGTTTGTTGAGTGCACGAGTCAATGTTTGTCTCATGCTGTTATCGGTCACTATTCGAACATTTTTTCTCATGGATTCACTATAAAAACGCACAAACTCATATCGAGATACTTGATAAACAAGGAATTACAATTATCATTAATTTAACTCATAACTAAGACTATAAATACTATGCCAGTAGCGACTTATCGAGGTTTTAACCTTAAAACTGCCGGGAACTCTACAGAGATTTGGCAAGTGCAAATCAAAAACCACCAACTGCAAGGCAGTATGGCGGCGGTGAAGAAGAGCATTGATTGGTTTTGTGACACTGCGACCATTATCGATCCCCGCGAATTCAGTTCCATCAACTCGAAACGTGAAGGTTCAGGCCAGCCCGCACAAGAAAATTTTAATGGTTTCACCCTAAAGAATGATACAGGCGAACCCAACGCTTGGTATTGTTTTTTCAATGGCAGGTTACTTAAGGGCGGAAAACTTGCCATTCAGAAGCACATAGAGGCATACTTGGTCGCGAAACAAAAAGCAGAGCAACAGAAGAAGTAATATGTCTTTAGTGTATTCAACAGAAGTTGGCCGAATTAAGCCAGAAGAAGAGAAAGTACAACGCCCAAAAGGCGACGGTATTGTGCGTATTCAACGTCAAACCAAAGGCCGCAAAGGCAAAGGCGTGAGTATTGTCACTGGCCTTGATTTGGATGACGCGCCATTGAAACTCCTGGCAGCAGAACTTAAGAAAGTGTGTGGCTGCGGCGGTTCAGTTAAAGATGGCAACATTGAGATCCAAGGCGACGCGCGAGATAAAATCAAAGCCCATCTAGAAAAGAAAGGCTTCACAGTAAAGCTCGCTGGCGGTTAATGCTAAGTAATAAGCGGTTTGGTAATCGCAGATTAACAAACTGATTATTAGGTATTTTATGGTAAATTCAGTTATGTTTAATCAATGCTGTATTTAACCGTAAAGATCGAATAGGGAGCGTGGCTCCCTGTATTTGAACGACAATATTTAACATAAGATAGATAATACGCACTATTGCAAGTCGTTACATTGATTGCAAAAACAATATATTAAGTCTTTGTTTTATATGGATTTTTTAAGGCTTTTTATGTAACAAATACCACTTTCGGGTCGCTATGTAATAAACACCCTGAAAAGACAAATTGTCTGGCGTGACACGTTTTTTTGTCTCACCTTTGATAATTGCGAGCAATATCACAAAATTGCCTTATTGGGTTTTGCTATGTTTTCGCCCCGCAACCGAGCATTGTTGTGATACTAATTCAAATAAGAAAAGGCTTAATTAATGAAAACGTCAACAAAACCGCGATACACCTCCGATGATCCGATTTTTAAGCGCCAATTTGAAGCCGTGTATGGCCGCGATCTCGACGCTGGCGCCAAGGGACTTGGTGTGTCACGCAAAACCATCGAACGCTATTTAAGAAACGGCTGCAACAATCAAACCGTCAGAAAACTGCTCTACATCCAGTTTCGCGGCTATCTGCCCGACGAAAAGCAGTGGCAATCATGGCGATGCACCGAAAAAGGCTTGCACAGCCCAGACGGCATGATTTACACACCAAACACGCTTAACGCTTGGAACCTAGAAAAAACGCAATACCTCTTTAATAAGTGGTTTATCCAAGATCTCAAAGAGATTGGCATTTATGACGAACTTAAAGAACTCATACACAAACGCCACTCTCAACCCGTCGCCGAACTGACCCGAGATCTCATCCGTCGATACTGACCCAACAAAAAAGCGGGCAACCGCCCGCTTTCTCACTTCACTTTGACAACCTTTCCGCCCTTGGCGTACTTGTAACCCTTTTTGAGTTTACCCGTCTTTTTATTGATGCCCTTGGCCATGTTCACCCCTTTAGCTTTTTGATTGCCAGCGCCGCCACTACCACCACAAAGGCCGCAATGCCCATCGTACGCTCTGACACATCCAACTTCACCACCACTGGCTCAGACGTGCCAACATCGACTTTAAAATCACTCGGTATCATGCCGACCGCTCCCGATACTCTAAATAACTCACTCGCTTATCCATTTTCCACATAAACGCCACCACCGCGATAAACTGCGGGGACAGACCGAGCGAGTTAAGATATTGCAATGTTTCTGCCACTATTGCCCCTTAAATTCATCTCGCAGCGCATCATACGCCCCCACCACAAACGGAATGGCCGCACCGACCGCACCGCCCAAGCTCAAGCCCTGCGCCGTAATTTCTGCACTGAATATGTGACCATACCCGAGCAACGCCGCCACGCTCGACCCAACCAACGCCAGACCACGCCATGTGCTCGACTGCTTCCACTTCAACACGCTCTCACCCCTCAATTACTTTGTTGTATCAGTGCGCGGTATTCCTCTTTCATGGGCGCACCGCGCACCCCGAACACCTCGACCAATTGCGCGTGATTTTGCGGCGCTTGCCACAACACCCGCTCTGCCTCCTCGGTCAACGTGTAATCCGACTTGAAATAATGCGAGCGAAACACAATCGGCGTAAACTCCACATCATGTGAGCCGTTCAACGCTTGCGTCAATTTAGCCAACGCCGCGCCCGCATCCGCCGTCACTGGCGCAATGGCCGACGCCGTGAGCCGTCCGGTGATATACCACACCAACAAACCGCCCAACACCACAAACGCCGTGTCTATCAGCTTATCTTCAAGCCGCTGCAATACCATCATTGATCACCTTGTCACTGTACGGCTGCACACCATTTTCATGCTGAATAATGACCTTAATCAGCGCCGCACGATGACGCCCATCAAGGGGCAAATACCGCGACACACTCAGCTCACTTTCTGCATGACGAATATAACTTTCCGTGTCGTTTTCACTAGGCGGTGCCCAACGGCTGATAATGCCCTCCAAGGTATTCAACCCATAGAATCGTTCGTAATTGTCGATAATGCGCGACATGGCACGAATGCCACTTTCCGGTTTATCAAAAATCACGAAATTTTCATCATCTCGCCCCACCTCGCCAAGCCAAGTAAAGCGATCCGAGCCGCGAATGTTCCCCGCGTTATTATTGCGAATGCCGCGCGGTGTCATTTCATCCCCCTTAGACAGCATCAGCGCCGCCGCTATCAGCGCCACTATCACTAACTGTTTCTGATTCATTGGCCGCCGCCTCTGCTGCTAGTCGCTCTTGCTCTGCAATGTGCGCCTGATAACGTTCAAACTCATCAATCAGCCACGCATAGTGCGCATCAAACTCCGCCTGATAAATTCGGCGGTTTGGTCGGTTGTCGAGATATTCGATCTCGCCATACCCCTTTTCAGTGTCAAAATGCACCGCCCATTCACCATTCGTCATGTGATAGCCGCCTAGCTCGCGCATCTCTGCACCTTGACCGTCAATGACAATAACTTGATCTTCCGTTACTGCTGTAATTTTCATAGTTTTCGTATCCAAATAACTGCAATTGATTTTTGCCGCGTATCAACCGCACTTGCGCTTGCGCCGTGACTGTGCGCACCGCTTGAACCATTGCTAGATACCAAGCCGCTCGACGCCCAACCACTCACACTGTCACCAACATTGATACCAGCAAAACCTCGATTTCGATTTAGTCGATAATAGTGATCATAAGCATCACCAGCGCCCGACCTCGGCGAGTGACTATGACTAGGCATGCGGCTAGTAGAAAGAGTGTGATTATTCACGCTAACTGATGGCGTTCGAGAATCCGCGCCGAACTGCTGCCCCTTGGCATACGCACCACCCGCACCGACCACGGCGCGATCTATCATTTCGGCCGCCAGCTCCCACCCGCTCGGGATGTTATCCAACTCACCCGACCAAATGCGCAAGTCGCCCGACTTCCAACCGCCCGAGTTAATCCGCGCCATTAGCTCACCTCAACCAAATAACGCACCGTCTGCGCGGTAGCCGATAGCGCATAAATCGCCGCTTGCGTGTTGACTTCTATCGACTCGCCTGCATCCACCTTGACGCCATTGGTAGCATCAAGATTCGCACCGCCGACATACATCACATCATCACACTGAATCAAAATCGAACGACGCCCCAACCCGAGCGGCACCACTTGCGACACCACCCCCGCCGACAATGACGCCGAACCGGATTCAATCGACGCCGCGCCCGCAATTGATGTCTCACTGCGCTCATCAATCAACTCAACGGTCGATGCAAACACGACGGCATCTTGCTCCGTGTTGGACTCGATATAAAAGCGCGAAAACACGCGATCCAGTTTCAAGCCCAAGCCCTGATAAAGCTCGGTTTCAAGCTCGCTGCCATCGTCGAAAGAAAAACGCACCCGAGCCACACCCGAGCAACTGATCAACTTAAAATAGCGCCCAGACATCGCGAACTGCTTTGGCTCCACGCCGACACGAATATTTTGCATAGACATCGTGCTAAATCCTCCCCGCCACGGACGCCGCCGCAAACGCTGCTGACACGGCTATCATGCCCCACATCATATTGTTGCTTGCCGCTTGCACCGTGTGCGCATCGCTATCAAGCGACAAATTACGCGCCACATCTAGCGCACTATCGGTGGCCGCTTCGCTCATTTCGAGCGCATCACGACCAAAACTGAACGCCTCCCCGAGCGCCTTGTCGCCAAAATCCAAGGCATCATCGAGCGCCTTGCCGCCAAAATCAAACGCGCGCTCAGTCACCGCCACATTACTGTTCAATGCCTCTTTGACCGCGCCATGATCCGACAATACAACTGATGAATTTTCCACACCTGACACCACGTGACCCGTCATATCACCATTAAACGCAGCACTGTTTGACTTGTTTATTGTCGTTGTGGTCGTCGTTGTGTTTGAACTTGAGCTACTTTTCCCGCCCATCAATCACCATCCTTAACACCATCTCTTTCTCTCGCTGCTCGACAAGCTCAAACGGCAAGCCGAGCGCCTGCAAAAATCGCAACTCACCTCGCCGCTCAGTGTGAACGCGGACAGACTCACAGCCCCACATACGCGCCAACTCAACAATCAAGTGCGCCGCTTTGCTCAGTTTGTGCCGCCCTTCAAAGGCCACCACCACCAACTCGACGCCCTCCAGACGCAAGAGCACCATAGCCCCTGCTATTGCAAAGGCTTGCGCCCGCCCCGCCTTAACCTCCTCGGTCGGATCGTAGCCCGCCAGCGCCACCCGCAAGAAAGGCAACGCCGACGCAAGCGGCAACGCGATCACACTATTTGCGCTTAATGACATACACACCCACTGCCAACGCCGCCGCCACCCAAAACCACGACGGCAAGCCGTTATTTGACCCGAAATTATAATTCGCGGCGGTAAAGCCTGAATTATTGGTCGTTGTCGTGTAATTGGCCGCCGACGACGGCGCAGCGCTGCCACCGTGCAACGCGCCGCCACCCGTTAAGCTTGTCATTGCCTCAAACATGCGCGCCCCTTATTTCAACAAAAGATAAAGCACACCCAACGCGCCCACCCCAAGCGCAACATGCTGCAATGACACACCCGCCACGGACGCCGCCGAACTTGGCACCTCTTGTGACGACACCTGCACATCAGGCGCGGTCGTTGTCGGGTTTTGGTAAAGTTGATGCTGATTCGCACCGGACAAATCACCGCCGCGCTTGACCTGCTGATAACCAAGCCACGTATCCGCCGCTTTACCCAACACATCCACCGCACCCGTGAGCGCGCCGCCCCAATCAAACGAATCACTTGGGTTCTGCACGCTCGGCACCGTCTGCCCCACAATTGGAATGTTTACTGGAATATCCATCACACCCCCTTAAATTCCGTCTTTGCCGTCGAGATACTCCACCACCACAAAGAAACTCGCGCCCGCCGCCTCGGTCACGTTAATGCGTACACGGAAATCCTCGACACCCGCCAGCACTTGCGACTGAAGCCAATCAGACTCCTTAATAAAATCCATCACAAAACGGCTATCGCTTGGCGTGCGCCCTGCGTCCTTTTGGATTTTCTGCTCAAGTAGCTTTGGCGCTTCAAACGCGATATTGCCATTCACCTCAAGCTCGGCGTGATCCACTTTGTCGGTCATTAGATGAATGGCCGCAATGCGCGCCGACGCGGGCACAGGCAAGTTGTCAATCTCTTTGATACCGCCGCTTGAGTAAGACACCGGAAAACGCTTGATTTTGGTACACACACCAAACACGTCTTTTTCAGATTCCAGCGCCCACGCGGTCAACTTCGGATCGGCTGCCGCTGCGTCAATATCCACCGTGAAATCGAGTGTGGTGACATCCGCCGTGCCCAGACCAAATAAGCGCGATTGCGCAAGGTTTGCCAACTCCGGACGGTTGAAGTGCAGCACAATAAAGCCATTTTCCGCCGCGCCGCGCCCGTAATAAGTATTGGTGCCGTCCAGCTCCACGCCGTCTGCGTAGGTTTGGAACACCTTGCCGCCGACCAACATTTTTAGGTTTTTAAGCTGCGCAAGCGTTACACCCTCATACTTCAACATGATGCTGTTGTAGGTGTTACCTTTTGGCAGTGCGAGTGTAGCCGTATTACCTGCTGCCACATTGGAAAAACTCGGTAACAGTTTTAAACGTCGAGCCATTTACACCGCCCCCTTATTGAACAATATTTTTTACAGGCGTTTTGTTAGCAATAAAAATCGCCAGCAATGCCGCCGCTGTTGTCGTCATAACCGTTTTCATATTCATAATGCGCCCCTTTGCATTAAATAAAGTTAACAGGCCGCGACCATTCGCGCCCCGATAATGTTACAGCCCGAAAAATTCGCGCCCTGAAAAACAGTTTGCACTATTACTCAGTAACGCGAATGATTCACGGCGTTTTCGTTACGAAAAGAAAGAAAAGGAAATGTGAACTAGTTCACAATGTCTGCACCATAACTGGCGCGAATGATTTTAGACTTTTCACGATGTCCCGCGCGCACTTGTCCGGTTTTGCGGTCTAGCTCCAACCAATCGAGCGGTAACATATTGTTGATCATTTCCACAGGCACGCCGATATTGTCCGCAACCCGCTTTTTGTCCCCCTCACCATCTAACCGCCCCGCACGAATCACCGCCGCTTGGGTAAACATGGTTTTATCTGCCTCACTCGGACGCTGCGACACCGCAATGATCTTGACGCCGTATTTTCGACCCCGACGCACCAACGCCCCCCAATGATCGCCCGCCTTGGATACGCTCGTGACGTCGGCAATTTCTTCCGCCACATACACACACTCTCCCATCCACAGCGCCACCCCCGACAACCAATCAAAATAGGCTTTGCCATTGCGCACCAACCGAACACGAAACGCGCGCGGGTTTTCTTCGAGATACGCGAACAACTCCGACGCCTTATAAAACGTCTGAATGCCTGACAGCTCACCATACTCATCATCGGGATCAAAGATAATGAGCCGTTTTGCGTCTTTTATCCGACTTTTGACATAGTAAGATTTACCACTACCCGAGCCGCCCATGACGTACTCATGCAAATTCTCCAGTTTAGTGTTTACCGCCATTACTCCACCGCCTCCAACACTTCACGCTCACCACTTAACGCCGCCTCGCTGCCACTTTCGTTCTGTTTGGCTTTGCTCTCTAACTTGCGCGGCGTGCCCGCCATCACGCGCGCGCCGACAATCCCGAGCGTCACTATGGCCGCGTTCATCTCCACGCCGCCCGTGTAATTGGCCGCCGATGGAAAGTATTTATTGATAACGGGCGCGTACACCTCCGCCAGTTGCCCCGCTTCCTCGGCCGTGATCTCCCAATTGGGCGCAAGCACCGCCGCCGCCCCCGAGATCATCAACGTGAGCGGCACGGTTAGTTCCTGCTCTACCTGCTCGGCTTGCTCGGCTTGCTCTTGCTCTTGCTGCTTGGCCAACTTCTCCGTGAACGACTCACCGTCCAACTCATAAGATTGATGCTCAAGCATCAAGCGCAATTCCTCTTGATTCTCGGTCATTCATCCCCCCAATGGAAAAAGCTCTTGCGCTTTGGTTTTTGCTCCGGACTTAGCTCCGGACTTAGCTCCGGACTTAACTCCGGCACTTGCTCCGGCACTTGCTCCGGCACTGGCTCCGGCGCTTCGCCAAACATCACCGCGTTTTCACTTAACCACGCCTGACCCTCGGGCAAATTCGGCTTAATCATCCCCGCGCGCCCCACATAATACAGCTTGCTGCGCTTATCTCGGCGCACCTCGGCCATATCGCCCACAATCGGGCACTTAACATGCCCTATCGTTTCATTTGGCACCGCTCAACCCCTCCAACTTTTCTTGATGGATCACCAACACCTCAATGGCGATATTCACCGCCGCCTCGGCCAATTTCATCTTGGTCATTGGGTTCACTGTTTTTTCCGCTTGGCGCTTTAACGCCAACAGCTCCCCCAACAACTCCCCCGCTTTTTTCGATTCACACTTCAAACTCATCCTCATAACTCCAGTTTGAAAGGCTTGGCCTTTCTATTTCCATTTCTAATAACGTGTATTTCGCCTCCGCTGATAACGGTTTACCGTTTTCAAACGTCAATCTACAGTTATTTTCATTAATCCAAGTGGAATCCGCTTCGCGGCATTCCTCAGCGCCTAGCGGCGCAATTTCCCACTCGTCCGCATGGGTAACAACCTCAAGCCCCAACCCCTGCAAACCGATCACCTTTTCGGTTAACTCACCGTAGCCGTTTTCGTGTGGCACTTTGAGCAAGCGCACACAACCAAAACGATTCAAACGCGCATACTCAGCATAACTGGCGTGCTCATCACTCTCACGCAGCCCCGCCGCTCGGCGCATCTTTTCAAACTTTGGTGACTCCAATTTATCTTTGATTCTTCGCAACTCACGCCACACCGTCACCGGCGCGCCGCCGATTTGCTGAAACTGGCGGATACCATGACACGACGCCCACGCACGAACGCGCAGCGCATTATCTTTCATGCCACGCTGATTGGTTTCAAAATCCACCGCCTCATCAAGCCCGTGCGCATCAATATTTTTTGCAATGTATTTTGCGATGTACGCCGCCGCACAACCCGCCGCCTTATCAATCGCCTTGCAATCAAAACGGGCGTTTTTGGCCTTGTCCGTGTCTAGCTCTAGGCGATCTTGCTTGGTTGTCTGACACCCTCGCGCAATGGCACGAATCGCCCCCTTATTAGATAGGTGCATATAAGTGCGCATGATCTCAATGGTTTGCTTTTTAAATACTGGTGCGACAAATAGCAGCATGTGCCAGTGTGGGCACCCGTCCGCGTGAGGCTCAGCCACCCGAAACCCCATGATCTCAATATTGGCATCATTGAGCGCCGAACGAATCAACGCCCAACGACTAGACAACCATTGTTGCGCCTCTCTGGTTGTCGAGCCGTCATACTTCGGATTGTCTCGCCAATACTTGCCGCGCTTTGTTTTCCGGTGGAATCGGCTTGGCGTCGTCATAGTGACAAACAAGCCCACGTCGCCGTTTTCCTCTGCGATCTCCTGCATCCCGTTAATGCGCTGCATCAACTCGGCGCGGCGCACTTCTGGATTGGCAACGCTCGCTTCAAAAATCTGTTTAAGTGGCACCTCCACCCCATCCGCTCGGCGCATGACGTTTTTATCTAGCCACTCAGTCTGCTGCTCTAATTGCGTCTTAAAATAGGCCAATTGGCCTTTTGAGCAATACGGGTTACCCGACTCAGGCGACACCATCCCCGCCGCCCGTCTTGCGTCCTCATACGCACGCACCGCCGCACGATAAATCTTGCGCGTCCACCACTTTTCGTCAATCAAGCGAGCAATCACACCCAGCCAATATTCATCCTGATTGTCCTTGGTGAAATTCGGCACAAAGGCAAAATTCCATTTCATCACGCCCGTTCTATCAATCAACTTGAGCGCCGCCGCCTTATAATCAAAACACTCATTCACGCAGTACTTGAGTTGAGCGTTTGCCATGATCACAATCTGATTGGCGCAATGCCTCGCCTTTTCTTTGCTGTCCACTTTGTAAATGGGCACAGGCAACACCCGCAGCGCATCAAGCGCACGCTGACTGTTTGCCTCTAACCATTCTTTCGACGCTTTCACACCGCGACGTTTCATGCGCGCCGCCGCCCCTGACTCCAAATAGCTTTTGATGTCGTTTGGCACCTTTAAGGCTTGAGTTGCACTAGCCAAGTAAGCTTGTAAATCCTTGAACCCCTTTGGCGCTCGGTAGTGATCCACAGTCAACATGGCAAGCAAGGTTTTTTTCAGCGTAGACGGCAAAAACCGCGCCGACTCCTCAAAGTCGATCACGGCTTGCATGTGTGCCAATTCTGCCAAACGCTCTGGCGTCATTCTCATGCGCTCAACCTCTCCAGTCTTGAGCGGCGCGCCTTCGCTCTGGCCGCTTGGCGCTCTTTGTAGCGACTCATTCGCGCTTTCAGTGAGTGAATGTGCTTCAATCCCGTTCTGCGCTGCTCATCGGTCAACCCACCAAATTCATAGTTGGCCGCCGCTGTCACATTGCGCTCATAATTCGCCAAATTGTCATCAACCAAAATCGTCGTATCCATCACGCCGCCTCCGCTGCCAGTGCCATGTGAGCCGCCGCCGTCAATTCCCACTCTTTCAGCATGTCGAGCAACTCCGCCATGTACAATTCAATCAGCGCGCTAGGCGCAGTTTTATGCAGCTCGGTAATGTGCTCTAACACCGCCTCATATTGGTCATCATCACCACACACTTTCGCCGCAATCGCATCCGCCACCACTAGCGACGACCGCTGCAACACCTCATGAATCTCAATCGTCTGCTTTCTGGCGATCAGCTTTAGCTCACCCATATTCAACTCATCAACTTTTGGCATACTTGCGACCCCTAACCCGTTACGTTACGTAATGAAAAAATATTTGAGATCCGTTGTATATCGCGCCCCGCTAACTATGGCAAATATCCCACTCATGGACTAAGCTAGAACTAAGTTTCACCCCGCAAAGGATTTCGCTATGAATAACGCCACAAACTATTTTCTTAACCAGTTGAAAGAAAAAAGAAAATTGAAAAGTGATTACGCCCTTGCAAAGCTTATTGATATTGCTCCGGCGCGTGTGGCGAATTATCGCAGCGGACGCCGCGAATTTGACGATTTGACTTGCTTAAAAATGGCCGAATTACTGGAGTATCCGGATCATATTGTCTTGCTTGCGGTTTGGGCTTCCCGCGAAAAAAATTCAAGAATAAGAAAGGTTTACAGTGACCTTATAGAATATGTTTCTGTTTAACCTATGATAGATAATACGCACTCATGGATGTGAGTAAAAAGGTCATCTGAGCTAAGGCTAAATACTGCATAAGCACTTGATACGCTTGTAATTCCTAGCCCGTTATACTTTTTTGCGATCTGGCTCCATAGGGTTTGCGCTTCGTGCGACTTGGCTTTATCAGCCGCCAAGTAAACCAACACCATTTCTTTGTCAGCTCCAATTTGATCCGCTAAGAATAACGCTTCAATTTCAGTAAGATAGCGTTCTCCACTTCGAATCGCTGAGATTTTCTGGCGGCTAATTCCCAAATCATGCGCAATTTGCTTGTCTTGCACATAATTCTTCACCTCTTTGTACTGATCTAACAGCTGATTTGTGTACATAGTGATTCCCCAAATCTTATTGATAAGTCTCAGTCTAGCGTATTTGTCCACTAATCTGTGTCTTTACAGTCCACGAAAATGTGTCTTAAATATCCACAAATACGTGTACTAACTTGGATTGCCCAATGACTCAAGCGCAAATCATATTCTTCGATCTTATGCCTGACTATACCGTTTCGGTTCTAGTCAAAGGCACTCAAGATTGGGATTTGTTCAAATCCATGAATCATTTGACCTCATGGTGTGAGTCCGAGTTCTCTCACTTCGAATTAGTCTGCATCACCAACACCACCTATCAAGACCGCATCAACTTGGGGGTGTTCGATGAATAACGCACAGAAAGTCGCCAAAACCTTTGAGCCTCATAACGAGCAAGTTCATATCGATTACTTGTGCTTTACCTTTGCGCTGAAAAACCTCACGTACTGTCATCGTGCTTTGGGCGAACCGTTGCCAAGCGGTACAGGAAAAACCTTGCGCCTCAACAAAGAGAAATCACTGTTACAGCGTCACGCTCGTGCACCTAAGTTCCCAACGCCGCCCGTGTTTAACCCAACACTGGCCGTCACTAACGAAGAAATGCAATCGTACAATGACGCCTATCGCCATGTGTACATGAACTATTTGGAAGAATGCTTGCGCATCTTTACCCAACGTGTGCTTGGCTTGTCACTCTCAGCGCCTCGCGGTTTGGGCTTTCAGTTCTACAGCGATTCCATGAAACTCACCTCAGCCAATGGTGAAGACTTCTGCGGCTTCATCGGAATCGGCGGAAATAACGACACCGTTCATTTTCAAATCAACGGTACGGGTTGCAAACACGTCTTTGACAAACTGCGTCCTTGGGCGCTGCACGACTGGCTGCACAATGTCTTGGGCGTGACTACCCTCGCCCGCGTTGACTTGGCCTATGACGATTTCGACGGTCTTTTTGATTGCAACTACGCCTACAAAGCATGGCTCGATGATGCGTTTCGTACCAACGTTCGCGGCCGTGGCCCCAAACTTGCGCCTCTGTGTGAGATTGAACGCATGGAGAACGGCAAGCCTGTCTACTCCAAAGAGCAATATTCCATTGGCTCTCGCACCTCGCGCATTTACTGGCGCATCTACAACAAAGCCTTAGAGCAGAACTTGGCCCAGACCGGACTCACTTGGTATCGCTCTGAGGTGGAACTCAAGAAATGGGACATCGATGTGCTCCTTGACCCAAGCGGCGCGTTCGCGGCCATTTGCGATTTCTCGGCGTCCATTTCGGTATCCAAACCGTTCAACACCAAACCCAAACCCAGCAAGAAAGCCGCGTTAGATCTCTTGGCGTCGGCTTACTGGATGCGTCGTCAGTACGGAAAAATCCTGACGGCACTCATCGAATTTCACAATGGCGATGTGAACACCGTCGTGGGGTCGCTCGTTCGTGACAATTCTAAATTCACCTTCCCCGACTCATACGGGAAGTTAGTTACTCACATATTGGAGACTTGATATGTCTAACACTCTCTTTGTTCTAGGTATCAACCTAATTGAAACCGAGTTCGGCGGAAAACAGGCACAGCTCAACATTTCCCGCCCACTGCGTGAAATCAACACCGACAAATACAAACGTCGCACCATTGGCGAATCGGGTGAAGTGAACCCTAAATGGGATCAACCCATCATGATGGATCGTGCTTACGCTGAAAAGCTAGCGAACTGCGGTGCGTTTGTCCCTCGTCGTGAATACGCGGTCAGTTTGCAGATGAACCCCAACGACCCATTGGCGGGTGCCGTCGTGACCGAACTCATTCCCATCGATGACGAAATCAAAAAGCATTTCCAAGCATCGATGCAGAGCAAGTAAGGCTAGGTTATGGCGCAGTGTGTAGCTCTCAGTAATGGTTATGTCGTCAGCTCGTCGACCGACTGTGACTACGTACTGCTGACCCAAGAGGAAGTGCAACAACTGAGCACCTCCCCAGTCGGGTCACTGACAATCGATTCAGAGGTGTACACCACGGTGACGGGATTTTTACTGCTCTCGTTTCTCTCTGGTCACATTCTGGGTCGAATTGTAAAAGCGTTGGGTCGACGCTAACGGCCTACTTTCACTAACAACGGAGATACATCATGGAACTAAAAAAACGTGTTACCCAAGCGGGTGTTGTTGGCTCAACACTGGTCGCTTCTTCGGCTGCATTGGCAAATGCAGAAATCACCACCGCCATTACTGACGCTGTCACGGCTGGCCAATCTAACTACACCTTAGTGGTCGTCGGTGTGATTGCATTGGCCGCTATCGGTTTCGGTCTATCCGCTATCGTTGGCGCAATGCGTCGCTAAGGGTGTGTCATGGCTGAACTTGCAACCGACATCGTCACTATCTTCTTTGCTTGTGCGGTGTTCAGTGGTTTCATTTTCGGCTTTTACACGGGTGTGAACGCCTCTTAGCAAGGGGCGTTTTTTCCTGTTCGGGGGTCAGTATGAAAAACGTCATTACTTCCCTGTGCGTGATTGTCTCTGTTCTTCTCGTTCTACTTCTGTCATTCACAGCACGCGCGGCCACGTGTCCCATTAACCAATCTTTCTCACCTACGTTCTACGATGGCACCGCTTACGTTCCTGCGTTGTGCCTTGATAAGTGCAAATATATTGAAGGCTTTGAAGGTTCTAGCACTTGGACATGCACCGATAGTTTTTGCACGGGTCACTATGTCTCGGATGGCTCTAGTTGTACGGGTGATGAGGAAGACATTGGGCAGTGTGAACCGTCGGGAAACCCTAACGGCTGTAATCCTCCCGTTGCTGATTTGCCACCGATTGGATCTATTCCTGCTTACACTGGCAGTAATCCAGAATATGCCGCTCTTTTTACGGCGCGAAACCTCAATTTTCTAAATAAGCTCTCGTCTCAATTGGGCGATGTGCGTAGCTCTGTTCTCAATCACGAATCCATCTTAAATCATACTCGTTACACAACGAATGCGCTTTGGTCACAGCGCCAAGCCGGAATCAATGCGGTCAATGCGGCGGCGGATGACATTGCTCTTGCTGCAAATGATATTACTTCATCCGTTGATTCTCTTACGCCCAAACTGAATTCCATTCAGTCTACGGTCAACGCGACTCAACAGGCCGTCGATGAACTCGCGCTATCGGGTGGCGGTGGTGCGGATATGTCCGGTGTTGAAAATCTTCTGTCAGGTTTGCAAAACATGCAAGGTCAAACCATCGGCGCGATTAGTGATTTAGCAGGCCCTCTCAACAATACGACAGGTGCGGTGAATAATCTTAGTGGGACTATCAACAACATGTCGGGCAATCTTCAAAGTGCTATTTGGAATTCTAATACTGTTCTAGGTGGTCAAGTCGACGCCGTCGGTGATGCAGTATCAGGTCTAGGTGGTAAGCTCGATGATATTGCCGATTCACTCTCGACTGGGGATTTCGCTCCGCGTGCGCCAGAGGGCCAGCTCGACTTCGATGCCCTGCCGCTTTACAACTCCGACGCCTTGCAAAGCGTGCTCGATGAAACCGAACAACTCAAGCTCGACTATGAGCAAAAGGTGCAAGAGTTTCGCCAGTTGTTCTCCTTTGATACGTCTGGCCTTAATCAAGGTGAATACGTCGAGCATTCGTTCAACCTGACACTGGCCAACGGCCAAACCATCTCTGGTAAGTCGGGCGTCTTCCCTGCCCTTATCGATAACGCGGCTTTGATTGCGGCGGTGCTCATCTTCCTAGCCGCCGTTCTTGGCGCTCGGTTCTTATTCTAGCGAGGTGACGTTATGCAATTTCTGTTAGATCTCATGCAATCACTGGGCGACATGGGCCAAACCGTGGTCGACTTCTTCGACAACGTACCGACATGGTTTGAGCAAACCTTTGTCTACCTCAATGCGTGGTACATCAAAATCAAACTCTACTTCTTGTTAGTCTCGCTCGAGCTCTCGTACAAAACGGCCCAGTACCTACTCAATGACATCGGGTTTACGGAGTTGGTGGTGCAAGCCTTTAACGCGCTGCCCAGTGAACTGCGCTATTACGCGTTCTTGTTTCAGCTTCCCCAAGCCCTGAACATTTACTTTACGTGCATGGCCACGGGGTTTGTCATTCGCCTAACAAGGGTTTGACGCATGGCCATTCGTATTCGAACGGGCGCTAATGGCGCGTATAAATCGTCTTATGTCGCTTACTATGTGGTGCTCGAAGCCCTCAAAGCGGGTCGCATTGTTGTCACGAACATTTCAGGGATGCAGCCCTTAAAGCAGATTGAAAAGCGGCTCGACATCCAGTTCCCGTCGACCGCCAAACTCATCCGCGTATCGAGTCGCAACGAACAAGGCTTAGAGTTGTGGCAATACTTCTTTTGTTGGTGTCCGATTGGGGCGCTCATTGTTATCGATGAGTGCCAGGATATTTTCTCCAAGAACGTCGGCTTTGATTTGCGCAAAGTCCGTCATCGTCCACTGTCCGATTTCCTAGACTGGTTGCCCGATGGATATGAGAACTTTTTCAACTCTCGCCACATCCCCGTTGACCTGACCAAACTCGACCCCGCCGATACCGACGACTGCGGGAAACTCGAATACGATGAGGATGGCCGCATCATCTACCCGTTCAGCTTCAATGAGGGGTTCATGCGTCATCGTCACTACAATTGGGACATCGAACTGCTGTCTCCTGACTGGAAGCAAATCGACTCAGGCATCAAAGCCTGTGCCGAAGAATGCTTCTTTCACAAAGGGCGTGACGGTTTCCTGTTTGGAAAGCGTAAGCCCTACATCTATCGCCACAAGAAAGACATCACCACGCCAGCGCTACCCGCCAAGCGCGACCCAAACTTAATGACGGTCAAGATACCGCTCGACGCGTTCTTGCTCTATAAGTCGACGTCGACAGGCAAGGCCCAAAGCTCTGGCCAAATGAATGTCTTGCTCAAGAACCCGCTCTACTTGGGTATCTTGATACTGGGCGTGTCGTTTATGGGGTATTTTATCTATGGTCTATCCGATTTGGTTTTTGGTGCTTCTGGAGACGGATGCGCCGCCGCAAACGCTATCAAGTGAGAGTGCCGGTTCCCCGAACACTGGGCAAACTGGCCAAAAGGATCATCAAAATGATCCTACTGTATCTCATGGTGGGGATAGGAGTGCGCTTAACTCTGGTGCCACTGGTGCAGCTACTCGTGTCGACAGGCTGAGAGACATGCTTGGCCTGTACGATGTCCAATCGCTCTACTACATGGGCCACTCATTGCGCCGAACCAACAACGGCATCGAGTTCTTGGTCACACTGGAAGCGGCCACACCCGACGGTGTGTATTACTTGAGTGACCTCTTTCTCAAGGCCAACGGGATTCAATACGTTCACTATGATGACTGCTTGCTCAAGCTCACCAAACAAGCGGTAGACTTAACCATTGCCTGCAAACCTACCTCGCGGGAGTCCATCACGCCCCAGCTCCCGCCAAGCCAACCCCAAATCAACCTATTCTAAGATAGCGCCAAGCGAAAAAGCGACGAAGACGAAGACTGAGGAGGAGGAGCGCTGAGTGCGGCGCTATCTGACGAAGTCTGGTATGTCATTTTTTTAACATACCGCCCCGCAGGGAAAAGAGAGTGCGGAGCGCGAACGAAGCACCAAGCCACCCACCCTAAGTTCAGAGATCGAGAAACTCAACTGGCGCGGTTAGTCACTGCATTCACTCGACAGGCCCACTCGCCCCCTTCCTGCCAAGATACGCCTCGCAGAGACTGGCCACATCAGTGGCGGGTTAAGCAACAGCAACTTGAAAGACGTTCAACGGGTAGGATTAGAGAGGGTCGATTTGGCCAACGGAGCGGAGCAAAACCCCCGACCTGTATTACGGGGGTAAATTCCACCATTCTTCAACGTTTACACGTATGGGTTTGTACCTTGGTCTTGTTAGACATTTTATCTTTTGTACCTAGATGTACGATCTACAATATATTCGTGCTTGTTTTTATACGAGTTGTTAGAGTATTTATACGAATAACTACCAAAGAAGGTAATTACATAGCTTGAAACCTTACTTTTCCAGCCAAACAGTGCGTCTGATGCCTCTTTCCCTCTTTTGGTTGCATATTCAGTGCTAACCCAACCATTCACTTTCATGTAAAAATCACGACATTTTCTATACTCTTCTAAGTGCTCTTTAGACTCAGGGTATGTGCAAAGTTCATTAATATATTCATTAATTGACCTTACCGCCGTAAGAGTACTTTGATAACTAATTGTGTTTTCACCATCTAAATACAAATATCTATCATATGTTGTTGCCCAATTTTCAACCCTAATACCTAAATAAACCACTAACAATACTATTAAGTTGGATATTAATATTTTCTTCATCTGTCCTCACAGCTTTGATACTAATAGTTTTTTAACATTTAAAGGTGAAATGCATCAATACCTAATGCCTTGTCATATGTCTTGCTTTAGAAGCACACTTTCGGTCAAGTATTTTAACTGCGCGATGACCATTAGAGTGACACCAAGGATTTGGCGAAAATCAAAGTATGATGATTCTTTAGACATAGTAGTCTTTGTCCAATCCTTAAACTTCTTTCGATTCTCAGCATTATTTGTATGAGCATGATCACCATAAAGAAAGGCTTGATAAAAGTCCCAGTTGTTAATTCGGCGTTCATTGTAAACAAGTCGTGAGTCAGCGTGCCAATAACTACGAATCCACTCCTGAATTTCACGCAGCTGATTTATGCCACTCTCATCAACGCCTAATTTTTCATAGTGAAAGTGTAAATTATTAACCCTAATCGGTTCATTTCTCTGAAAAAACAATCGGTGTGTCAGTAGAAACGCGTCTAGTTCTTCGTCAGATGGTCCAACATAGTTGATTACTTCTGTCCCTACCTTAACTCTCTGTCCTTTCTGCATTTCTTTTGAAAAAGAACTAGCAAGGAGTTTGTCTGCTTTTTCTACAAATAGCTCAAGAATTTCTTTTGAATGCATAAATTTCCTTAGACTACTCCAGCATATAACGCCCGCTAAATTGGTGGGCAACGAAACACGATAGTTATGCACACCACCTCAAATCAATAAATTCAACGTATAGTTAAAATGTCACTCGTTGCGATTCCGTCTTAAAGCCTTTGCTATTCCTGTTCTCGATGACGTTGTTGACGCCGCATGCTATCCACCAATAGTTGAGCATAAGCTCTTAGAAATGGGAAAATTTCTTCGGCATGGAAACGCGCATAAATTTGACCATTATCTGTATCTTTGAAGTTAACAAAATTTACCAAGTGGTGTTGGTCGATTGATTCAACTTCAATGTCAAAGTGGGCGATAGAATGCCTCATTTTAACAATCAGCTGGCGCAATGTAGTTTGTGCACCTGGCAAGTCAGAATGAATAATTCCCATATACCGCTTAAACTCCATTGTTAAACGTTTACTCGGAATTGTATTAATCGCTCGTTCTTTTGGCATCACGATTAAGCCCAATAGGCAATTGAGTGTCAACGTATAGTTGAACTGTCTTTCAAATGGCTCATCAACGATCAGCTGATTATATTGTTCAATTAACTCAATAGTACGTGCCACAAAGTCTTGCTCGAAGTTCCTATAATTTCCCATATTTACCCTTACTCAATGGATAGGCATAACCTCTGCTAAGTGGCTTCCAAAATTCTACAAAATTCAATCAGACCACATTAAACACCAATAATTAAACAGAGGCAAAAACTGCCGAGCGTTGGTGGTCCGCCTAAAGCAGTTTGTTATGTGTTACTTACTCTTAGTGATACGATGTTCTTTAGGTAGTAATTCTACGTTTCCTGTGCATGCATTAACTTTATAAATTTCATTTTTTAACTCCTTTAATTCCCAACATTTACTTGAAGGAGAAGCTAAATTTTCGAGAATTTTAGGTACGAAAGACAACGTATACATAATAGCCATGGGGGCACTAATCATAATGAAAAATCCAATGAATAAGCGCATTTCCTTTGGAACTAAAGATATGATTGCTCTGATTGTCCCACTGACTTCCCCTGACATATTGTTTCTCCGGAATCTTTGACACATAACGCCTTGCTAAGGTGCGGCTAAACCAACATACTCGAGCAAAGCCACCGTAATTACTAAACTCAACCATACCAAAAATGCCAAAGGTTAGCCGGCACTGTTAAGCAATTTTTTATGCAAATTTTGCGATGGAAGAACTACTATGACTGATTGATTTTGATCCACTAAAATCCAGTGTATATTTAACCTCTCTCTAACATGAGGAGCTACAAGAAGAATTTGGTCTCTGAACTTTTTAATATCAGGTACTGCAATTGCGTAATTTGCATCCTGTACTTTCATTCTTTGTACTACCTGTCCTATACAGGTGCGAAAGTCCAAACCGACTTGGGATGTTAACCCCTTAGCTTCTATATACCACTTTTCTTCAGTTACGGGGTGCCTACAAACCAAATCTGTATACTTGTCATCTATAATCTCGTGACCAGTAGACAAAAAGTGACGTTCGATAGCTTCTTGAACATAGGATTCATTCGGGAAAACATGCTCTCTTTTATAACCTTTCTTGGTTGCCAAATTTGACCTCATTTGCATAACGCTGATTCGGTGACGCGTTGCCGTCTATCACCAAAACTGCAACCACCTGATACAGGCCAAACTTAACCAGCCTGTTTGAATTATGCATTAAATCACATATTTGATAAAGTAAGCTAGTGACATTTAGTCTCACCGAGCGCATTGTGCTTTCTATGATCTCACATGTTCCTAGCCTACTTATTCCTTCAATGCGTTAATATGGCGACCGACTTTTTATACGAGCTATTGCCCTAGCATAACGAAGCAACTTTGCAGTTGCCTTTACGTCTAGCTCAGCTTGTATTTCTAAGAGCGCTACACCCGCCAATACTTGCTGCGCTGTAACGCTTCGTCCTGTTGGCAGTAACATGTACTCATTGCACATTTTGAACTGTTCCCAATCTTCATGCTTCGAAAGCTCTCGTCCACTGCACCACCTCATCAGTCTTTTACACTCCTTGGGTATCTCCTTCCCCTTATCCCACTCTTTGACCGTCCTCACACTTTTAAAACAAAGCTCCGATGTCTCTTTCACGGAAAGACCGCACTCTAATTCACGAAAAATATAGTTCTTGGTCATTTCGCGGTACTTCATTATGTAAACTCCTAAAAACAGGAGTTTGCGCAATTTGTTGATATGAAACAATATTTACCATAAGGACAGATAATGCGTACTCATTAACACGTTGAAATAGGCCATCTGAGCTAAGGCTAAACACCGCATAAGCACCTGATACGCTTGTAATTCCTAGCCCGTTATACTTTTTTGCGATCTGGCTCCACAGCGTTTGCGCTTCGTGCGACTTGGCTTTATCAGCCGCCAAGTAAACCAACACCATTTCTTTGTCCGCACAAACGTTCTCTGTTGCCGATACTGTGCGCGACTTAAAAACGGTTCTAACCAAAATACCTCTAGTCGGACATTGTAGTCCTTACAAAATCATCCACGTTTAACTCTAGTTATCTTAATTACATTAATTAGATTCAGTTTACGTGACCACGTAACTACAGTCTTGTATACAAACCATCCGTCCAATTTATAGGTGACTGTAAATGACAAGGCGACATCGTTGGTCAAAGTCCGCATCAGTGACGGCATCACCCAGAAGCATGATTAACTGGCAATAGTGAGCGCTTACACCGACCGACTTTCAGCTGTGTAATTAAATTACACCATGAAGTGGAAAGAAGTTAGCGACAGAACAATAAACCAACATAAACCATTGTAATTAATAAACTAAATCTTAATGGTATTGCTTTCGACATAACTTTCAGTTTCTGTAACCACTTTGTTTTAGGCAAAAAAAAGAGAGCCATTGGCTCTCTCTAGGTGGGTTATTGTTTGTTTTCTGCTGCGGCTTTGCGTATGTCATCGGCAACGACTTTTATTGCCTGCGCGGTACTCATCCCGCCTGCCATTAGCTCTTGAATCCGCTCTACGGCTTTTTGCTGCTCTTCGTGTGTCAGCGGTGGTAAATCATCAAACATAAAAAAGGCTCCTTGTTATAGGAGCCCGACTATAGTACGAATTATTTGAGGTGGCTAGCGCTACCCTCGCCTTTAGTAACTGCCTAAGAAATTAATAAAGGCGCCCATAGAATCTTCATTGGTGTAGCTTGCACCAATATCGAGTTGGAACAGGTTCAATGGCGATATACCTATACCTGCTGTCAGCGTGTCATCTTGATTGTCATACGCAAGATTGCGTTTCCATCCAGCTCGCAGTTTTAACTGACGCATGATATCAATTTCACCACCGATTCTAAGCATTTGTGTATTGTCTTCAAAGTCGGTGTAACGTTTGTCTTCATTGAGGTCATAGTCAACACTGATTGTCGCGTAGTCAGCAACTAAACCAAAACCGACGGTGTATTGCGGTCCTAGTTGATATTGATACGTACGCCCAGAGATTGGAGTCGCGTTAGTTTCGATGTCGCGACTGATCAAGTTGGTCGCAGAGATGCCTGCTCGTAACGGGCCATGGAACCACAAGAAACCTGCATCCATATTGAACATGGTTTCGCCAGTGCCATTTTCCCTTACATCCGTTATGTCATAGTTCTCTAGATCCGCTTCATACACGTAAGTGTATATTCGTTGTAGCTTTGGAGATATTCCAAAAGAAATATGTTGTCCCAAAAATGTTTGGTATTTCGCCAAAGATATTCCAGCTTCCGCTACACCAATCGATACTGCATTTACCGTACTGCTCCTTGCTCTAACGATAGGATCTGGATCAGTCGATATGTTTGGAGTGGCATAAGACTCGGTGTAGAGCTTTCCAAAGACGTTGGCTGCTAGAAAACTATTTGGAATAGCAAACGCCACGACACCACCTAGTTCTAGCTTCGCTTGATCATTTTCCAAATCATTTAGAACTTGGTCTAGCTCAGTCGTTTGACCCGATGAAATTAAATCCGCCACTTTATCAAGATCATTCACCATATTATCTTGATCACTATACGAGAGACCAAAAGAAGGCACGATCATACCGACATCATCATTGCGACGGTAAATAGCGGTAAGCGCGGGATTGTAGAACGGTGCAGTGAGAAAATTGGCGGATACCACCCCTACGCCACCCATGGCATCACCACGTGCTTCAATGGCGTAATTGGCGGCAGAGGCTGACGTGGCAGCCAGAGCAATAGACAGGCTCAAGAATTTAATTTTATTATCCATAGCGATATAAATCTTTTCAGTTCCATTCATTTATATCGTCTTATTGTCTATGAACTTTAACTATTCCTCTACAGAAACATCATAGGTTTTGCTGATAATTTGGGATTGTTCAACAATTATTGGCCCCTGCCAACGTTGTTGATTGATGGAAACGGCCAACACGTAACGACCTGCTGGTACCACATTCGGTTTCAGCGCAGTCGGAAAATCGGAAACATGTACCTCTGTCCAAATTTGGTTATATTTGCCATCCACATAGTCGTAAATCCCCGTTTCTAGCTTAGGTAATGGGCAGTGCGGGTTGAGTAATGCGGTGCGATCGATACTCCACTCATCCTTTGATTTCCAGCGAACATCAATCGCAGCATTGGGTTCGCCAAGCAGGACCCAAGCACTCCAAGAGGATTGGTCAGCAGCAGTGACGTCCAATCGATAGAGTCCCATAGGTAAACGACTGTTCAAGTTGTATCGCTTAATGTATTTACTCAGGCCACTTTCGTTACCCGGTAACTTAGTCAAAGTGTTGTCAGTGGATATATTACGAGATACCCACTGGGTTAATGCGATATCTCGAATGGGCTTTTCTGAATCCACTTCGACGATGGCTCGAAACGCATCACGCCCAGGGCTTTCAATGTTAGTACGGCGGATGACAACCGAGGATATCCACGTGGGCGTGGGATTGGTATCTAGGCCTTTTCCACAGTCCACTTCAAGCGATTGAAGGAGTAACGAATTGAGGTGGCTTGATAAATTTGAGGTTGATTCGAGTTGCCAAACTTCCACCAATGAAGAAAACATACCCGACAAGTTATTGTTGAGTAGATGCTTATGAGCTTGAGTCAACGGTGTGTTGTCCTCAAACCAAGGCGCGGTATCGCTGAGTGCAGGTGCACTCGCAATGAGTGCACCCCATAAGAGAGCCCGAATCTTCATATTAGGCTTTCATTTTGTATCCAACACCGCGCAAGGTCTCGATTTCTAGACCTGGGAGTTTTTGACGTAGCTGCAATACATGTGTGTCAACCGTGCGTGTGGTAGGAAAATGATTGTATCCCCAAACATGATCGAGCAGTTCGTCGCGAGTAAACACGCGGCCTAAGTTACTGGCTAGGAACAACAAGAGATCAAACTCTGTACGTGTTAAGGTGATGGATTCCTCTTTGTAGAACACTTCACGGGTCGCTTTGTCGATCACCAAGTCGCTGGTCGTCACTTTGGAGTCATCTTGAGCTTCGGCGTCCGGAGAGCGCAGCTGCGCACGAATTCGAGCAAATAGTTCCGCTTCAGCGAAAGGTTTGGTTAAATAGTCATTCGCACCGGCATCTAAACCTGTGACTTTGTCTTTTACCGTTACCAGAGCCGTCAGTAAGATCACTGGAACATCTTTGATTTTTTTCCAATCGGTTAAGTGCGCTACAGAATCACCATCAGGCAATTGGCGATCAAGCACCACCAAGTCTGCTTTATCCCAGTACTGTGCCACGTCCGCAATGGTTTCAGAGTGAAAACATTCGTAACCTGCTTGTTCAAGGCTAACTAGTAGGCCGTCAGCTAAATTTTTGTCGTCTTCAACGAGAAGCAGTGTCTGTTTCACAGGGTATCTCCAATATAAATGTTGTCGGTGGGCCGATGAGGTTCATAGTTCCGCCCATACGTCCGACCATCGATTCAACTATGGTTAATCCTAAGCCCAGGCCGCTTTTACTCACAAAGGGTTTGCGCAAATTGCGCCAATCTTTATGGGTTAACTGGCCTTGGTCTTTGACCTTTAGCGTAATCATGTCCACTGAGGTTTCAACCTCAAGTTGAACAGGAGCAACGCCATATTTAATGGCATTGCGGATTAAGTTGTCGATGCAAGTCCCTAGCCAGTAGACATTGAGCTTTGCCGCGACATCTTGGTTAATTAAGAACTCAACTTTATCGCCAAATTCTTCTTCTAATTTGAACTCAAGCCATTCGCTGACAGATGGTACCCAATCTGCAGCCAATTGTTTGTTATCTGATTGCAAATAATCTTTGCTGGCTTCGGCCAGCTGGCGCAATCGCCTAGAATCTTCACATAAT
The DNA here is from genome assembly GCF_059833835.1 of Vibrio sp. R15-SG3-ISO1B. Lineage (NCBI taxonomy): Bacteria > Pseudomonadati > Pseudomonadota > Gammaproteobacteria > Vibrionales > Vibrionaceae > Vibrio > Vibrio sp. R15-SG3-ISO1B. The sequence goes on along the minus strand of NZ_JCBDGG010000029.1, from coordinate 123,404 downwards.
CGACGAAATTCGTCGTACACTGACTCTGGCAGCTTTTCAAACTCACGACGAAAGCCTTCAACCGTCAAGGATAAACTGGCGATTGGCGTACGCAGTTCGTGCGTTAAGATCTGCAAAATCAGCATACGGCTTTTCATTTCTTGGCGCTTGGTGTTCCAGCGATATGTCAACCAACCCAGTACCAGCAAGATGTTCGCGACGACCAAAACCGCCATGCTGATTCGTAAGACCTCTGATTGATCTTCAATATCCCAACACAAATTGCCCCGCTGTGCGAAACAGCGTACCGCCGTGGATTTCGGCTCTACTTTTAGACCACTCTGATCGACATAGGTTTTCCAAACATTGTCTGGATACACTAAATATTCATCATTATTGCGAAGCCAGAGTGCATTTCGATCCAAAAACATGCTCGATCCTGCCAACAGTGCCAACATGGCAGACTCATCCATTCGCTGCAATCGTCCTAATAAGGTCGTTTCTGGATCGAGCGGACGCTCCTTGATGTGCATGTATTGCGATAGCTCATCCAGTTTTTCCGGATGCAGTGCCACATAACGACTGGCGTAGGTTCCGCCGCCAGGATGGATAAGCGCACTGCGCGCAAACCACTTGGTGCTCACGGTATTCCCTTTACATACAGAACGGGTAAACACCAACGGCTCCGTCACTAAAGGGCTCAGAGGGAGCTTACCTGTACAGTCTCTTGCGAGATCATACAAGCGCTGAATATCTTTGAGAGGATAATGCGCCGTTTGCGGCAGCATAGATTCAGGCGTAAGCAAACGTGTGGGGTAATCGGCCTGTAGTACGCGAATGTCGTAACTCACTACCGCCTCAGAGCGGTCAAACATATCAATAAATGTGTCGATACGCTCAGGCAAAGAGTTCGCGAACGCGCTCTTTGTGGCCAAAGTTATCAAAGCAGTTATCAGTATGTTTACGGGTTTAATCACTGTAAAAATTCATTAAATCAGTAAGTTAGAAATAGAATAAACCATTATGACAAAAATAGACATTTCAAATGTAATATTGATGTCAGGAATCATTACCACTAAAACGCATAAAGCCAGCATTACGCTGGCTTTATCGTACTGTGAGGGGAGATTACAACGCTTTGGAGATGGCGTCGACACTCTCTTTCGCATCACCAAACAGCATCTGAGTGTTCTCCTTAAAGAACAATGGGTTCTGAACGCCAGCGTAACCAGTGTTCATCGAGCGTTTGAAGACAATCACGTTTTGCGCATTCCACACTTCTAACACGGGCATGCCAGCGATCGGGCTGTTTGGATCTTCCAGCGCGGCTGGGTTCACCGTGTCGTTAGCACCGATGACAAGCACGGTATCGGTCTCTGAGAAATCGTCATTGATTTCATCCATTTCCAATACGATGTCGTAAGGAACTTTTGCTTCCGCGAGCAATACGTTCATGTGACCAGGTAGTCGGCCCGCAACAGGGTGAATACCAAATCGCACCTCCACACCTTGTGCACGAAGTTTTTCGGTAATTTCATGCACTGGGTACTGCGCTTGGGCAACGGCCATACCGTATCCTGGGGTGATGATCACAGACTTAGAGTTCTTGAGCATCTCGGCCACTTCTTCTGCTGTGGTCTCGCGGTGTTCACCTTGCTCAACATCTTCAGAGATCACCACTTCTTGACCAAAACCACCGGCGATCACACTAATGAATGAGCGGTTCATCGCTTTACACATGATGTAGGAGAGAATCGCACCGGAAGAACCCACAAGCGCACCGGTCACGATCAAGAGATCGTTGGCGAGCATGAAACCGGCCGCTGCCGCTGCCCAACCTGAGTAAGAGTTGAGCATCGAAACCACTACAGGCATGTCCGCCCCACCGATGGACGCAACCAAGTGGTAACCAAACGCAAACGCAATCAACGTCATCACAAGCAGTGCGAACATACTGCCGTCTGCATTGACGAAATGCACCATCAAAAGCGTTGATACCACAATCGCCGCAAGGTTCATTTTGTGCTTATGCGGCAGATTTAATGGTGAAGATGACACAATACCGCGCAGCTTACCAAATGCGACCACGGAACCTGTAAAGGTAACGGCACCAATGAAGACACCTAGGAACACCTCAACCAAGTGGATAACGTGCTCGGCATGCGTTGCTGCCTCTGGTGCGTCGAGGTAGCTGTTGTAGCCCACCAATACTGCCGCCATACCGACAAAACTGTGCAAAATTGCTACTAGTTCTGGCATTTCGGTCATTTCGACTTTCTTCGCATAGTGGATACCGATACCCCCACCGATCACCATAGCAACGATGATCCACGCAAAACCTTGCGATTCAGGACCAAAGATCGTGGCGATCAACGCGATCGACATACCAGCGATACCATAGTAGTTACCTGCGCGAGCAGACTCCTGCTTTGACAACCCGGCCAAACTTAAAATAAAGAATAATGCAGCAACAATGTAAGCTGCTTGTACTAATCCTGCAGACATCCTTGTTACTCCTTAGTCTTTACGGAACATTTCAAGCATACGCTTGGTAACGGTGAATCCACCGAAGATATTAATACTGGCAATCAACACAGCGATGAACGCCAAAAATGATACCACTCCGTTGCCTTGGCCAATTTGTAACAGAGCGCCGACAACAATAATGCCAGAAATTGCATTGGTCACCGACATCAACGGTGTATGCAGAGCGTGAGTAACATTCCAAACCACGTAGTAGCCAACGACACATGCAAGAACAAACACAGTGAAATGTGACAAGAAGGCCGCTGGCGCGACAGAGGCTATCCATGCAAACGCACCAACACCCACAGCTAACGCCGCCAGTTTCTTCACTGGTGAAGTGGGCTCTTCAACTTTCGGCTCTGCTTTTACTGGCTGCGCTTTTTTCTGCTCTGGTTGAGCTGAGACTTTGATTGGTGGCGCAGGCCAGGTCACTTCGCCCTCTTTAACCACAGTGACACCGCGGATAACAACATCATCAAAATCGATGGTGATGTTGCCATCTTTCTCTTTGCACAGCAGTTTGAGCAAGTTGACGAGGTTGGTTGAATAGAGCTGCGATGACTGTGTGGGTAAGCGGCCGACCATATCGGTGTAGCCCACGACTTTGACACCATTGGCTGTGGTGATCACTTTGTCTGCTTCAGTGTATTCGCAGTTACCGCCGTTGGCCGCAGCCAAATCAACAATCACACTGCCCGCTTTCATGCTGTCGACCATCTCTTTGGTGATAAGCTTAGGAGCTGGGCGACCCGGGATCAGTGCGGTAGTGATGATGATGTCGACATCCTTCGCTTGCTCAGCGTAAAGCTCAGCCGCTTTTTTGTTAAACTCATCCGACATCTCTTTCGCATAACCATCGCCAGCGCCAGAATCTTCTTTGAAGTCGACTTCAAGGAACTCAGCGCCCATCGATTGTACTTGCTCTTTTACTTCTGGGCGCACGTCAAACGCACGAACGATCGCACCAAGACTGCCTGCTGCGCCAATCGCAGCTAGACCAGCAACACCAGCACCAGCCACCAAAACTTTCGCTGGCGGGACCTTACCCGCCGCGGTAATTTGCCCAGTAAAGAATCGACCAAACTCATGAGCGGCTTCAACCACCGCACGATAACCGGCAATATTTGCCATTGACGAGAGTGCATCTAACGCTTGAGCACGTGAGATACGCGGCACAGCATCCATCGCCATGACATTAATGTTTTTGCTCGAAAGCTTCTCCATCAATTCTGGGTTTTGTGCTGGCCAAATAAAGCTAATCAGCGTGGCCCCTTCCTTGATCAAAGCCAGTTCGTCCAGCGTGTCATCGATAATCGGCGCATTGACCTTTAAAATGACGTCTGATTGCCACACATCTTGCGTTGAGACGATGCTCGCCCCTGCGGCTTCAAACGCACCATTATCAAAACTGGCTTTCTCTCCTGCTCCTGATTCAACGGCAACGCTGAACCCCAATTTAATTAATTGCTCGACCGATTTGGGTGACGCAGCAACACGCGTCTCACCGGGGAGCGACTCTCTTGGCACACCAATCTGCATTAGCTATTCCTTGACTATTCGCAACACTGTTTGATTTGTTTTTATCCAACGTAAAAACAGACTGCAAGTCTTTTTAAAAACTTGCTGAAAAAATCATGAGTTATAACCGTTGGGAATGAAGGATTGTGCGTCTGAACGACAAAAAGGACAAGACAGAAACCATTGATAGGAGGTCAAACCAGTTGCGTCCAGTGCAAGCAAAAATTTCCTTTAAAACAACAAATTATCTTACTCACCAAAACAAAGAAGCCATCAGCATAACGGCTAATGGCTTCTTAGAGTATGATGTTCATCAAATTGAGGAGTTATCACAGCAAAATAATCAATCAGGCGAACTCTCTATGGGTTACTTTCCCATTACGCGTCTTATTACGTCACTGTTAACGAAAACGGTCAGTTAAAAATACCGTCACCCATTTGATCAATAAACATCTGTGATTTTTTCAGCATCAATTCATTGGCATCGTCTTTACTGGCGAGCACATCCGAGCGAATAAAACGGTGTGATAGGATCTCGCCCTCTTTTTCTTTCTCAATACGTCCTGCAATACGGTATTGACCACCTTCTGCAATGGATTCTTGATAAATGAGATAACCTTTATATTCAACCGGCTCTACCGCGACGGCTTGTTGTGATTTTCCGCCACCAAATAGACGTGAAAACAATCCCATTTATAACTCCTTACTTACGACTTTTCATGGATACAATCGGCTTCTCAAACCATTCCAGTTCCAAGTCATCATCAAAACGAGGCTTGTTGATGATCACCGGAATCTCATCTTTACGATTTTTACGGCGGTCGTCAACGATCAGGCTCACAGCAGAAGAGACCGCTGTCTCAGCATACTCTTTTAATGCCACTAAACGTTCTTCTGGGAGTGCAGAGAGAAAGTCGACATCAAAACGGATGTAGACAGGCCTCAATTGACTGAGCGCGAGACACGCTAAATCGGCCAATTGATCATGGTCGAATCTCTGAGTAAATTCTTCTCGCGCAAGCACGTGTCCAACTAAGGTTTCCATGTAATTGTGGACATCAACGCTAATCTGCATATCAATCACTCCTTTTCGTTATGCTTCTGGTATCAGTATGTGGAACATTACCTAAAATTGCCATGCAATAGAGTCATTTAGATATGATGGTGTTCAAACATTAAACATATGATCCAATTTGCTACTTAAGTTTAGTAAAAAGCTTGGATTTTCAGCAAATCAAAGTATTCTTATCTTTTGCTATTCAATGTGTCTTTTTCTGTGGGTTTGGTTGTTGCATGTCACTGTCAGTAGTTTCCGCTAATTGGTTTCGGTTGTCGTTTCCGCTACTGCTACTGATATTCATCGCGTCTGGTATGAACAATGTCATCACATTGACGCAAGCCAACCTGGATATCACCTCGAAACTGCCTTTTGTTCTGTTTATTTGTGCGATAGCGTTAGCGAACGCGTTCAAACAGAGCCGAATAGCCATGGTCGCCACGACCCTTCTGCTTGCCTACTGGTTGATACAGTCTCGACTACAATCTCCACTATCGACCGGCACAACGGTGCTTGAGTTGTCGTTGTTGGCCTTTTTGCTGCCTATTGCACTACTCAGTGTCTATCCCTACAAAGATTCGAGTTTAATGTCTCGCTCATTTGGGCTTTACCTGGTGACGCTGTCACTTATTATCGTCTGGTGCTACCTCGTATTGGCTCACTTCTACGATGGTGGTTTCGACGACATCAACTCAACATTTTTATTTATCGAACCCGCCGTATCGCGAATCCCACTGATTCTTGTGCTTTACATGTTTGCCATCACTTTAAGTGGCGCGATATTGGTCATGGCAAAAAATCGCATTATCGATGTGGTGATTTACTCATCAATACTGCTTGCATCTGTGACTTTTATCTTTTTCCATGTGCCTTTTATTTCGAGCACCATGTTCTCCCTTGCAGGCATATTGCTGCTGGTTTACTTACTGTCAGCCAGTTACGAAATGGCGTTTAACGATCGTTTGACCGATATCCCTGGACGATTGGCACTTGAGTCAGACTTAAAACACCTGGGTCGAAAATTTACGATTGCCATGCTCGATATTGATCACTTTAAGTCGTTCAATGACACCTATGGCCATGACACCGGCGACGATGTGCTACGCTTAGTCGCCAGTAAACTTCAGCAAGTGGGCGGTAGAGCCCGAGTGTATCGCTACGGCGGTGAGGAGTTCACCGTCATATTTAAAGGGCGGTACGCCGAGCAGGTAAAAGAGCATCTAGAGGCGTTGAGAGTGTCGATTGAAGAGTACGAAATGATGTTACGCGATCAATCTGCGCGGCCAAAAGACAACAAACAAGGGACGAAACAGCGCGGTTCGGCGAAAAACCCAGACTCGGTAAGCGTGACCATCAGTATTGGTGTCTGCGACAGCCAGGAAACACGCAAAGTCTCTCAAGTGATTAAAGAAGCAGACAACGCTTTGTATAAAGCGAAAAAGGCTGGGCGTAACCGAGTCGCTTACGCATAATAAACCCAATACGCGTAAATCAAGTGCAACATAAATAAAGAGTGCAACCAGCGCTCACACAATCACATAGCGATTTCGACCAGACGCCTTGGCTTGGTACAAAGCTTTATCCACTTTCTCAAATACCGACTCCAATGTCTCCTTTCCGCTAGGAACAAAGGAATAGACACCTTGTGACACGGTCACGTTTTGATGAATGGGTGAAGATTCGTGAGCGATAGCCAACGCTTCAACGGTATTGTGGATGCGCTGCGCATCTTGCTCAACCTTGTTTTCATCTGTATAGCCGAGCAGCACAATGAATTCTTCACCACCATAACGGCCCACCACTTCGCCATTACGAACAAACAAGCCCGACAATGCACTCGCAAGGGCAACAAGGCACTTGTCCCCTTCAATGTGGCCGTACGTGTCGTTGTAAAGTTTAAAGTGGTCTACATCAAGCAGTATGAACCCGAGGGGGAGATGATGGCGACCATGAAACGCAATCAGCTCAAGAGTTTTTTCATCGATTGAGCGACGGTTTGCGACTTTAGTAAGGCCATCTTCTGTCGCCAACTTTTCAAGCAGACGATTGGCCTCCTCAAGGGCGGCGGATTTCTTTTTATATTCACGACGCATGGCAGCGATGCGCTGCATGGCAATCAACTTAGAGTTAAGAACGATTTTATCCACGGGCTTGATCAAGTAGTCATCGCCGCCAGCTTCAATGGCTTTAGCAATGATCGCCGGTTCATCGTGACCGCTTAGGAAAATGATCGGTACCCACTCTTCATATAAATCACGAATTCGAGATGAGACTTCAAAGCCGTTCATATCCGGCATGCTGATATCGAGCAGTACCAAATCAGGTTCAAAGGTAGGATAGATATCCAAAGCTCCAGCGCCAGAATCCGCCATTTCGACCGTATGGCCAAGCTGCTTAAGTCGAATGGCTAGCTGCATGCGTTCCATTTGCACGTCATCCACTAGCAAGATTTTCATCGAAGAACCTGCTTTATCCACGCTAACTACCTTGATTTAATTCATGAATATCGTAATCCGTTATCTAAAAGCATACCTTACCACCCCATGTTCAGCCAACTTATGTTGACTTTTATACGGTTTTTTTTACGATAACGCCCTAATTTTAGTAATTAAAGAGAGCATCCTTATGTCTGACGAGAATCAAGCAGAACAAGCTGTCGTAGACCTGTCCACCGTTTCCGCTGAACTTCGTCAAGTGATTGAGTTTGATGGCGTACCAGAAGCTATGCACAACATGGTCGTCTCAATTCATGAAGTATCGGAAGAAGCTGTGCGCGAATCTTGGGAACAACTGCCAAACAGTGCGCAAAATGTTCTCGATAACTTTGAGCAGTTCCATGCGCTTGTGTCGGTAAGCCAAGCGTTTGCTGGGCTTAACGTAATGGAAGAGTTTCCAACGCTTAATCTGCCTAAAGAGATGACAGATGAGCAAAAAGAAGAGTACCGTGCGCAGCTTCTCGACCAAGTCCTGCACAACTGCGTAAAAGATATGGTTAAGCAAATTAAAAAAGCACGCCGCGACCCTATTCTTAAACGCGACTTTACGGATGTCTTCGCGAAGTAATGATCGCAATAAGCGGTTGTGTTGAAAAAGCGCCGCAAGGCGCTTTTTTTAATGGCTACCTATCACCGTGAGCAAGCGCAATATCTTTTTGAGTAACGCTCACGCCTTTGATCTGGGCGTAGACCGTCATCCCAGGTGTTAAATTCAACTCATCTTTGGCCCACTGAGTAATGGTCGCTTTGAGGGTTCGTCTTTCATCTAGGCGCAAATAGACGGTCACACTTTGCCGTTGCTCACCATGACGCACCTCTTCCAATTCCTCAATCGTGACCTTAAGGCTATTACGAATCGAGGTTTGCTTTGGCGGCTCTAGAGCTAAAGAGACATCATTGGCGCGAATTTGCAGCCGTACTAAGTCGTCTTCACGGACGTTGATTTTTTGAACCCAGAGCGAATGCGCAGGCGTTAAACTCACCTCAGTCAACGCATAGTCATGATTGTGGCGCAGGACACGAGCTTCGAACAGCGAGCTTTGCTCCGAAAACGAGTGCCACGGGCGCATGACGTCCAAAGACCAGACCGCCTCAATATTATCGCAAGCCACCACCCGACCGTCATCGATCACCACCAGTTGATTAGCCAGACGCAATACTTCATTCAAGCTGTGGGAAACATAAAGAATAGGCACGTCGATATCGGCAGCAAGTTGCTCAAGATATGGCATCACTTCGCGCTTTCTCGGCATGTCCAATGACGCAAGCGGCTCATCCATCAGGAGTATGTCTGGCTTGCGCAGCAATGCTCGTCCTATTGCGACGCGCTGCTTTTCTCCCCCAGACAACGCTTTAGGGTAACGACTCAACAGCGCGCCGAGATCGAGCGTGTCCACCACCTTGTCAAAATGTACTTTGTCATTCCCCTTCACGCCATACAGCAAGTTGCCTTCAACGCGGTAATGGGGAAACAAGCGGGCTTCTTGAAACACGTAACCCACATTGCGCTGATGCACCGGGACGTTGATCTTATTTTGTGAGCAAAACAACACACGGTCATTGAGTTGAATCCGCCCTTCTAGGGGCGTATGAAGACCAGCGACAGAATGAATCAAACTGGTTTTGCCCGCCCCCGAACGGCCAAAGATGGCGGTAATGCCGCGATTGGGCAACTCAAGGTCGATATCAAACGTTTGATCACCAAGTCGAGTGCGATACTGAACGCTCAGCGCGTGCGAATTCGTCATTGCCCTAGCCTTTTTTGACTGACTCGGCTTAACCAGCCAGAGATAAACAGAGAGAGTAACGCAATCGCAATTGAGATGAGACACAGCCTCATTGCTGCATACTCTGCGCCCGGGGTCTCGATAAAGGTATACATCGCCAATGGAATCGTTTGCGTTTCGCCAGGAATGTTGGAGACAAAACTGATGGTGGCCCCAAACTCACCTAAGCTGCGCGCAAAGGCGAGCATAGTACCGGTAATAATACCTGGTAGGGTTAAAGGCAGTGTAATGGTGGTAAAGATTTTCAACGGGGAAGCGCCCAATGTGGCCGCTGCTTCTTCAAGGCGTGGGTCGATGGACTCTAGACTCAAACGAATCGCCCTGACCATCAATGGTAGAGAGACAATCATGCACGCAATTACCGCGCCTTTCCAACTGAAGGCGAAGACCAGCCCCCAATGCTCAAACAGATACTGGCCAAGCCAGCCTTGGCGACCAAGGGAAATCAGCAGCAAATAGCCAATCACAACAGGGGGTAACACCAGTGGTAGGTGGATAAGACTATCTAGCACACTACGTCCGAGAAACGACTTTCTAGCCAGCAACCACGCCAACAAGATACCGAGGGGGATCAGCCATAGCACCGCCACCCCCGCTATTTTCAAACTGAGCGATAAGGCTTGAATCTCGTAATCACTGAGCATCACTGACTAAAAATCCGTATTGTGTAAACAGGGCTCTTGAGTCACGCGTTTGCAAATAATCAAGAAATTCGTTCGCCGTGACATTGTCACTCACAACAGCAGCAGGATATTGAATCGGTTCGTGGCTACGCTCTGAAAGCGTGGCTACCACTGTCACCGTCTCTGATTGCATCGCATCGGTTTTGTAGACAATCCCTAATGGCGTTTCACCTCGCTCCACTAACGCTAGAGCAGCACGAACACTTTTACTCGGCGCGAGCGACATCTCTACGCTCTGCCAGACGCCAAGCCAAGTCAGCGCTTGTTTCGCATAGATACCAGCGGGAACCGTGTCGGTTTGCCCAACCGCGAGTCTTTGCCCGTTTAGCGCTTGTTGCCAAGATTGAACGTCCCCGACAGCCAAAGCGATCTGCTTCTTGGCAATGACGACGAGTTGGTTTGCCGCTATCTGTTTCACCTGGTGTGGTTCTACACTGCCGTTGTCGATCAAATATTGCACCCACTGATGGTTCGCTGAAATAAACACGTCTGCGGGAGCGCCATAGGCAATTTGCCGCGCTAGGGATGACGAGCCACCAAACACAGTGGTCACCGAAACATCACGCTGCTGCTCGAATTCATTCACGAGCTCTGAGACCACATTGGTCATCGACGCGGCAGCATAGACCGTGAGTTTGTCTTGCGCCTGAGCGTGAAAAGCAAGGCTTAACCACAAAGCGAAGAAAAGTGAAAATCGTTGTTTCATTGTTTGTTCTGTGTCTCTAGTTCTGGCCAGAGTAAATCCAGTTTCAAATGCTGCTCGATGGCATCAGCAATACGATCGATGGCTTCAAGTTGGCGCGCATTATGGTCTATCGCGCCGATATCCTCACCGGTTGCCCAACGCATAATCTGCGTCGTCGCCTCGGCCGAGTTAAAGATACCATGTAAATAGGTCCCAAAGACTTGATTACACTCACTCAACGCGCCATCCCTCTCACCCGAACTGAGCATAATGGGCGATACATCTGTGGTTTGAGTGCGACCAGCGTGAATCTCATAGCCTGATACGGGCACCGTGCTGCCATTTAATGAGAGTTGGCCATCCACATTCGTTAGCGTTTTGGAGTCGGTGATCACCGTTTCAGTCTGTAAGTACCCTAGCCCTGCAGTGCTGCCTGCGTCACTTTCTAACCTCAAAGGATCATCAATTTTCTGACCCAGCATTTGGTATCCACCACAAATGCCAATCACTTTGCCGCCTAAACGAAGATGACGCTGGATATCGCGATCCCATCCCTGACTGCTTAAGTAGGCAAGATCGCTGCGGACCGATTTTGAGCCCGGCAAAATAATGACGTCTGCTCCCGACAGCGACTCCCCCTTACCTACGTATCTAAGGTGAATGTCTGGGTTGCTTCTTAACGCATCAAAATCGGTGTGATTGCTGATCCGAGTAAACACTGGCACCGCAACCTGAATCTTCGCGCTCGAATTGAGCGATTGCTGAGTATTGATGGCATCTTCCGCCTCTAACTCAAACCCGTGCAGATAGGGCAACACGCCGATGACAGGCTTGCCGGTTTTTTCTTCCAGCCAATCAAGGCCAGGTTCGAGCAGTGAAATATCACCACGAAAGCGATTAATAATAAATCCTTTGACTCGCTGCTGCTCGCTCTCTGATAGCAGGGCCAGAGTGCCGTATAAGTGAGCAAACACGCCGCCCCGGTCAATATCGGCGACAATCACGACGGGCACATCCGCCTCCTCAGCAAAGCCCATATTGGCGATATCATTCTCACGTAGATTGATTTCTGCTGGGCTACCAGCGCCTTCGATCATAATCGAATCATAGTGTTCGGTCAGTTGACTAAACGAGTCCATCACAAAAGGCAGTGCTAACTGTTTGTAGTTCTGGTAACCACACGCTTCCATATTACTCAGTGCTTTACCTTGCACGATCACCTGTGCGCCAGTATCGGAATTAGGCTTAAGTAACACTGGATTCATATGTACACTAGGCTCAACACCGGCGGCTAAAGCTTGCACCGCTTGGGCGCGACCAATTTCACCACCATCAGAGGTTACGGCGCTGTTTAACGCCATATTCTGTGGTTTAAATGGGGCAACTCGCACACCACGGCGAGCCAACACTCGGCAAAGACCTGCCACGACGACGCTTTTTCCTGCGTCAGAGGTTGTACCCTGTACCATTAGGGCTTGAAGAGGCGTTTTCATATAAAGAAAAAACTACAATAAATCCATCCGTTATGTTGGCTGACGATACCACTCCCACCTTGCAATCGCTAATGTTTCGATAAAAAAAGCCCGAGGTGGTAATGCCTCGGGCTCTCAATCATTCTGCGAATTAGAACGCCGCCTCAATCGTGCTACCAAACTGCTTGGCTAGGAAGGCTTTAGTCTCTTGCGATTGGAAGATCTCAACAAACTGCTGATACTCAGGTTTAGTCTCTTCCCCTTTACGGGTCGCGATGACCATAACAGCGAGCGGGGCATCGGTCGATTCGAGATAAATACTCTGTTTCTGCGGATCAAGCCCTGATGACATCACATAGTTCATCGTGATTGCCGCAGCATCGACATCATCCAGAGTTCTGGGTAACTGCGCCGCATCGACCTCGATGAATTCGAACTGTTTAGGGTTGTCCACAACATCAGTGAGCATTGCCGCATATCCAACGCCCTCTTTCAGGGTGATCACTCCCGCATCAGCAAGCAATAATAGACCGCGACCACCATTAGTCGGATCGTTAGGTATCGCGATACGCGCTTTCTCTGGCAACGCATCTAAAGTGCGGTATTTATTTGAGTAAAGTCCCATACGCATGAGGATTGAACGGCCGATTGAGACAAGTTCTGTACCATGATTTTGATTAAAACTGTCTAAAAATGGTTGATGTTGATAACTATTGATATCGATACTGCCATCATCAAGCGCCGCGTTTGGCGTGACATAATCCGAAAACTCGATCACTTGCACCTTTAACCCATGCTGCTCGGCTTGTTTTGCTACCGCCTCGACAACCTGGGCGTGTGGGCCAACCGTCGCTCCAACTTTAATCACTGACTCTTCTTTTTCGCCGCACCCGGTAAGTCCGACTACCGTGATGAATGCTAACAACGACACCTTACTGATTAACTTCATATTTCCCTCTCATTGTTAATAAAAGCCTTTTAGATGGCTAGAGCTCCACTGTAAGCTTTCTATATAAAAAATCAATCAATTCAATTCGTAGGCGACAAATCATTTTAAATCATCAATAATGACACCCACCTCAAATGGCTGGCTTAAAACTTGCTAATATTTTTTTCATTAGGCAAAAACGCCAAGCCAATGTGGCGCTTAGACGGAAAATTGACAATGTCGGAGACTGTTTTGAAAAAAATCCTACTTACCAGCGCGCTGGCTCTTGCGGCGACATCAGCACAAGCGAATAACTTCAGCTACAACTACTTTGAAGTGCGTGTAGGCGCCAATCCCTCGACATTAGGCGGTGAGTTCACCACTCTATTCACGGAAAATTCCCATTTGATCATTCGCGCCGATTCTCAGTTTGATGGCGATTATGACGTTGCCGGTGGTATCGGTTTTAATGGACCAGTAACACAATTTGCGGATGTGTATGGTCAAATGCTACTTCACCAAACAAAATATGTAGCAGGTGACAGTGACACGCAGATTGAAATGAACATTGGCGGTCGTCTTTGGTTGACTGAACAAGTCGAAGCGACGATGCGATTAGGCCGTTTGGATGATTCCTCTGTCTTTCACGCCGGACTTCGTTTTCACTCTACTCAGCAGATGTCGCTATCAGCCGAGACAAGAAACAACGGACTCTATGGTCCACAATTGACGATGAGCGTTCGTTTTCAGTACTGATGATCGTGCTGCTCTGATGTGAAAAAAGCGCCGTCTTGGCGCTTTTTAGTTCCACGGTTTTAGTATCCCTGTTTTAGTAACCTTATCTTAGTTAAAACGGTTAGCGAACAATCAACTCACGTGGAATCAACTCAATACCCGGATGGTAACGTTTTGCCGATGCGTTAAGTGCCAACGCCAACGCGCTGTCTGAAATCATTTCAAATTGCTGAGGCAAAGAGTTCACTTTAAAGGGGAGGAAATCAAGCAGACGATTATCACCAAAGGTCCCCAGTTTGATGCCTTTAACCAAATCTGGTTGCTCGAGAAATACGTCTAATACCCCTTCCAACAATGTATACGAGGTGGTCACAATCGCATTGGGGAGCTCATTGTTGGCCAGCCAAGTACGCATCACCTTTTTCGCGTCAATACGGTTAAAGTGGTCACCATAGCCAATTACTACACTGCAACCTCGCTCTTCTGCCGCCGTCTTAAAACCCAACTCACGCTCTTTAGAGATATTGAGGTCTGGAAGTGCACCAATTAAGCCAATAGTTGTGACGGCGTCACTAATTACGGAGTGAGTGAGCTCATTCGCCGCGCCAAAGTCTTCACTGATCACGCATGAAAAAAACTCATCGTCTAAGGGACGGTCAATCGCGATAACCGGCGTGCCCTTGTGTTGGATGTCGAGATAAAATTCATTGGCGTCTGGCATCGCGCTTGCCACAAACAGCCCATCGACCTTACGACTGATCAACGCATTGACGACATTTTTTTCCGTATCAGCGTCATCATCCGAACAGGCGATCAATATTTGATAGCCTGCTTTTCGAGAGCTTTGTTCGAGAAGTTTTGCAAGCTTGGCATAACTGGTGTTTTCTAAATCAGGGATCACCAACCCAAACGATCGACTTTGCCCTGCGCGCAGCGTACTGGCGGCAAGATCCGGGCGATAGTTATGCTCTTCCACCACCGCCATCACTTTACGTTGTGTCTTTTCGCTGATCCGATATTTTTGTGCTTTACCGTTAATCACATAGCTTGCGGTTGTCTTGGACACACCGGCCAATTTGGCTACTTCATCTAGTGTCATATCTCTACCTTAATCTGTGCGCACGATCATAATAATTCATCAAAGATCTATCGCTGAGTTGAATTATAAGCTGAAACGTTTCAGTATAAAAGCTGAAAGGATTCAGCAAAGAATAAAACAAGAGTAAGGTCACTATTTTCAACCAAGTTGAACACTATTGAGGCGGGAACCTCATCGATATTACTCCATTCTTTGCTAAAACTTTTTTGTGGCGCGAATTTGCTGAATCGATTCACTAAAGTGGTTACTGGTCGCAAGCTATACTGACTGCCCAGTAAACAGATGAAAGTAAATAGCGAGAAGAGACAACAGAAGTTGCACTCCGCGCCCACAGACTGAGAACGAACTGTATGACTTTTATGCTGGAGAAGCGCCATGCTCAAGCTCACCAAAACTGATATCACCCTATCGCAACAGGCGGATGATAAATTTGCCGCTATTCAAAACATTGCATCGACACTTGCGAATCAAGGCTTAGTCGACGCGCAGTACGTCGAGGGCATGCTCAATCGCGAGAAGCAAAACTCGACGTTTTTAGGCAACGGCATAGCCATCCCACACGGCACCACCGACACGCGTCACATGGTCAAAGAGACAGGCGTTGCGATTCACCACTTCCCTGACGGTGTAGAATGGGGTGACAGTAACCGTGTCTACGTCGCCATTGGTATTGCGGCAAAATCGGACGAACACTTGGGCATTCTTAAGCAATTGACCAAAGTACTGAGCGCTGACGGCGTTGAAGAACGCCTAAAATCGGTAAAAACCGCGGATGAAATCGTCGCACTCCTGAATGGCGATGTTCAGTTAGAAGTGGATCTCGACGCGTCGTTAGTTCAAGTCGGCTTTCCAGCCAGTGATATGGTCCAGCTCAGCGCTGTCGCCTCTGGTTTGCTCAAAAATACCGGATGCGCAAACCATGATTTTGTTGCCGATATCGTATCAAAAACACCCACCCACCTTGGTCAAGGGCTTTGGTTAGTCGGCAGTGAAAAAGGTGTTCAGCGTAGCGGTGTCTCTTTTGTTTCCACGGCGAATCAATGCCAATTTGACGGTGAAAACGTCAAAGCATTGATCACCTTTGCAGCGTGCAACAATGCACATCAAGCAATCTTAGAAAACCTGACGCAGTTAGTTTTTGAACAAAAACACACCTCATTGCTTGATGGCAGTGGCGAACAAGTCATCGCGCTACTCAAAGGCGAACAAGCAGAGCAAGCCAGCGCTGATGGCAATACCGCAGTCTTCAAAATTCGAAACGCACATGGTTTACATGCAAGACCGGGCGCGATGTTGGTGGCGGAAGCGAAAAAGTTTGAGTCAAACATTCGCGTCGCAAACCTTGATGGCGACGGCAAAGCCGTTAACGCGAAAAGCCTAATGAAAGTGATTGCGCTTGGTGTTAAACACGGTCATCAGCTGCAATTCACCGCAGAAGGGGCAGATGCACCTCAGGCACTGGAAGCCATTGGCAGCGCGATTCAATCTGGCCTTGGTGAAGGTTAAGGGGCGACCATGTCTGAGATTGCAACCAATAAAGTCGTGACCATCACGTTGAATCCAGCGCTCGATCTGACCGGTAGTCTGGATACCCTCAATGTGGGTAGCGTGAGTCTTGTCAAAGAGAGCAACCTAAGAGCGGCGGGCAAAGGGGTCAACGTCGCTATGGTCCTACGCGATTTAGGTGCTGACGTCACTGTCACGGGTTTTTTAGGCAAAGATAACCCTGAACTGTTCCACCAACTGTTTTCAAACATCGGTGTGACGGATCGCTTTGTCGAAGTTGACGGCTCCACTCGTATCAACGTCAAGTTGGTGGAGAAAAATGGCGAGGTCAGCGACATCAATTTTCCTGGCGTCGAAGTAAACGATGCTCAAATCGCGCAATTTGAGCGAGTTCTGCACGAACTGGCGATCGATCATGACTACTTTGTCTTTGCTGGCAGCCTACCCGGTGGTGTCACACCGGCTCAGTGCGCAGCATGGATCGCGCAGTTGCGTGAACGTGGCAAAAAAGTCCTGTTTGACAGCAGTAAAGCCGCACTTGCCGCAGGGCTTGATGCCAAACCTTGGCTTATCAAACCTAACGAGGAAGAGTTGGGCGATTTCCTAGGTCAAACACTGGATACGCGAGAAGCGTGCCAAAACGCGGCACAAACCCTGTCTAACAAAGGCATCGACAACATTGTCGTTTCAATGGGCGCTGACGGTGTGATGTGGCTGCACGACGATCAATGGCTCCACGCCAAGCCGCCAAGAATGCAAGTGGTCAGCACAGTAGGCGCCGGCGATACGTTAGTCGCGGGTCTATGTTGGGGCCACATGCAACAGATGCCAAAAACCGAATTACTCCAATTTGCCACAGCCCTCTCTGCACTTGCAGTGAGTCAAGTCGGCGTTGGTGTGACCAGCCAACAAGAGCTGGATCAAATTAAGCTTAATACTCAAGTTAATGAGCTTGCCTAAGCGAATCCGTTCGCCAAAACGTAGAAGCAAACTAAGGAACAGAAGGTTATCATTATGAATATTGCCATCATTACTGCCTGCCCGAGCGGCGTGGCAAACAGCATTCTCGCTGCTGGCCTGTTAGAAAAAGCAGCGAAGAAACTTGCATGGAACGCGACCATTGAATGCCAATCAAGCGTTGTTGACACCAATGTGCTCTCACAAGCGGACATCGATCAAGCGGATGTGATCGTCATTGCGGCGAACACCGAGGTTGACGACGCGCGCTTTGTCGGCAAAAAAGTGTTCCGCAGTGACATCAGCGCGGTAACCAAAGACGCCGTTGCATTCCTTGAGCAAGCAGCTAGCCAAGCACAACTCCTTTCCAGTGCGACACAATCGGTTGCTGCAGCTCCAGCCACCTCTTCTGCGAAGAAGATTGTGGCCATCACAGCGTGCCCAACAGGCGTGGCGCACACCTTTATGGCTGCTGAGGCACTCGAAGAAGAAGGCAAACGTCGTGGTCACCAAATCAAAGTAGAAACTCGCGGTTCGGTCGGTGCGAAAAACCAACTCACAGACCAAGAAATTGCTGACGCAGACTTAGTGATCATCGCCGCAGACATCGAAGTGCCACTGGATCGTTTCAACGGCAAAAAAATGTACCGTACTAAAACCGGCCCTGCTCTGAAGAAAACCGCCGAAGAGATGGATAGAGCCTTTGAACAAGCGACGGTTTACCAACATTCTGGCTCAGCTAATCAATCTTCCGCTCAAGATGAGAAGAAAGGGGCCTACAAACACCTAATGACCGGTGTATCACACATGCTCCCTGTCGTGGTTGCAGGTGGTTTGATTATCGCGCTCTCTTTTGTCTTTGGTATTGAAGCATTTAAAGAAGAAGGCACGCTTGCCGCAGCATTGATGACCATCGGTGGTGGTTCAGCATTCGCGCTGATGATCCCAGTGCTCGCCGGTTACATCGCCTTTTCTATTGCGGATCGTCCAGGACTGGCACCGGGCCTTGTCGGTGGTATGCTCGCAAGCTCAACAGGCGCAGGCTTCCTTGGTGGTATCGCCGCAGGTTTCATCGCTGGTTATGCCGCGAAATTCCTTGCAGATAAAGTACAACTTCCGCAATCGATGGAAGCACTCAAACCCATTTTGATCATCCCGTTTGTCGCAACCCTCTTTACTGGTTTGGTCATGATCTACATCGTCGGTGGTCCTGTTTCCGGCATTATGAACGGTCTAACAGACTTCCTAAACAACATGGGCTCTGACAGCGCAGTACTTCTCGGAATTATCCTTGGCGCGATGATGTGTTTCGACTTAGGTGGTCCAGTCAACAAAGCAGCGTACGCGTTTGGTGTTGGCCTATTGGCATCACAAACTTACGCACCGATGGCAGCCATCATGGCGGCGGGCATGGTACCGGCTCTGGGCATGGGTTTGGCGACCTTTATCGCGAAAAACAAATTTGAGAAAAGCGAGCAAGAAGCGGGCAAAGCCTCTTTCGTACTTGGCCTATGCTTTATCTCGGAAGGTGCGATTCCTTTTGCAGCAAAAGATCCAATGCGCGTTATCCCGGCGTGTATGGCAGGCGGCGCGTTAACTGGTGCTCTGTCTATGCTGTTTGGCGCTAAACTGATGGCACCACACGGTGGTCTGTTCGTTCTTCTTATCCCGAACGCGATTACTCCAGTCGTCATGTACCTTGTCGCTATCGCAGCGGGTACAGCAGTGACAGGCTTTGGTTACGCGTTCCTAAAAGCACGCAGTGACGCAAAACAAGTTCAAGCACAAGCATAACACCCCCCAACCTTTTATTAGATCTATGCTTAATCTGCTCAGCGCTCCTCTCCGGGGCGCTTTTTTATCGCTTAGAGCGGCGCAATCAAATAACTCTATTGATATAAAACACAATATCCAATAAAAATATTGGAACGGGTGTTAAGCTCAATAGAATCCCACCATCTTCACAGTATTGCATATCCCCCTGGGGTAAACTTTTCGATGAATAAATCCAGAAGATGACTCTAGACGCAATGCGCTACTACTCTCCGACCAAACTTTTGTTGCAATTTATCCTCGTGTTTAGCGCACTCTCTGTTGTCCCTGCGATTTATTTCTATGAGCGACTTGATGATCTCGAGACTCGTACTGCACAACAAGTCGCCATGATTGAGCAAGCCAAAGTCAATTACGCGGTGGCAGAGCTTGGTGCCATCAATCAAAAAATCCAACTCTCTGTGATGGAACTGGCCAACAATGGCCTGCTGCACCGTGCTATCGACTCTCCCTCTCCGCTCTCACGAAGTGTAATTGAAGACTTTTGGGCCCTCGTCGCTCGAACCCAAGGCTACTACTCGCAACTGCGTTATTTGGACATCCATGGCCAAGAAAAAATTCGTATCAACCACAATGGTCGTACAACCCAAATCGTTGAAGATGTATTTTTGCAAGATAAATCCGGGCGCAACTATTTTTCTTATGCGCAGAGCTTGGAAGACGGCCAACTGGGGGTGTATGGCATTGATCTCGAGATTGAGCACGGTGAATACGCACGCCCGTACACGCCGGCGCTGCGCGTGATCGTGCCCGTTGCGACTTCTGGCGTCCGACAAGGCTACTTTATTGCGAATCTCAATCTGTCGATGATTTATGACGAGTTGGCGTATCGAGACAACAGCGGTTCGAAGCCCATCGTTGCTAATGCAAACGGCTTTTATGTACTGTCTCCCGATACAGCGACGCTGTTTGGTGATCTGCTCCCCGGCCGAGCCCAGCATTCTGTCGCCAATGACTTCCCATTGCTATGGCGACAGCAAGCGATAAACGCCTCAGGAACAGTGCACGAGTCGAATGCTTGGCTGACCTATCAAACCATCGATTTTACCCTCGGTCAGCATACTCAATCGCTTTTGCTCTTCGTGACTATGCCTACGCAGCAGGCTAACCAAATCAGTCGCGCCGAACGCTTTGAGCTATTTGTTCAGTTGTGTTCTGTCTCGGCGGTGATTTTTCTGATTGCCCTATCCTTTGTCATTTGGAATGACAATCACCACAAAAATAGCTTGGAAAGCAAAATTGCCCGCGCGGCGATAAACGGTATGTCTGCTCTGATGATCACAGATAAAGACAATCGGATTATCAAAGTGAATGACGAGCTCTGCCGGATTAGTGGTTACACCTTTGAAGAGGTCAAAGGTCAACAACCGTCGATGTTTGCCTCCGGAGAACATACGCAAAAGTTCTATCGTGAGATGTGGGAGTCTATTCATACAAGGGGAATTTGGCAGGGAGAAATCATCAATCGACGCAAAGATGCCACCCTTATCACTGAGTTGCTGCGCATCCAGACGGTCAAGAATCATGATGGCAAAATTCAGTTCTATGTTGCCTCATTTGTCGATATCTCCGAATTGAAGGCATTGGAACAGCAACTGCGCCGATTGAGTGAAAAAGACGCCCTCACATCGCAATGGAACCGACGCAAGTTTGATATTGAATTGCAAAGCCTATGCATGCGTGTGAAGCGTTATCCGCAAGAGGAACAGGCAGCGCTCTGTTTATTCGACATTGACCATTTTAAGCAGGTGAACGACCAGTACGGTCACGATGTCGGTGATCACGTGATTAAAAGCGTGGCGCAGTTATTGAAAGGTGAGTTAAGAGAAACGGATTTGCTCGCCCGTGTCGGTGGTGAAGAGTTTGCTGTCATCATGCCTAACACCTCGGTTGAAGAGGCGGAAGCCGTCTCCAATCGCATACGCAATGTGGTTGAACAACACTCTATGCATAATGTGACGATAAGTGGCGGTGTCAGTGATGTCTGCGCGAATCCAAGTCAGACCTACAAACGCACCGATATGGCGCTTTACGACTCTAAATATCTGGGCAGAAATCGCATTTCCGTGATCAAAAGTGATCAGGTGCAAGCCTTTGTCTAAATTGGTGCAAGATTATTTTGTTCACGCACCACGATAGCGCAGATAAACGCCCTATCGAACGCTATACTTAGGTAACACCATCACCTTCGGGTTGGCTCGGTTCTTGATACCCCAGTAGTACCCCCGCACTATTACGGAGAATAGTATGCAAGACGCTCTCACGGTCATTCTCGCTGGAGGAATGGGCTCTCGTCTTAGCCCCCTCACGGACGATCGCGCAAAACCTGCCGTTCCTTTTGGCGGAAAGTACCGTATTATTGATTTCACCCTAACCAATTGCCTACACTCTGGACTTCGGAAAATCCTCGTCCTTACCCAGTACAAGTCTCACTCATTACAAAAACATCTACGAGATGGCTGGTCGATTTTTAACCCTGAACTTGGCGAGTACATCACCGCCGTTCCACCTCAAATGCGGGGTGGTGGTAAGTGGTATGAAGGCACCGCTGATGCAATCTACCATAATCTATGGCTTTTGAGCCGCAGCGATGCCAAATATGTTATCGTCTTGTCGGGCGATCACATCTATCGCATGGATTACGCGGAGATGCTCAAAGAACATATTGATAAGAACGCGAAGCTGACGATTGCCTGTATGGACGTCCCGCGCAGTGAAGCGTCAGCCTTTGGCTGTGTCTCTGTGGGCGAAAGCGGCCGCATCGACGATTTTATTGAAAAACCGCAAGATCCGCCATCACTGCCGGGCAATGATACGCGTAGTCTTGTGTCGATGGGGATTTATATCTTCGATATGAAAACCCTGACCCGCTCTCTAGAAGCGGATGCCAAAGATAGCCACTCTTCACACGATTTTGGCAAAGACGTCATTCCAAAACTCATCCAAGAGCAAGGCGTCTACGCTTATAACTTCTGCAACGACAAAGGTCGAGTTGACAGAGACTGCTACTGGCGAGATGTCGGTACTATCGACTCCTTCTATCAGGCCAATATGGATTTGCTCGAACCCGTTCCCCCAATGAACCTCTATCAGGCAAACTGGCCAATTCGCACTTACGAGTCCCAGTTTCCTCCGGCACGGACCGTCTCCTCAGCCACAGGCAACGAGGGTATTTTCATTAATTCCATTATTGCCAATGGCGTGATCAACTCCGGTGGCTCAGTGCATCATTCCATTATCTCGCCCAACGTGCGTATTAACGACGGCGCCACTATCGCTGGCAGCATCTTGTTTGATGATGTTGAAGTGGGTGAAGGCTGCCGCTTGGTCAACTGCATCGTTGATAAGCACGTCCGAATCCCCGCCAACACAGAAATTGGCGTCGATGCGAAAGAAGATGCCAAGCGCTTTAAGATTTCATCAGACGGGATCGTGGTGGTGCCAGAAAGTTACAGTTTTTCGTAAAAAAAAGCCTCTAACCTAAGTTAGAGGCTTCACTCAGAGATTGACTAGATCTCCTATAGGGGTAGGTGACAAATCTTCGATTTGTTGAGAGTAATTATCACCTATTTGCGATCAGATTAACACAGCAAATTGCGTGCGATTCACTTTCCCCTTTTTAGGACATAGCTCGGTTACGCCGCTAACGCGCCAGCACGAGGTGTTTCGTTAAAATGGCGCTTGTACTCCCGGGAGAATTGCGAGGTGCTGTTGTAACCGACTCGCCTAGCGGCTTCACTGACCTTCAATCCATCAAAATGAATCAACTCTTTCGCTTTGTTTAGGCGCACCTTTTTAATGTACTGAATAGGAGTTTCTAACGTCACAGAGCGAAACGCTTGATGAAAAGCGGAAATGCTCATGTTCGCCGTCTCAGCCAACCCTTGAACAGTGAGTGAGTCATGGTAGTGATGATGCACATACTCGAGCGCTTTGGCGACGCGCGCGTAATGCCCTTCGTGCTTGGCTAAATCGAACAACACATGCCCTTCACTGCTCATTAGCGCTCTCAGTGCCAACTCTTCAGTTAGAGACTCACCTAACAGAGCGCTCTCTACAGGATGACAAAGTGCCTTCATGATTCGACAACTCACGTCCATCATATCGTTGTCCATACTCACTGAAGAGAGCCCTTCACTGCGCGCAGGCGTCATCGCCTTTGGCTGAACGTTTAGCTCTTCAAGCTTATTGACTAAACGATGCAGCACTTGAGGATCGACATCGACCGTTAACCCCATCAGTGGCTTGCCAGCATCAGCAATGGCTTCACATTCAAGGGGGAGCGGTACCCCCACCACGAGATAATCATCACCACCATATTTCACGGGCTTGTCGCCTAGATAGATATGTTTTGTCCCCTGCCCCAATATGATCACGCCTGACTGGTAGACCAAAGGTTGGCGTTTATTCCCCTTGGAGCTTCGATAAAACCACACGCCTTCAATGGCGGTACCGACTACCCCTTCCAAATCGTCAAGGCCATTTTGCTCAACGTATTGCTCCATCCAATCCACCAGCGTCATCGCTTACCACCTATTCACCCAAGCAATATAAGTAGGATTAGGCAAAATAAATGCAGAATTTCGCCTTTATCCCGTCTCATTCAATTACTATTATGCACACATACAAAATCAATACTATCCCAATAATACAAGAGGGTAATGTCAATGCAATTCACCTATGTTAATCCAACCAAAATTTTATTCGGTCAAGGTCAGATCGCAAACATCGCTGCGCAAATTCCTACAGACCAAAAAGTACTCGTGATCTACGGTGGTGGTTCCATCAAGAAAAATGGCGTGTATGACCAAGTCGTCACGGCACTCAACGCGCATTCTTGGGTTGAATTCTCCGGCGTTGAGCCAAACCCAACCAAAGAAACACTCGACAAAGCGGTAGCGATCGTTAAAGAGCAATCGGTCGATTTCATCTTAGCTGTGGGTGGTGGTTCAGTGATTGACGGCTCTAAATACGTCGCTGCTGCTGCACACGTTGATGGCGACGGCTGGGATATTCTGACAGGTAAACACCCTGTCACTTCGGCCACACCACTTGCTGCGATTCTGACCCTACCAGCTACTGGCTCTGAGTCAAACTCAGGCGCCGTGATCACTAAAGCGGAAACGCATGATAAGTTGGCATTCATGTCACCTTTCGTGCAGCCTAAATTTGCTGTGATGGACCCGGACGTAATGAAAACCCTACCGGAAAAACAGTTGGTCAACGGTATTGTTGATGCGTGGGTACACGTCTGTGAGCAGTACATCACCTACCAACATGGCGCTATGGTTCAAGATGGCTACGCAGAAACATTGTTGAAAAATCTAAAACAGCTCGGTGAACAATTTGCTGACCGTGACAACGATCAGTGGCGCGCAAACCTGATGTGGACGGCCAACCAAGCGCTTAACGGCTTGATCGGTGCAGGTGTCCCGCAAGATTGGGCAACGCACATGATTGGTCATGAGTTTACGGCGCTTTGGGGTGTTGACCACGCACGTTCACTGGCGATTGTGCAACCTTCCCTACTGCGCAACCAGTTAGCGGCGAAAAAAGGCAAACTCGAGCAGATGGGCATCAACGTCTTTGGTCTAGCTGCCAGCGACAACCTTGCCGAAGAGACGATTCAGCACATTGAAGCCTTCTACCACTCACTCGGTGTGTCAACACAGTTTGATGAGTATCAGGCAGATAAAGGCGCGGCCGTTGACAGTGTCGTATCACAACTAGAGAGCCACGGCATGTCGGCGCTCGGTGAAAACCAAGCCATTGACCTTAAGGCCAGTCGTCAAATTCTTGAAGCGGCGATCGCCTAATCAAAACGCTTAATAACGCAAAGAGCAGCAAACGCTGCTCTTTCTAATTCCTTAACCTATTCACGCTTCTCCGATCTTTCCTTTAAATAAGCCTGCAATGCTTGCAAAGACTTATCGACCTCCTCACGAAGTCCGGTGATGTCGTTACCCATTTCGCTCGGCGAGTTTTCCCATTGGTGACAAAGTACTCTCAGTTGCTCCAAGCCCAAGCTGGCAGCAGAGCCTTTCAATTTATGTGCGATGTCAGACACCTCGCTAGGATGATTTTCGACGAATGCCTGTTCCAGTTGAGTTAACGATGTCTGGGTAGTGCGGGCAAAAAGATCGGCGAGTTCTTGTACTTGGCTTAAACCCAACACCTTGATGTCGGTGTCAATCAGTTGTGTGTTCAATAGCTTGGGAGCCTCTGCATTTATAGGCGCGGGTTGGCGCGGCGTATCATCAACCGTTTCTCCCGTCATCAATGTATGAATCATGGCATCGAGGGTGTCTTTATCTAGTGGTTTGGGTAGATAGCCATCAAATCCCGCTTGCAGGTATCGCTCGACCTCTTGGTTGAACACGTGCGCAGACACCGCAATCATCTTCGTCTCGCAATCGGTGTCACGCTTCATGCTTTGCATTAAGTCCACACCACTGCCATCTGGAAGATTAATATCAATCAGCGCAATATCATAAGTATGAGCCTTAAATCGCGCGGCTCCCTTAGCGAGGGTGTCGACTGCGTCGGTGTGATGCCCGAGCGCTGCCAAAAATCCCTCAGCGACAAAGCGATTGACTTCATTGTCTTCTACCAGCAATACGCGAGCAGACGGTGTTGTCACTGTATGATTGTGTGAATCTTTGCGTGATGTCGCCCCTACAGGCATCGGCAAAGAAAAGTAGAAGCGGCTGCCTTGATTCTGATCCGATTCAAGCGCAATCTCGCCGCCCATCGCCCGCACAATTTTTTGGCTGATCGCAAGCCCAAGCCCTGTTCCACCCAGCTTGCCTTGTCCTTGATGCACTTGGGTAAACGCAGAGAAGAGCTCACTTTGATCTGGCTGGGCTATTCCTACGCCACTGTCACTCACATCGAACAAAACGTGCTCAGCTTTCGCTGGATCATTGGCGATATACACATCAATGTAGCCACTATCAGTAAACTTAACCGCATTCGCCACCAAGTTATTCAGCACTTGGCTAAGACGCGTGCTGTCGGCAAACACGCTCTCGGCGACATCGCTTTCAACCGTATATGAGAGTGACAATCCTTTAGCCAACGCGTCGGCCTGATGCAGCGCCACTACATCTTCCACCATAGCGCGGATAGGGAATGACACCGGACGAATCTCCATATGCCCGGCCTCAATTTTACTGTAATCGAGCACATCATTAAGTATTGCCAGCAAGGTTCGCCCACTGTGGGTGATGATGTCGACGTAACGCTGCTGCTGTTGATCAAGCGGCGTTTCTGTAAGCAGCCTCGCGGTGCCGAGAACTCCGTTCATCGGCGTTCGAATTTCATGGCTCATGGTGGCTAAAAAGGCGGATTTCGCTTGGCTGGCTTGCTCTGCTTGTGAACGCGCATCAGCATGCTGCTCCACTTCTTGATTGAGACGTTGATTGGCCGTTTGCAGTTGCTCAGTGCGCAATTCAACCTGTTCTTCCAGGTGGCTTTTATGTGATTCAAGCGCTTGTTTGGCTTTCGCTTCGCTGTCAGCCACCACTTTCAGCGCTTTGGCGGTGTCTCGGGCGGTCAGAATCGCGCGCCCCATCTCTGCTAACTCATCCTTACCACGCACCTCAAAATCCACATTAAGATCCCCTTTAGAGATCGTGAGCAGTGCGGTCGAGTAGTTATCCAAACGTTTGAGCACGGATTGATATACAACGCGCCAGACAATGAGTATGGCCACCGCTAAGCCAAGCGCGGTAATAATCGCCAAGAGCCACTGCGCATAGCTCAACGTGCCTTTAAGCCGTTCAACCGCTGTAGTAGTCGAGCGGTTGGATTGATCCACTAGATGTGTCACTGTCGAGTTGAGCTGAGAAAATTGATCAAAGGTAGCTTGGAGCAGCGCCTGTGCGGCAAGCTCATTTTGGTATCGCTCAAGCAATAGCGTAAATACCGATTGTCGCTGCGCCAATTGTTCCAGTAAGTCGGCCATTTGCTGTGAGCGAGTGGGATCTTCGACTCCCATAACCCGTCGCTGCATAATCTCGATGTTGTTCTGATATGCGGATCTGACGACCTCAATACGCTGCGCATCATTCATGGTCCGCGACTCTTCAATTTGATTGAGCAATCGAAACGCCAGCAGATGCAGTTCGTGCAAACGTTCAGACAAATCCATGTCCACTTCCACCAGCGCATCCAGCGCTTGGTAGGCATCCGTGAGCTTGTTTTCACCAAGCAGATTATAGATATGCGTCACGTTGGCCACCGCGATAGTACTGGTGTTTGCCACTTGGGTGCGGGTGAGCTCTTCAAGCTCCGTTGCAAATTGGCGCATCTCCCTCGTATCTGCCGAAAGTTGCTGGTTAAAGCTCAAACGCTTTTCCACCACGACGCCCAGTTGCACTACGTTATCAATCACCTGCTCGACATCGATTTCTAACTGTTCCAATAAGGTTGAATCAAACGCCTCTGCGCCAAGTTGTTTAATGTGCAATAACAAAGATTCGAGCTGTGTCAGTAGCGCTTGACCTGAGTCACGATGTTGCTGAGCGGTTTTCGCGTTCGATAAGGTATGGACAGATGAGAGAATACGAGCGCTGAGCTCCGATACTTGCCGCGCTTCCACCATGGAGGGAATTGCCGTATTGACCACGCCGCGCTCGGTTTTCGCCACCATAGAAAAGCCCGCCATGCCGATCAGCGCCGAGATGACAACCAGCAGCCCCATTGCGACAAAGGCGAATAAGAGCGTACGCCCAATGCTGGCCTTGGCTAGTAACATAACAAATCATCGCTTCTGTACACCGAAATATTGGGTTATATTTTGCAAGGTTTATCACGACTTTACCAATGAATTGCTTAATGACTTTGATCCCAACACTGAAATCCTCTCTGCTGCTTGGTGCGCTGTTTGTATCATGGTCATCGGTGGCGATTGCCTCACCCGCGTTTAAGATCTGCGCGCTTTATCCGCATCTAAAAGACTCGTACTGGCTGTCGGTCAACTATGGCATGGTGCAAGAAGCCCAAGCGCAGAACGTGACACTGAAAGTACTGGAAGCGGGCGGCTACCCCAATCAGAGTAAACAGGCCGCTCAGTTGCAACGCTGTCGAGATTGGCAAGCCGATGCGATATTGCTCGGTACCGTTGCCCCAGACATCTATTTGGGCAAATTAGCGCAACTCTCTGCCGATATCCCGGTTTTTGCCACCATCAATCAGTTAGACAGTGCCGAGCACGGCGATGACGTCTTGCTTGGCGAGGTCGGTGTTGATTGGTATGAGATGGGCTATTTCTCTGGCGAGTTTTTGGCAAAACGTCACCCGAAAGGCAGTGGTCATGTTAACGTCGCGGTGCTTCCCGGCCCCGTGGCAAGTGGTGGCACCAAACCTGTGATGCAAGGCATCGAGGCTGCAATTAAAGGCAGTGATGTCACTATCACCGGCGTGTATTGGGCAGACAACGACAAAGAGCTGCAACGCAATTTAGTTCAGCGCGTAACAGAAAACCGCGATATCCATTACCTAATTGGCAGTGCGGTCGCGATTGAAGCGGCAATCAGTGAGTTGCGCCTCGGCGGAAAGAGCGCGCATATCGGTCTTGTCTCTACCTACCTCAGTCATGGCGTCTATCGCGGTTTACTTCGCAATAAAGTGCTGTTTGCACCGAGCGATCAGATGGTGTTGCAAGGTCGTCTATCGGTTCGTCAAGCGGTTCAATCTCTCAAACAAGCGCCTTTTGACAGGCATATTGCGCCCGATATTGTTAAGCTAACGCCCAATCATTTACCACGTTCGGTTATCGAAGCCTCGCTGTCTCCATCCGAATACCGACCCATTTTTAATGTCTTAGCTAAAGAATAACGATTCATAATCAGGAAGAACATTCATGGAAAAAACAACACGTACCCTACCTGCACACAAACACATTGCGCTGGTCGCGCATGACAACTGCAAGCCAGAGTTGCTGCGCTGGGTAACGGAAAACAAAGAAAAGTTACAGAGTCACTTTCTTTATGCCACTGGCACAACTGGCACCATGCTAAGTAAACAGACCGGCCTTGCCATTAAGAGTATGATCAGTGGACCGATGGGCGGGGACCAGCAGATCGGCGCCCTCATTTCGGAAGGGAAAATCGACATGTTGATTTTCTTCTGGGATCCACTCAACGCGGTTCCACATGACCCAGATGTCAAAGCGCTATTGCGTATTGCGAGCGTCTGGAATATTCCCGTTGCTACCAACCGCGCAACGGCCAAGTTCCTTTTTGAGTCGAGCTTACTTGAGAAAGAAGTGGACATTGAGATCCCTGACTACCCGGCGTATCTGGCCAAGCGTACCTAACGCCTTCATTCACCTAGT
The DNA here is from genome assembly GCF_059833835.1 of Vibrio sp. R15-SG3-ISO1B. Lineage (NCBI taxonomy): Bacteria > Pseudomonadati > Pseudomonadota > Gammaproteobacteria > Vibrionales > Vibrionaceae > Vibrio > Vibrio sp. R15-SG3-ISO1B. The sequence goes on along the minus strand of NZ_JCBDGG010000029.1, from coordinate 93,805 downwards.
TCGCTTATCAAGTATTCAGCCTGCCACAGTCGCTAGGCTGTTTTTGTCTATCGATCGCTTCACATCAAGGTGGTCAGTTCGCGTAAATCGTGAATTTTGGGCAGGGCGTGCTCATGCACTCGATTGTTGACGCCCAGATAGTGGACAGTTTTAATCCCCGCTCGAATCCCTGCCTCTAACCCTTTGACCGTGTCATCCACATAGACGCAATTTTCTAAGCGAAATCCCATGGTCATGGCGGTATATAAAATCAGATCCGGTTCAGGTTTCCAACTGTTGGTATCGAACGCAGAGAAAATCTTATTCTCGAAATGAGGGTAAAGTCCTGTCAGCTCAAGCGATCGGCGGATTTTACTTTTTGGGCCATTTGAAGCCACACAGTACTCAATCCCTTTCGCTTCGAGCTGCTTCAAAAGCTCGGTGGCACCGGCCGAGGGCTTTAAATGACGTTCAAACAAGTCATCTAGCCGCTCACGGTAAAAAGGTTCTAGTTGATCAATTGAAATTCGACAGCCAAGGCGCTCATTCGTTGCTGCTAAAATGTCAGCCAACTTCCCCCCTTCAAAATGGGCTAAGGCATCTTGAGTAGAAAGCCCAGCACCAAAATGATGAAACGTCTCACTCAGCGCTTGGCAACACAGCTTCTCGCTGTCGATTAGCGTTCCATCACAATCAAATATCACGCATTGGGTTTCTGACATAGCCGCACACTCTGTTAATTCGTTAAACAAAATAGTAAACGAGCGGCCACGATTTGAAATGCGTCACTTAACACTTTAAGTGACAAGGGAAGGGTTTTGCTGAGAACCCTCGCACGCGTCACGAATGGTAGGTAGAATAAATGATGAAGATAATGACTATCTCGTGCGCTTAATGTGCGCTGTGTTCAGCATATACAGCATCACATTGATTGAGTTCAAGTTTACTCACTATCGCTGCAATCAGATCAGAACGCTTGTATTCCGGTTCCACCACGACATCTGAAACCAAAGCAGCACCTTGATGCGTGGTCACCAACGCTGCGCCAACGGGTTGATTACCTTTAAACGCAACGATCAATTGGCAAGGCGCTGAATAGATGATCTGAGTGAAAAACTCAACAATCCACTCCCTGTCTTGTTGGCTTTGCCACTGTTTGGCCTGTTGCAAGGCAAACATCACGGTCATGCGATGAAAATCCGCCACAAACACATCTTGCTCACTGAATTCGTCTAGAGACAACTCACTGAGATCAAGCAAGTGTGTCTCTCGCTCTGAACCGCGTGCTTGATAAAGTTCGTGCCCTTTGAGGCTCTCTGGCGTTGGAAATTCAACGTCCACTTGGCTGGCAAGCCATTGGTTTTTCATCTCGGTGATGGCAGAGGCGGTATTGGGCATGGGATATCTTTTAACGTCATGAGTCTTATCGTCATGAGCTTAACGATAAGATCATGATGCGACAAGTTTTTCATTGAACTATTGGCTGCTTGAGCATAAAACAGATAAGCTTGGTTCATAATTAGCTCGACAATCACAAAGCTCAACCATTATTTAAGAAAGGATAGCGGCCATGCGGATAAAATTACTTGGCGTTGCCATGGCTTCACTGCTGCTCACCGCGTGTGATAGCAACGAAGTGGGTGACGTTTCACTCGGTCTATTTACATTGAAAGACATTAAGATCACCTCACTGCAAGATGAGGTGGTGACAGGCGTGACCTGCCACATCGCATCCATTGAAGCGAATCTTAGCCTCTCCGATCCAAGCGACAGTTCCATTTCATGCCGTCAAACCGGCGAAATCACCACGGATATGATTGCAAAAATCGATAAGAGCGCGTCGGGTGAAGTGGTGTTCAAAAAGTCAAAAAGCATCTTCTTCAAAACCATGAAAGTGCGCCGCATCTACGATGCCGACACGCAGTCCCTCCTCTATCTTTCGTACACAACCAAAGAAACCGAAGGTAGCTTCAAACACAGTCTGTCGACCGTGCCACTTTGGGGTACCGATGCGTATGTGGAGGCCCCTGTCGCTGCACAGTAATTGCGCTAATCACACGCAGACTGACCCGCCCTATATCCAAGTCATGCTAGGGGTGGGCAGGCTTAAGGCGAGCTGTTTTGGCTCGCCTTATTTCTTAAATCAACAGCCGACTTTAAGCCAATCTCGACTGTCTCCCTGTCCGACATGTTTCTTTGATCAAAATCTCATTGTTATGTAATTTTTATGAAATTTGAAAGACACTTCTGTGTTAAACTGGCGAAAATTTTTTACTGTCCTTTTTGAGCATGAAATTTCCTGGCCAACGTAAATCTAAGCACTACTTTCCTACTGACAATCGCGATCCATTGATCAATCAGATGAAGCAAGCACCGAAGCTCTACCGCCCTATCGTGGTCGGTGTCGGTCAAACCATCGTTGATATTGAAGCGCGCGTCGATGATGATTTCCTCGCTAAATACGAGCTGAGCAAAGGACACTCACTGGTACTCGAAGAGGACAAAGCCGATGCGCTATATCAAGAGCTAGTGGAACGCGAACTGATCACACACCAATACCCCGGTGATACCATCGGCAATACCCTACACAACTACTCCGTGCTTGCGGACAGCAAATCGGTGCTGCTGGGTGTAATGTCGAAGAACATTGAGGTTGGCTCCTTTGCCTATCGCTATTTGTGTCGCACGTCCTCTCGTATGAATCTCAATCATTTGCAAATGGTCGAGGGATCGATTGGCCGCTGCTATACCTTGATCTCTGAAAATGGCGAACGTACGTTTGCTATCAATGAAGGTCACATGAATCAGCTGCGTCCGGAAAGCATTCCTGAAGAGGTGTTTGATAAAGCCTCGGCACTGGTGGTCTCTTCTTACCTAATGCGCGGTAAGCCAGAAGATCCGATGCCAAAAGCGGTCGCACGTGCAATTGAAATCGCCAAGCAAAAACAGGTGCCTGTTGTGCTGACCTTGGGTACCAAGTGGGTGATTGAAGGCAACGCGGCGTGGTGGCAAGAGTACATCAAAGAGAACATTTCAGTGATCGCGATGAACGAGGAAGAAGGCGAAGCGCTTACCGGTGAGAAAGATCCTCTGCTCGCGGCTGATAAAGCGCTAGAATGGGTCGACCTCGTGCTGTGTACAGCGGGGCCTATTGGCCTTTACATGGCGGGCTACACCGATGAATCAGCGAAGCGTGATACGGAACTGCCGCTATTGCCGGGCAACATCGCCGAGTTTAATAAGTATGAATTTAGCCGCGCGATGCGCAAACAAGACTGTCAGTCACCTTTGAAAGTCTACTCGCATATTGGTCCGTACCTTGGTGGTCCACTCGAGATCAAAAACACCAACGGCGCGGGCGATGCGGCATTGTCAGCCTTGCTCCATGACATGGCAGCCAACAGTCACCACAAGATGAACGTACCCAACTCGTCTAAACATGACTTGCCGTTTTTGACTTACTCATCATTATCACAGATCTGTAAGTACGCGAACCGAGTAAGCTACGAGGTGCTCACGCAACACTCGCCGAGATTGGGTCGAGCGTTACCAGAGCGCGAAGACAGTCTCGAAGAAGCCTACTGGGATAGATAGTGTCACGCTAAATACAATTTAAAGTTGCGATAAACCTGCTTTAAATACGTAATAAACACGCAAGAGCTTCTTTAAATACGTAATAAACGCGAAATACTTATAAACGCGATAGTGACAAGCTATCGCGTTTTTTATTGATCGCCTTTAACTGGCGCGGGGTAAAAGACCAAGGCGTCCCCTTCCACCATGACACAATCCATTCCGCCTGCGTGTGCGGCTTGACGGCCGAGATGCGTATCTTCAAACACCACACACTGAGACTGCGCTAGCTTAAGCTGCTCCGCCGCCAGTAAAAACGTATCCGGGTTCGGTTTGTGATGCTCAACATCACTGGCAGTGACAATCGCATCGAGTTTCCCGATGAGGTTCGCTTTTTCCAGCAATCGCATCGCGCTCTGCCTTTGACTGCCTGTCCCTACCGCCAGTGGCTTTTTACCGTAGAAGTGGTCGAGAATCGCCATCGTGGCTTGTATCGGCTCTCCATGATCATCAAGGCTGCTAAATGTCGCCATCTTAAATTGCGCCACTTCGTTGGGATCTAACGTCAAGCCGTACTTGCTGTTCACTTCAGCGACGATTTTAAAACTCGGCATGCCACCTAAGCCGTGCAGCCATTCACGGGTAAAGGGAAACTGGAAATGCTCGGCCGTCTTTTCCCACGCCAACAAGTGTGCGGGCATGGTATCAATCAGGGTGCCATCCATGTCAAAAATGAGACCTTGATACGAATGTAATAATTCCTTCATATAAAATTCACAAAGCTAAATGGGTTAAGAAACTAGTTTTTTAGTAGTAGTCATGAGTATGATTGACAAACATCTCAGTACTGAACTAGCTTGAGAGTATGCACATTACTATAACAACAATAATGAGTTACACCTTTTTTAGGAAGCAATTATGAACATAAAGAGTAAGCTCTATTCTCTAGGGGCAGTCGCCATCGTCGGTATCGGCGTGTTGTTGCTCTCCACCACCCAATTTGCCAAAGTGACCAATGAACTCAATCAAGCGAATCTACTCGTCGCTCAGCTTGAAGTCCGCTTGCTCAATTTGCGTCGTAACGAGAAAGATTTTCTGCTCAGAAAAGACGCCAAATATCTCACTTCGTTCAATGACAATATTGATAAGTTTTTAGCCAAAGAGGCAACACTATCGACTCTCTTAAAGGCTCATGAACTGCCGTCTTCTAAACAATTACGCACAGACATCCTCGCCTATCAAAAAGGCTTTGCTAGCTTGGTGTCCACCTTTCAGGCCTATGGTCTCAATGATGAAGACCAACTGCTTGGTCGCTACAACCAAGCGTTAGACGCCATTCGCCCATCACTCGACAGTGACCAATTGGTTCAGCTCGCCGATTTTAATGAGAAAGTGCTAGAAGGTGAATTCGACTCTTCCTTGCTACCGCCGAATGCCTCATCACTGCTCAATGCGGCGCAAGCGCTGGTCGTTCAACACAAAAAGGTCGGCCTAAAATACAATGAGGGGCTACTAGGGCAAACACGCGGCCTGTCTCACACGGTCGAGGAGCAATTTAAAAGCTTCTCTTCAGCGCTCAGTGAAAACTCGGCGCAAACCCAATCTCGCCTAGCGACCCTCAAGTTAAGTGTTACCGTGATCGTCTCTTTAGTGATCATTGGCTTTATCTGGCAAATCGCTCGCTCGATCAACACCCAAGTATCCACCTTGCTCTCTCTGATTCAGGAGATCGCGCGGACTAATAATGTCGCACTGCGTGCCAATCTCAAAGGTAAAGATGAGTTGGTCGCCATCAGTCAATACTTCAACCGACTCCTTGATAAACTTGAAGGGCTGATTTCAGGAACACAAGAGAAGTCGGCGCATCTGTCGTCCACAACTGGCAACATGCACCAAGAGCTGGAAAATGTCATTGTTCAGTTTAATGTCCAAGCGGATCACACCTCTACGATGGCTACATCGGTTCAAGAGATGGTGTCGACCATCAATGAGATTTCCGAAAGCACCTCAGTGGCGGTGGAAGGTGTTCATCAAGCGTCTATCAATGCGCACAAAGGTCGTGAGGTGGTGGAATCCACGGTGCGTAATATTGATCAGCTGTCGAGCATTCTAGGCGAGAGCCAGACCTCTATCCAATCGCTCAACCATCACGTCGACAAGATTGGTGATGCGGTCAACATCATTCAAGGTATTGCTGAACAGACCAACCTACTTGCGCTGAACGCCGCGATAGAGGCTGCGCGTGCCGGTGAGCAAGGACGCGGATTTGCCGTGGTGGCCGATGAAGTCCGCGCATTGGCAAGCCGAACGCATCAATCGACCGAAGACATCACCAAAGTGGTGAGCGCGATTCAGTCACAAATGTCCGAAGTGGTCACCAATATCGATAAGTGTAACGAGCAAGGCACTGAGACCTTGAAAGCATCGGAAACATTGGATGCGAGTTTGGAGCAAATCATCTCCGATATGGACAACATCCAAGCCAACTCTGAGCGCATCGCCTCGGCGATTGAAGAACAAGGGATTGTGATGAATCAAGTCAGTGAATCCATCACCGAGCTCAACTCGATTTCAGAGGGCAATATGGAATCAGCCAAACTCTGTTTGCTCGAAGTCGATAATGTCTCAGCTCAAGCGATTGAGATGGACAAAGCGGTGGCGGAGTTCAAAACCAAGTAACGTACCTATTAGAGCTATGAGGTAAAAAGGCGCGCTCAACGATTGGGCGCGCCTTTTTATTTCGCTCTATTGAGTGACGTTGGCATTTTGCTTACTTCTGAGTTCATCAATGACATAGTTTGGGGCGACTTGACTTAACTCATCCATACATGGCTCGGATTTATCATGATCGTAACGGATATAAATATCACAAAGAGCATATAACTGTTCTGGAGCACCTGATATAAGGTAAGCAGTCTCAAAAGACTGAGTCGATTTTTCAATATCCAACGACTCTTGTAACACACCGTTTAGATACCAGTAGTAACTATTATCTTTCGCAAGGTTTGCGGCGATGTCCATTTCTTTCGCTGCCTGCTTTCTCTCATCTGTGCGAACCAAGGCTAACGACTTCGAATAATAAAACGCGGCGGCTTCGGGATTCAGTTCCAGTGCCTGATCCAAGATCGCGATAGCCTTATCATTCAGTTGCTGTGCACGATAGTTGTCTGCATAAGCGAGCCAAAGCTCTGTCGAGTATTGATCATTCTCTACCAAATTCACATAGATAGGCTCAGCGAGATTCCATCGCTCTGTCCAACGGTACACGTTTGCCAGCAACAATAAAGACTCTGGATCATTTTGTTCAGCGAGACTTGTCTCAAGCTCTTTGAGCGATTCAGACAGTTGCTCTCTCTGCGGTTGACTTAACGCATTGAAGTCTTGAACCAGGTTCGCACTCGCTCGTACGCGAACTATCTGCTCGGCATCGGTAAGCAAAGGAGAAACCATGCGCCAGCGATGCTCAATCGGGTATACCTGAGAGCCGACAATCGCACCATGACGAATCACAGCGCTCTCATCTTTTAAGCCTCGAGCAACGGCAACTAGTGCGTTCTCACTCGGGTAACTCGCAAGCGCCATCAATGCCATTGCTCTTTCTTCATTGTCCAAACGCGTGTCTTGAGCATTGTAGGCCAATTGAACCGGATTGATAGCTTGGGTTTCCACCTGTGGCATGAGTGGGCTCGGTGCCACTGGATTCGTTTGATTAGGCGCAGCAACCACAGTGGAAACGCTCAGCGCAGCAACAAGCAATGCGATAGTTGAAAATGGACGAGTCATAATATTACCCCTTATTCAATTCATTGCGTTGTTGCATCATTTCGCGAACAACGGAGTCACTATACTTACCATGAGCGACAGGATGACGTGTTGCACGCAAGATGTACGCGATACTGCGATCGACATGTGAGAAGAACTTTTTCCAACCTGCACACAAATAATTCAAGCCAGGTTCACCTTGTGCGGTTCGAATAAAGCGATTTTTGGGACATTCACCGTAGCAAGCAAACTGGTAATCACATTGCTGGCACTGTGTCGTCAACGTACGTGATTTAGCGAAACCAAATTTTTGTTGTTCGGCGCTGTAAGCAACATCATCGAGTTTTTGATGATGTATATTACCAATTTTATACTCTGGATAGACATAATGGTCGCAGGTGTAAAGATCGCCGTTAGGCTCCATTGCGAGGCCTTTACCACACAACTCACCCAGTGTACACAGTGGGTTTTTACGCCCCATCCAAGTTTCAATACTCGCTTCAAAATATTGCACGAACACTTTGCCAATGTCGTGCTTCACCCACTCGTCGAATACCGCAATCAAAAAGTTACCCCATGCCATATCCGACACACACCAAGGCTCCATCACCGAATCTTTGTGACCCGGGATCAGGCGTTTATCGCCCTGCTTGGGTTGATCTCCTGCGGGCCAAGTTTGCGGCGCCGTAGTGCGGAACGTCTTTTGTTCCACAATCGGAATGAACTGGATTTGCGGTGAGCGCACTTCATCACGTAAGAAACGGTAGACTTCAAGCGGGTTCTGACTAGTGAGATTATTCACGCAAGTCAAGGTGGCAAAGTTCACCTTGTGCTTGTGCAGTAACGCCACTGCTGCCATGACTTGCTTGAATGTACCACGCCCTGCTCGGTTGGTGCGGTACGCATTGTGCAGCATTTCTGGGCCATCAATACTTAGGCCAATCAGGAAGTTATTTTTGGCAAGGAATGCACACCACTCATCGTTTAACAAGGTGCCATTGGTTTGCAAATCGTTAGAAATCACAATCCCTTTTGGCTTATATTTATTTTGTAGCTCAACGATTTTTTCAAAGTAGTCAAGTCCGAGCATCGTCGGCTCACCACCCTGCCAAGAAAAGATGATTTCAGGGGTGTTTTGTCCTTCAATGTAAGTTTTGATGTAGTGCTCTAGTGTCTCATCAGACATTCGCGGCGAGCAGCCTTTTTTATACTCAAGCAAGTCCTGTTTGCTGAGGTAGTAACAGTATTGGCAATCGATATTACACGCTGCACCGATGGGTTTCGCCATCACATGCATGCGCTTCGACGCCTTACCTTGAAACTGAGGACCTTGAGTAATTTGCATACATCACCTTTCATCTTTTTGTGTACCGTTAGTGTACTGCGGGTATTCCTTGAGTTCATGTTATAGGGGTTATAACCAAAGCTTATGGTGTAAAGTGCTATTATCAATACACTCACATTACCAGAGAACAGATGATGAAAACGAGTCTATCCCTTCTTTCTATACCTCTATTTGTGTTTACTCTTGCCGGTTGTGCGAGTAAACCTGCACATCCACTCGCTGAAAAAATAAATCAAGATATGGTCTGGGTTGAGGGCGGTGAGTTTGTCATGGGGAGTGACTCAGAAACAACAACCAAAGCAGAGCGCCCCGCAAGAAGCGTGAAGGTCGATGGTTTTTACTTATCTAAATTTGAGGTAACTCAAGAGCTATTTGAGTCTGTGATGGGCTCATCATTAAGTTTTTTCAAAGACCCTCAGGTACCAGTAAACAACTTAAGTTGGCAGCAAGCCACGTACTTTGTGGAACAGCTCAACGAAATGACGGGAGAGAACTATCGCTTACCGACCGAGGCTGAATGGGAGTTTGCCGCTCAAGGCGGTATCCACAGTCAAGGTTATACCTACGCCGGTTCTAATAATATTGATGATGTGGCTTGGTACGATGCAAACTCTAACAACCGTGCCCATCCAGTAGGTCTAAAGCAACCGAACGAGCTTGGCTTATACGATATGACAGGTAATGTCGGTGAATTTGTTATTGATGCCTTCGACGATACCTTTTATCGATTTGGTCCAACCGATAACCCTAACAACGCTCAACACAGTGACCTCGGTCTTGCACATAAATCCGTCCGGGGTGGCAGTTTCGCCTACAGCGCAAACGAGTCAGAAAACTTCCGCCGCGACTTCGCTAGTCAAACCATCATTATGTCTGACATGGGTTTGAGATTGGCGAAAGATTAACCCTACGATAAAAGGAATGGTATGAAAACAGTATGGCTTGGTGCCGCCAGTGCACTTTTGATTTCTGCACCGTTTACGGTATTGGCCGAAGGGGCCAAGCCAAAATTGGTGTTACAAGTCACCGTTGATGGTTTACGTGGTGACCTCTTAGAGCGCTACAAACAGAACTTTGGTGAGGGTGGCTTCCGCTATCTGATGGATCAAGGTACACATTATACCAACGCCCATTACCAACATGGCAACACGGAGACGATTGTGGGGCACGTGTCACTCGCGACCGGTGCACCGCCTTCTGTTCACGGTATGGTAGGTAATGTTTGGTATGATCGACAATTAGAACGACTGGTGTACAACGTCGAAGACGCGAACTACTCCATGCTCTCTGCTGGTGCTGGCGTCGATAAATCCACTGAAATAGATCCCACACAGAAAACTGCGCTGCAGGACGGTCGATCTCCCGCGCCTATCCTCGCGAGCTCTTTCAGTGATGAACTGACTGTAGCATCAAACGGGCAAGCAAAAGTTTTTTCTGTCTCGATTAAAGACCGTGGTGCGATTTCTTTAGCAGGTCACACCGGGAAAGCATTTTGGTTCTCTAAATCGCAGTCTGAGTTTGTCACCAGTGACTACTACTACGATCAATACCCAAACTGGGTGTCACGCTGGAACGAAAAACAGATCCCGAACCAGTATAGTGGCCAACGCTGGGAACTCAGCCTAGAGCGCGATCAATACACATTGGATGAGATCAGCCAAGAGAACAAACTAGACTTGGCGGGATTCGCTCGCACCTTCCCTCACCCATACGGGCCGTCAAGCTTTAAATATTTCTCTACCATGCTAACAGTGAGTCCAGCAGGTGATGAAATTACGGGCGATTTTGCCCAGACCCTGCTGCGTCAAGAGCGCCTTGGACAAAGTGGCTTTACCGATTATCTCGCGGTGAGTTTTTCTTCGAACGACTACGTAGTCCACCTGTACGGACCTGACAGCCTAGAAACCGAAGACAACTTGATTCGTTTAGATCGCACTCTGGCGAAACTATTTAAAACCGTCGATGACCACATTGGTCTAGAGAACACACTGATTGTCCTTTCAGCTGACCACGGTGTGCCTGAAGTGTCACCAAACGCTAGCCAACTCGGTTTTCGTCAAGCAAGCTACTTTGATGTTAACAACATCATCAATGACAACGTGTTAGCAAGATTAAAGAACGAGTTCGGTTTAGGTAAAGAAGTCGTACGCCTTTACGCGCAACCATACATCTATCTTGATCACGACGTGATTGCGAAGAAGAAAATCGCACTGGCGGACGTACAAACCGCTATTGCTGAAGAAGTTCGCAAAGTGGAAGGCGTTGCTTATGCGGTCACATCAAGTGACGTAGCAGCGAACCGCCTACCCAATACGCGTGTCTTTGATATGGTGAAAAACAACTACCACCCAGATCGCTCTGGTGATGTGTACCTGGTGTTCGCACCGCGTACTTACATCAACGACATGGATGGCCTCACCATCGCATCAACCCACGGTTCACCTTGGCGTTACGACACTCACGTTCCGGTGATCTTTGCTGGCCATCAGGTACCTGCTCAAGTCGTCAACCGCGACGTAACGCCTTACGACATCGCACCTACGCTATCTAACTACTTAGGCATCACCCTACCGAGCGGCGCCACTGGGCATGTGCTAACGGAAGTGAAGAAGTAACCGTTCAAGAACTCTAAGGAAAAGGGCTTGCGTTGAAGCCCTTTTAAATTTGGCATAAAGCACTAATACCCTAACGCCTTCACCGCCTGTTTCAACTGCGTTCTTAACCATTCGTGTCCGCTTTCTTGAGTGCGGCTCGGGTGCCAGATCATACTGAGTTTCTGCTCAGCGTTACTAAAAGGTAATGGGATCGCCTTCAACTGATACTGCTCAGTAAAGCTTTTTAACGCACGACACGGCCAGATACCAATGTACTCACCGCCACTGATGACAGGCAGCATTTCAAAAGCGCCTGACGCGCGGTACGCCACCTTGCGCTTTGCCAATTCGGTAATGTGCTCACCGAGCAAACTGGTGCGGCTTTGCCAGCGCGAGACCACCACGTGCTCCTCTTCCAAGAATCCTTCGAGCGAAATGCTATCGCCAATGCGCGGGTGATCCTTCGCACAAACCACGATCATCTCTTCACTGTATAGCTGCTCATGCTTGAGTGTCGTGCGACCTCTCGGCTCGATATCAATAATCAAATCATAGCGTTGCAGACGCAAATCACTTTCGTAGTCTTCGGTAAAGAGAGGGTGAATCTCAAGTGCGATATTGGGTGCATGCTGTCTGATCTGCTTGAGCAGCAAGGGCAACAACTGGTAACTCGGGACAGAAACAGAGGCAATCGAAAAGGTGCGATTGGTGACTTTCGGGTCAAATTCGCGCGACGCTGAGAGCGTCGAGGTGTAGTTTTTTAGCGCGGCCGACATCGCAGGATAGATATCAATGGCAAAACTGGTAGGCTCTACCCCACTGGTACTGCGATGGAACAGGGGCTCGTCGTAAATATCTCGCAAGCGCGCCAACGCTTTGCTCACCGCAGGTTGGCTGATATCCAAGCGTGTGGCCGCACGAGATAAATTCTGTTCTTCGAAGATCGCAACAAAAATGGGGATAAGATTAAGTTCTGTGGTTTTCATATCGATACAGGCTGGGCAGGAAAGGTGTTATTGTAACGAAAATGCCACTCGGTATCGAAATGAAAACACACAAAATGCTGTCTATATGGCGAAAATCACCCACACAAAGCGTGTTTCCATCAAGAATCACGCTTGTTCTTAGCAAGATCAGGGAGTGCTTTAGGCAAGGCGACGCGATTGAGTCTCGCGCCAAAATGACCTGAACCTTGACGGATAAGACGCCATAAGGCTTGGTAGACATTGACCGATTCGCTCCCCGCTTGCAAAGCGCGACTGTGCGTCTGCCACTCGTCGTCCTGTTTCGCGTCAGAAAGCGGTTTAGCGTCAGAATACGATTTCGTAGCAAGCAGCGTACGTCGGCCCGTTCGTGCGCGGTGTTCGCGATAAATTAATGCTCTAGCGGCGCCCCACTCTTTTGCTTTCAGCGTACGTCTAAACACGAGCCAAGTGGGTGTTGGGTGCGTGCGATAGTAACGCAGCGTTAGCAGAGCAAACACAGTAACGCTCAACAAGACAACAAGCAGCGCAATCAACCAAGGCGCGTAGGCTTTAAGCCAAGATCTGAGCGTATGTTTAATCACAAAACTCTGCCCCCCAATCGTCATATGCTCAAGTTGCTTCGTCTCACTGTTCCACCACTGGAATTCGATATCGGGCAAGGTTAGGGTTCCACCTCGCTGCAAGAGATACACTACCTCTTCTTTACGCTCTGAACGATAGTTACCTCGCTGCTGCGTATCGTCGAGGGCACTGGGTTGTGAGTAGGCTTGGTAAAAATCCGATCGCGACCCATCGAGAAGTTCGGGCAGCAAAACGGAGAGGCTATCATTGGCCGTGATACTTACCGTTCTCGTGATGCTATCCCCGACATGAAGCGTTTCATTGGAGCGTTGCCACTGTTGGGAAACCTCAACCTCACTGGCGCTAAACCAGCTCTTTTGCGTGTCTATCAGACCAGAAGGCAATATAACCTGAAAAGGTAACGGTGGCGTTTGCAGCGTCCCCGACAACGGCTTGCCATCTTCCGCCGAGACAGTGATAGCCAAACCCAACGGTGGTACGACATAATCACCCGACGCTTGAGGATAGAGCGTGATCTCCCAACGTTGATGTGACCAGGTTTCGCCATTACGACGCTCCGTGTAGTTGGTGGCTCTCGGGTTACGCTGCATCGCAATCACATTTGCCAACTCCACGTTTTGAATATTCGTCCCTGCCGTAAACCAACGCGGCGTACTGACATCAATCGTCATGACAATCTGTTCGTTGACTGTAAACTGTGGCGTTGCGCTTGGTGCTTGTTCGTCACCTAGCCAAGCGCGGATTTCGACTTGTGCGCTGCGCTGTTTACCGCCAAACGTCTGGGCATGCACGCTTGTCGACATTAAAGCGGCGAAACAGGCACACGTTAGCCAAACCATGATGGATTTCATTGAGACTCTCCCTGCGCCGATTGCTGCTGAAGATAAAATTTCGTGCGTAAGAAACGTTTGGGATCCGCTTCCACTCGTTTTAGCCACTTATCCGCGAGCTCATCACTGCCTAAAATCTCGCGGGCGTTTAAGCTCTCTTTGTTGAGCAGCTCTTCAACGGTATTCTCTTCGGCGCCATCGGCGGTTTGAGGGTTATCAGACAACTCATACGAGTCTTCCAACCCATCGGACACACTGGTCTGGCTCTCGCTTAAGCGGTTAATCTCTTCAACGATCCCAGCCAACACATTGCGGTTATTGAGCACGTCTTTTCTTAGCGCTTCAGGCAGATTCTCGTCATCAAGCAAACCATTGAGCAAGTTGCGCGCAGCTAAATATTCCCGTTGACGCGCCAAGGCACTGGCGGCGTTGTACAAACCAAGATAGTGCAATTCATCACGCTGATCATTTTGCATCGAAAGAAACGCCGTATGGGCGAGCTTGTACTCAGCGGCGTAGTAATAGGCCACGCCTTTATGCAACGGGCTTTGATAATGTTTGGCTGCACGCAAATAGTCGCCGCGGTTAAACCAGCGCTGGCCTTGCTGATCAGGGGTTAACCAGAGATCCCACCACCACTGCGCCGCCTCATCAAGCATGGTCGGTACTTCAACGTATACGGGTGATTCGGCATGTGTCGAAACAGTTTGCGCCAACGCTGGCGATGGCAGGCCGACCGGGCCAAGCAATGTCAGCGCCAAACACCACTGGACCAGCCAGCCTTTTCTAAACCACAACAACATTAGCAACATTACGGGAATCAATAGCCAATACCCCATGTCTTGCCAAGGCATCGCCGAATCGCCGTTCATTTGCATATTACGCTCAACGTAACGGTTGATCCGCTCGACGTCGCTTTCATCAATACTCATTTCAACCAGTCTTCCGCCGACAGCATCCGCCAACTGATTGAGTGACTGAAGGTCGAGGGAGGATTTTGCCTGACTGGTGCTCGCCACTTGCTCATTGCCCGCCGCCAGAATGACGAGCTGATAAGGACGCTCAACAAAAAAGCGTTGATAGGCATCAATAGCACTCGGCGTGACACCATCACTGACCAATAGCACTGTTGAGCCCGGTTGCTGATTGAGCTGATCATCGATCAGCGCCAAGGCGGTATCGGCATTCTTACCCGATTCGGGCATGATGCTTGGTTCGATCGCGGCTAAAAATGGCGCAAATACCGCGACATCTTGTGTCAAGGGCATAGCAGTGTGACCACTACCCGCAAACACGAGCAGTCCGGTGCTGCCACCACTTCGTAGGGCTAACAAGTCACGAATTTTATGTTTCGCACGTTCCAGTCGACTTGGCGCAACATCGGTTTCCAACATGGTATCACTGCTATCGAGTACCACCAGCATCGCTGCACGATCTTCGCCAAACGGCGACGCCTCGCGCTGCCATGAAGGACCTGCGCACACCACAATCGCCAAAGTGACGATCATCACCAACAGTTTGAGGGGTAGCTGCTTGCGCCACCCTATATCACCAATGGTTAACGCCTTTCTAAGGTGCGCTGGTAAGACTTCCTGCCAACTCGGTTGACTCTCTTCTCGCCAACGCAGCCAAAGCAGCAGCAACATCGGAACGAGTGCTAACAACCAAAAAGGACGAATAAAATGAAACTGGGTAAAAAACTGTACCCACAGCTGGCTATCGAACACCTTGACCTCCTGACTGTGAGCGGCGCGCTCGATGAATGCGCTTACTTGTCGCCAGCGCAAACGCGAGTAAATAGATCACCACAACCACGGCGATGAGCTGATGATGAATGCTCTGTTTCGGCCGATAGGTCAGGCTTTCAAACAGTTCGGGTTCGATGTCTGAAATGATCTGATAGGCATCACTAAGCGCCGCCCTGTCAAGCGCTTCAAACGCACGTCCACCGGATTCACTGGCGATCCGTTCGATCACCTCCATATCCAGCGCAGTTTCACCCACCGTTTGCGGATCGCCCATCGCAATAGCGTGGATACGAACCCCTTTTGCTTTGGCGACTTTTGCCGCATCGATGGGTTCAACAAAGCTGCCAGTGTCGTTCCCGTCGGTGAGGACGATCGCCACTTTTTCGCGTGCGCGAGCCTCGTCGCCTGTTTGCGTGTTACTGTCACTTTGTTCAAACACTTTGATCGCCAAACCGATCGCATCGCCAAGGTGGGTGCTTTGCCCAGCCATCGCCACATCGGTCTGCGACAAGAGTTCAAGCCACACGTCATGGTCAACGGTAAACGGTGTTTGCACAAACGCTGCGTCACCAAACAGAATTAAGCCTAGTCGGTCCCCTTGGCGCGATTGCGCAAACTCTTCCAGCACTTCTTTTGCGGCATCAAGACGGGAGACTTTTTGACCTGAGGTACTGGTAAAGTCAGTTTCCGCCATCGACCCGGATAAATCGACCACCACCATCACATCACGGCCGATACTTTCTCTCACTTGTGGTTCGCCCAACACCGTCGGTTTAGCAAGCGCCATCACCACCAGCACCCATGAGAGCAGCAACGTCGCACGCTGCCACCAAGTCGGTTTAAGCTGACTTGCCCCTTGACTTGGCGCCTCGCCCATTGCTTCAACCAAAAGGTTAAAAAATGGCACTTTGGTCGCCATCTGCTTGGTGCGATAAGCCGGTGCCCACCAATGGATAAGTAGTGGCAGCGGCAACACCACAAACCAAGCGGGGTAAGAGAACTGAAAGCCACTAATGGATAAAAGACTTTGCCAACTATTCATCGTGCGCGCTCCTGATGACGACTCAGCCACTGTTTCGATTGCGCAATCAGCGCTTGTTTGTCGTGAGCGCTAAGTGGCGCCGCGGGATTAACTAAATGATTCATCCAACGCTCAGCAAGCGAGGCGTCAAACGGCGCATCCACACAAATGGCATTGAGCTTATCCGTAAAGGGCGCGCCAAATAACGGACTGTTGCGGCCATCTAGATAGACCAGCACCACTTTGATGATGTGAAAGAGCTGCGTAGCAAACTGGGGATCGTTCAGTTCAAGCCTTGCAATGGCGTTCAGCGCTTCTTGGCGGTAGCGATTGCGCCACCAAAAGCGCGCATAGCGGTAGCCGCCATACAGCGCAGTGAGCAGGATAAACAGCGCGACGAGTTTCCAACCTAAGGTTTGTGGCCACCAGCTGATGCTCGCGGGCACGGCGACGTCGTGCAAATCACGCAAAATGTAGGTGCTTGGTGGCGTATGTGTCATACTCATCCTCGCCCTCCTACACGGCGCTGAAACTGCGCAATGTGTTCACCGTCGGTGGCCAATTCAATATACGGCAACTTTTTCGACGCCATCAAACGACTGAGCGATTGACGTTGACTTTTCATCCGTTGCTCTAATTCTAAATTAGCTTGGGAGAGCTTATTGCGACTATCGAGATTCAACTGGTATTCGCCATCGCCAACCACCCAATTCATTGTGGCCAATCGGGACGGCAGTGATTGCTCTAAGGGATCACTGACCATCACCGCGAGCACATCATTGTGTTGTTGGAGCTGCTTAAGACGATCAACATCATGATCTTGGCAGTCGTGCCAGTCACTGATCATGATAATAGTGGTCTGTTTTAAGCGCATGCGTTGCAGTTGCTCCATCCAATGGGAAAAGCTCACGGACGCAGTATCGGTACTGTCCACATTGAGCGCTTGGTTGGCCTTAACCAGGTGTTTGAGCTGACCAAGCAGTTGATTTTGGCTGCGCTGAGATTTGCTGTGCACAATAGACTGGCTAGAGGCGAGGGAAAAACCGACCCGATCGCCATCTTTAAGGACGCGCCAAGCACACAAGGCAGCCACTTCCGCGGCCACCACAGATTTCATCACCTGCACAGAAGAGAAATACATCGAACTTCGTTGGTCAACGCAGATCATCACGTTACGATCTTTCTCTTCGGTATAGCTTCGTAAATGAGGCTTACCGGTGCGCAGGGTCACTTTCCAATCCAAGTTGCGAATGTCATCGCCTAACTGATAATGGCGCAGCTCTTCAAAGTTGAGCCCACGGCCACGAAACAGTGACGTATTGCGCCCCGCCAATACGCTGGCCGATTTTAAATGCGGCAGCAGCGTGAAGGATTGTGCTTGAGCTTGCAGGCGTACTAACGTGGCGTAATCACTGTAGAGCCTTGGGTCGAGCCCTTGTGATTTCGGTGCTAATGTCGGCTTAGCCATCACTGCCCCTTACTTATCCAATCGCTACACAATCAAGCAGTTCATTGACCACGCGTTGATGATCAACACCATCGGCCAACGCATCATAACTCAAGGTAAAGCGGTGACCGAGCACCGCAGGTGCAACGCTTCGCACATCGTCTGGCGTGACGTGGTCACGTCCTGCGAGCCAAGCGCTTGCGCGCGCGCACTTATCAAGCGCAATTGACGCACGTGGGCTCGCGCCCACCTCGATCCACTGAGCGAGGTTTGTTTCTCCGTAGCGCTCGGGTTTACGCGTTGCCATCACCAGTGCCACGATATAATTTTCTACCATCTCGCCGACGGTAATGGATGGCAGTTGTTTGCGCGCGTCCAACACATGCTTGACTTCAATTGTATTTAAATCTGGGGTCGCACGATTGGCCGCACCCAACTCCTCGCTGCGTACAAGGCGGATAATGTCTCGCTCCGCTTCGTCTTCTGGATAGTCGACCGTCACTTTCATGATAAAGCGGTCCATTTGCGCTTCTGGTAAGGGGTAGGTCCCCTCTTGCTCGACGGGGTTTTGCGTCGCGAGCACCATAAATAGCTCAGGTAAGGTGTGCGTTTTATCGCCGACCGTGATCGTGCCCTCGGCCATTGCCTCAAGGAGCGCCGCCTGCACTTTTGCCGGCGCGCGGTTCACTTCATCAGCCAAAACAATCGAATTGAAAATCGGACCCGGTTGGAAGTGGAGTTGGTGATGGCCATCGATTTCTTGATACACCTCAGTGCCCGTCACATCGGAAGGCAACAAGTCTGGCGTAAATTGGATGCGGCCAAAGCGTGTATTAAGAAGGTTCGCCAGCGATTTGACCGAGCGTGTTTTCGCCGTACCCGGTAAGCCTTCTAACAAGATGTGACCATTGGTCAATAAACCAATCACCAATGCGCGTACGACGTGGCTTTGCCCGATAACACTCTTCTCTGTTTGTTCAATCAGGGCGGCAATGGCCTGCTGTGCTTGATTCATTTTGTGCTCCACTCTATTTAACCGCAATGTTGCTGCTACTCGATCGTCTCCAATGAGACCGTATGGCATCTGCCCTATCCTAGCGATTTACCCTATAACTATTGGTTATACCTGTCATACTTCGCCCCTTACTAAGGCGTTAATCCAATCCGCGCGCGCAGTTGCCCCACCACCTCTGGGGGGACCACTTGCGCCAATGTGCCCAGACACGCCTTGAGGGCATCGTCTACCTCAGCGCTGTGTCGGTTGCGCGCTAAGACTTCACACTGGGCATAAAGATGTTGAGGGTTACCGCCCACTTGATACGCTTGATTGAGCGCCTGACTGGCAGCCATTACATCGCTGCCCTCAAGGGCAAGACCGTACACATACCAATATTGGGCATTGGTTTGCGCGCCTTTGGCTGCCATGGCCAGATAATCATTGGCCTTTGCTCGATCGCCGCTGCGAAGCAAGGATAACCCTAGGCTGTAAGGGATGATCGAGGAGTTGGGCTGCGCAGTAAGACCACTCAGCAGCACCTCACGTGCTTTACTCTCGTCGCCTTGAGTGCGGTAAAGATCGGCTAAGTTGATGTAACTGTTCTCAAAATACGGCTCAATTTGGATGGCTTGCTGATACAAACGTTCGGCCTGCACACTGTCGCCCATCTGACGGTGCACATTGCCAAGATTAACGCGACCAAAGCCGCGATCGGCGTTAAAGCGTTGAATCTCGATATACTCCTCAAGCGCCGGTTTCAATTGCGCTTTTTGTTCCGCACTCATCGACAAATAGCCACTGACTAACGCGGCGGCGGTTTCGGTTCGCACGGCAAGGACTGGATCACTAAGCAGCGGTGAGAGTATTTTCCACTGATCAGCAAACTCGTACCCCGACGCCCCTTCAATGGCGCCAAGGCGAATCATCTCATTGTCGTGTTTGACTGCTCGGGCGAGCGAAATCAACGTATTTTGACTCTGATTTCCCGCCATACGCTCTAGCGCAGAGGCGCGAATAATTGGCGCCAACGAGGCATCTTGCGCGCTGTAGGCTAGCGCATCGGCGCTGCCTTGATGCCCAATCTCATCGGCGTAAAAAGCCACGGCAAAATGTTGCTGATTTCGATAAGGAGAGTCTGGGAACCACGCGCCGACTTGCTCGTCCGCCCACTGCGCACTTTGATCTGTGTGACAGGAGGTACAGACATTAGGCGTACCAATATGCTTGGCAATGTCGGCGCGCGGCACGTGCCAGCTGTGATCGCGCCTTGGATCCACCTGCATATACGTCGTCTCTGGCATGTGGCACGTCGTGCATTTCGACGCCTCACTGCCTGCAGCATGGAAGGTGTGCTTCTCTGGGGTATACTCAGAAGCTAGGTGGCATTGTGCACAAACGGCCTCTTCCGCCACTTTCAACTTCGCACTGTGCGGATCATGGCAATTACTGCACGTTACACCCTTTCTCGCCATCTGCGACTGCAATAACGACCCGTATACATAATCTTCATCGTAAATTTGGCCATCATGGTGATAAAGCTCTGGTGTGATCAAGCTTAAGCGGTACTTATCAAAAAACGATCCGTTCACGTGATCGCCCGTCTCATTTAACTGGGTCCGACGGCTGTGGCACTGGGCGCAAGTTTGCACTTGCGCTGTCGGTACGATTGCGTCTGGCTGTAAGGTCGAATGCCCTTCTTGATAAACCCAATTGACCACGGATTGGCCTAAATCACGATCAAAGCCAAGGTGGGCACTCTGCTTTGACCATTCGCTGCGCGGCTGATTGGCATACTGCGTTGCTTGCTCAACGTGTTCACTTCCCGGGCCGTGGCACGCTTCACAGCCGACATTGATTTCTGACCAAGTCGTGTTGTATTGATTGCTCTCGGCATCATAATTTTTCTTGAGGTTAGTAGAGTGACAATCAGCGCACATAAAGTTCCAGTTTTGGCCACTATTGGTCCAATAGAACTCATCGGTGGGCGTCGTATCTGGGTAAAGATGAAACCAGCGCTGTCCACCACCTGATTTAGGTCTTGAATCCCATGCATAGGGAATCAGTTGTACTCGGCCATCATCAAAGGCAACCATGTACTGCTGCAAAGGGTCAAAACCGAAGGTATAAAGAATCTGATGATCTTGCATTTCACCGTTTGGTCCTTCCAAGGTGACCCAATATTCTTCGTCTTTTTTGTAGAACCGAGATTTTTTCCCATTGTGCGTCATGCTCGCATCTTGGAAATCACCGAGCACTGAATCGAATTTAGCATGGCGCATCGCCATATCATGGTGAGAACCCTGCCATGCAGTATAAGGCTCTTGGTGACAATCGATACAAGCCTCAGAGCCAACGTACTGGAACTCTGCGTTGGAGGGAAATGAGAGAACGCCAGTCATCATGAGTCCCAAATGGGTCAAACATTGTAAAAAACATCTCAGTTTGTTGCTTACTGATATCCCTATGGACATAGTTTCTCCAACCTCAAATAAATCTATTTAAATCATACGCGTTAAGGTTATTCGACTTCACTTCATCACCGAAATAATTGAACCTGCTCTCACATCTCGCCATTAACTTTACAGAACGAAAGGTCAATTAATCATTTAATGCCGTTAAATCAGCAACTTAAAAAGTGCGCATAACCTTAGGTTATATTAACTATAAAGAGACTTTCACAAATTTGGCTACTATTGTATGGCGATAAGAGCAAAGTCTTTGTTCTACACAACTCACATAACTATTGGAGTCCTTATGGCTAACCATCTAAGCAAACTGGCTATGGGTGTCGCGGCAATCGCTACGTCTACCATGGCTGTCGCTGCGGATAAACCGAACATCCTAGCGATCTGGGGTGACGATGTTGGTATCTTCAACATCGGTGCATACAACAACGGCATGATGGGTTACGAAACCCCAAACATCGACCGTATCGCTAACGAGGGTGCACTGTTTACTGACCACTACGGTCAGCAATCTTGTACTGCAGGTCGTGCTGCCTTCTTGACAGGTCAAGAACCGTTCCGTACTGGTCTTCTGACTATCGGTATGCCAGGTTCAGATCACGGTATTCCTGATTGGGCTCCAACCATTGCAGATCTTCTTAAAGAACAGGGCTACATGACTGCTCAGTTCGGTAAGAACCACATGGGTGACCAAGACAAACACCTTCCTACTGCGCACGGTTTTGACGAATTCTTCGGTAACCTTTACCACCTAAACGCAGAAGAAGAGCCAGAGACCTACTACTACCCGAAAGATCCCGAGTTCCGCGCAAAATACGCTCCACGTGGCGTTATTAAGTCAACGGCTGACGGTAAGATTGAAGATACAGGCCCAATGACGCGTAAGCGTATGGAAACGGCAGACGAAGAGTTCCTAGACGCATCATTGAACTTCATGGAGCGTGCAGTTAAGGCGGACAAACCTTTCTTCATTTGGCACAACACCACACGTATGCACGTTTGGACTCGTCTACAAGAGAAATACCAAGGCGCATCAGGCATCTCTATCTACGCTGACGGTATGTTAGAACACGATGATCACGTTGGTGTGCTGTTAGACAAGCTCGATCAACTGGGTGTTGCTGACAACACGATCGTTATCTACTCAACCGACAACGGTGCTGAAACAGGCACATGGCCAGACGGCGGTGCAACCTTCTTCCACGGCGAAAAAGGCACCACTTGGGAAGGCGGTTTCCGTGTACCTCAATTGGTTCGTTGGCCTGGCGTAATCGAACCTGGTACTAAGATCAACGACATCATGTCTCACAAAGACTGGATCCCAACGCTACTTGCAGCGGCTGGCGATGACAAAGTCGTAGATAAGCTAAAATCAGATAAGGGTGCGAAATACAACGGTAAGAACTGGCGTGTACACCTAGATGGCTACAACTTCCTACCTTACTTTGAAGGCAAAGAAGAGAAAGGTCCTCGTGAGTCTCTACTTTACTTCTCAGCTAACAGTGACTTAGATGCTGTTCGTTGGAATGACTTTAAAGTTCAGTTTGCGCATATGGAAGGTAACATCGCTGACGGCGTACGTTTCCAAACCAACTGGCCTTCAATTGTTCACCTACGCGCTGACCCATTTGAAAAAGCACCACACGAATCTGGTCTGTACCTACGTTGGATGGCAGATAACATGTGGTTGTTTGTTCCGGTACAACAGCAGATCGCACCATTCTTGGCAACGATCAACCAGTACCCGTTCCAAGCAAGCCAAGTGTTGAACCCAGGTAACTTCAACCAGAACGTGATGATGCTTCAAGGTAAACTGAAGCAGCTTGAAGCGGCGACAGCTAAGTAATTAGCCTTACTCGCTAAGTTCATCCAAAGCAAAACGCTCTGCCACATGGCAGAGCGTTTTTTATGCATTCAACCGTATGTGAAATCCAAGTTATTCATCATCCAGCGGAATCAATTTCGTCGGGCCACCATGTACTTTTTCCCTCTGCCTCTGCACCAAAGCGTAGAAACCTGGGATTAAGAAAGTACCTGCAAGTAGAACACACAACAGCCCGCCGATAAGAGAAACACCTAACGAGTTTTGACTGATGTGGCCCGCACCATTGGCAAAGATCAATGGGAAGATACCCAAGATAAACGACCAAGACGTCATATTAACGGCGCGAAAACGCAGCTTACCGCCCTGAACTGCCGCCTCATCGATCGGTGACTCTTTCTCTTCGCGCTCGACCTTAGCGAACTCGACAATCAAAATGGCGTTCTTCGCCGCCAAGGCAATCAGCAGCACCAGTCCGATTTGCGCATAAAGATTGAGTGGCATTCCGGCAAGGTTTAACGCCAAGAACGAGCCGAGCGTTGCAACCGGCACAACCAAGATGATCGCCAGTGGAATACTCCAGCTTTCGTACTGCGCCACCATGAATAAGTAAATAAAAATCAACGCCAGCGCGAACGCGAAGATCGCTTGGTTACCGGCTAAGACTTCTTGGTAGGCCATGCCTGTCCACTCGTATTGGTAGCCTTGTGGTAACACTTCCGCAGCGACTCGCTCCATCGCTGCAATCGCATCGCCACTGGAGTAACCCGGTGCCGGTTGTCCTTGAATAATGGCGCTGCGGTACATGTTGTAACGCCATGCCACATCGGGCTCAAACACCTGCTCGTAGCTAACCAAAGTACTCAGCGGCACCATCTCTCCCGACTGACTGCGCACATGGAAACGCTGCAAATCGTCCATGCCGCGGCGATGCTCGCCATCGGCTTGCATCGTGACGCGGAAGTTTTTACCGAACATGGTGAAGTCGTTGACATAGAGTGAACCCAGGTTGCCTTGCAGCGTCTGGAATACTGACGACAACGGTACACCCAATTGCTGCGCTTTTTCGCGATCAATATCGACGTAATAGTGCGGTACGTTCGCCCTAAAGGTACTGAAGGTATACGCGATCTCAGGTTGCTTATTGGCCGCTGCAATCATCTGCCCCATGACCAGCGCCAGATCGGTTCGGCTACGTCCCAACGTGTCTTCGAGTACGAACTCAAACCCAGACGCGGCGCCCATGCCTGGCACGGCGGGCGGTCCCATTGCGAATACAACCGCCTGCGGTAGTGTCATCGAAGCTTTTCCGTTGATCCGCTGGGCGATCGCATTGGCACTGTGATCACCTGTGAGCGCATTGCGCGTATTCCAATCGTGCAGTTTAACAAACAGAGATGCACCGTTTGACGCTGCGGCACCGGTCATAAAGGAGTAGCCATTCGCTACCGTCACGCCATCTACGCCCGGCTCCTGGCTGACCAAATCAATCAGCGACCCCGTGACCGCCTCGGTCCTCGACAAAGATGCAGAGTCAGGCAACTGGACATTGATCAATAAGATGCCTTTGTCCTCTTGGGGAACAAAGGCGGTAGAGGTCGTTTTAGCGAAAAAGCCGACCGCCACCACGGCAACAACAAAGAATCCGGCCAGTAAGACGGTCTTTTTCACCAAGAAACCCGCGATTTGACCATAGCGATGCGTCACTTTATCTAACCCGCGGTTGAAGACGTTAAACCAACGGGCGGTATTGCCTCCGCCCTGTTTGAGCACCAAAGAACAGAGTGCCGGCGAGAGGGTCAGCGCGTTGATCGACGAAATTACCACAGAGATACAGATGGTTAACGCGAACTGACGGTACATAATGCCGGTAATACCCGGCAACATAGCAACAGGTAAGAACACCGCCAGCAACACCAGTGTCGAGGTAATGATCGGCCCTGTCACCTCTTTCATCGCCAGCAAAGTGGCTTTACGCGGGGAAATGGTCGGGTCTTTCACCATCGTGGTATCCACGTTTTCGATGACCAAAATTGCGTCATCAACCACAATACCGATAGCCAGAATCAAACCAAACAAGGTGACGGTGTTAATCGTAAAGCCCGTCGCTTGCATGATGGCAAAAGTACCAATCAAGGAGACCGGAATGGCAAAGACCGGAATCAAGGTGGCTCGCGCGCTGCCTAAGAACAGGTAGGTCACCGCAATCACCAACAAAATCGCCTCAATTAAGGTTTTGACCACCCCTTTGATCGATTCAGCGACAAACACTGTGGTGTCATAACTGGTCTCATACGCCATGCCTTCTGGGAAGTTGGCGCTCATGCGTTCAAGCAAATCCATCACCGCTTGACCACTTTCCAGCGCATTGGCATCCGATTGCAGTGATAACGCGACAATCGACGCATCGCGGTCACGGAACTGACCGCTTCCATCGTAAAACTTTTTGCCCAGTTCCACTCTTGCCACATCTTTCAGATAGACCGTCGCCCCATCCTGGTTAGCGCGCAGCACCACGTGCTCAAACTCTTCAACGCTCTCCAAACGCCCTTTAGTGACTAGGTTAAACTGCACTTCCTGAGTTTCACTATATGGAGCAGCCCCCACTCGACCGGCAGCCACTTGCACATTTTGCTCACTGAGTGCGGCGTAGACATCCGATGTGGTCAGTTTCAGGTTAGCCATCTTGTCTGGATCGAGCCAAACACGCATTGCGTATTCGCCTCCTCCAATAACGTTCACTTCACTGATGCCTTTCACTCGCGCGAGCTGATCTTTAACGTTGAGGTTAATGTAGTTGATCAAAAACTGATCGTCATACTTGCCATCGGGTGAGTAGAAGTTAAGCACCATCAGCAAATCGGGCGAGCGCTTTTTCACCGTCACCCCGACCATACGGACTTCTTGGGGCAACTTGGACTCAATCTGCGAGACACGGTTTTGCACGTTCACCTGCGCCATATCTGGATCGGTTCCGACATCGAAGGTGACATTGAGACTGTACGAACCATCGTTAGCGCTTTTTGATGACATGTAGATCATGTTCTCAACGCCGTTAACCGAGGTTTCTATCGGATCGGCAATGGCTTGCTCAACAACTTCGGCACTCGCCCCGGTGTAAAACGCGCTCACGCTGACCGAAGGGGGACTAATTTTCGGGTACTCAGCCACCGGCAAGATTGCCAATGCAATCGCACCAGCTAAGGTTAATATGATCGAGATAACCAGCGCGAACTTAGGGCGCTGGATAAAGAAACGACTCAGCATCCTGCCCCCTTACGATTGCGTCGCATTTGTCGACGTTTCATCTTGCGGTGAAACATGGACAGGCACGCCATTACGGACACGTTGCAGACCTTGGGTAATTACCTGCTCGCCAGCCATCACGCCATCTCGAATGATCACCCCTTGCGGTGTTTGCTGACCAAGCGTCACGTTGCGGCGCTCAGCAATATTCCCCTTTGCTAGGATCATAACAAAGTGCCCTTCTAAGTCGGTTTGTACTGCACGTCTTGCCACCACTACCGCCGGCTTTGCTTGTTTCTCTCGCAACTCAACACGCACATGTTGCCCGGGAAGCAAGCGATAATCAGGGTTTGGCACACGCGCGCGCATCGCGATAGTGCCTGTGTTGAGATCAATACGATTCCCTAAATAGTCCAGCTCGCCAAAGTGGTCGAAAGGTTGACCGTTTTCAAGCAGCACCTGTACTTCGACAGAGTGGGCCCCTTCACGGCCATCGCCTTTGATTGAATCCATCCCGAGGGCTAAGCGTTCACGTTCACTGACGCTAAACGCGGTGTGGACAGGGTCAAGACTGACGAGCGTTGTCAGCACACCACTTTGCGGAGAGACCAGATCGCCGGTGCTGAAGTGGCTCTCGCTGATGCGACCCGAAAACGGTGCGCGAATTTGGGTATACGAGAGATTGACCTCAGCCAAGTTGACTTGCGCTTTGCCTGCTTCAACTTGTGCTTGCGCGCCAAGCAAGTTGGCATTCAAATTGTCAAATTCTGACTGCGAGATACTGCCTTTGGGCAAGAGGTTTTTCCCGCGTTCGAAATCGAGTTGCGCTTTTTTCAGCGCGGCGTTGGCCTGCGCCAAGCTTGCTTTAGCACTCGCCAATTGCGCTTCAAATGAAGAAGGTTCGATAGTGAAAAGCAGCTGACCTTTTGCCACCATCTGCCCTTCGTCAAAATGGCGCGCTTTAAGGTAGCCTGTCACTTGTGCCGTGATGTTGGTGTCTTCCACCGCCTCCACGCGGCCAATGTAGGATTTGCTTTCTTGGTAGGAAATTTCAGTGACAGGTTCAACGACCACTAACGGCGCTGATCCACCTTGGGCAGCCGTAGAAGAATCGTTGCAACCTGTAATAAAAAGCGCACTGGTGAGCGCAGTGATGATTAACGTCTTTTTCATGATAAACCGCTAATGAAATGAAATAGGTTCATCATGAACATAAACACAATTCACATCGCTTCTGTCCGAGAAGTATCAGAGCGATACCGTATTGTGTATCAGTTTGTAACTAAACGCCTTTGCAATAAGTTATCAACTTGTTGATACAAAACGTCGGGCGATGGCCAGGTATAAACCAGCTCTGGAACTTGAGTACCACATGGGGCATTCCATAGCCTCTCTTGTGCTAACTGACCACCAATATGCTCATAGAAATCAATCGCCTGCTGATTCCCCTTGAGTACTTCAAGATACACGCCGTTATCAGGGAAATATTGACGTGCCCAATCGGCAATCGCTTTGAGTAGTGTCAGGCCAATACCGCGACCGCGAAAGTAGTCATCCACATGAAGGGCATCAATGATGGTGCCGCGCTCAAAATCATGATTACCAAAACCACACACAAAGCCGCACAATAGCCCACCTTCTTCAATCACATACACCGCTTGATTGAACGGTGGATTGGTTAAGCGCGTTTGCCAGATGATTTTACGTTCGGATTGTACCTCTTCTCCGAGATACGCTTTAGATAGGATGCCAGAATAGAAGCGTTGCCAACTTTTTGCATGCAATCCTGCTATACGCTCGAAGTCGCTATATTCCGCTACTTTTATTTCCATTTATAGTTCCTTATTACTTCCTGTAAGGATGAATTACACATTCATACTATTGAACATTTAACAAAAAGCCAAACATCCTGTCAAAGATAAGCAATAAATCCGGGCCTATTGGGTTCACTTTGCAAACAAAACAGTGAATTACTCTGTTACAGATTTAGCTCTCAGTCCTTTCAACTTTCGTTTGACTTACACGTGTACGCTGACTATTCTGGCGAACACGTGTTAGCTGAAGGTTTGCATCATGTCGATTAAGGAAAAGCCGCCTCTCATTTGGGTCAATGTTTTACTGTTTGTTTCTACCTTTTTAGTCGCTGCGATTGCCGCTCCGTGGTATGGCATCGAGTTTGGTTATCAGTGGCAACACTGGTTCTGGCTGGTGGTGACGTACTCGTTTTGTAATCTCTCCATTACTGCAGGCTATCATCGCTTGTGGTCCCACAAAACCTACCAAGGTCACTGGTCTATCCGATTGCTGTTTGCGCTCGGTGGTGCTTTTGCTCTGCAAAACAGTATCCTCCATTGGAGTTCTGACCATCGCGTCCACCACAAACACGTCGACAACAATGACAAAGATCCATACTCGGCCAAACGCGGGTTTTGGTTTTCTCACATTGGCTGGATGCTAAGAAACTACAATCAAGAGATCTACGCCGATTACGCCAACTGCCGCGACTTACAGAAAGATAAGATCGTGATGTGGCAACACAAACACTATCTCTTACTCGCGTTGGTGACCAACCTTGGTATTCCTGTGGGCCTTGGCCTTCTATATGGCGATGTTTGGGGCATGGTGTTGATGGTGGGCGTCGTGCGTTTGGTGCTGAGTCACCACTCCACCTTCTTCATTAATTCATTGGCGCACATCTGGGGCGCTCAACCTTACACGGACAAGAACACCGCACGTGACAACGGGATTCTCGCGTTCTTCACGTTTGGCGAGGGGTACCACAACTACCACCACATCTTTGAAAATGACTACCGCAATGGTATTCATTGGTGGCAGTACGATCCAACTAAGTGGCTAATCAAAAGTTGTGAATGGGTAGGATTGGCGGAGAAACTTCGCGTGACTCCCAAGATTAAGATAGAGAAAGCGCGCGCAAAAATGACGCTAGAGCGAGCCAAATCTAACATTCGCTCTATGCCAAATGCGAGCCTCATCAGCGATACGCTCAACAAAGAGTTTGAGCAGTTGATGAGCAAAATGACCGACTACTACGAGGTGAAGAAGCAGGTCCTCGAAGCGAAGAAAAGCAACATGGTTGAGCGCTACGAGCAATCCCTCTTAAAACTGCGCTATCAACAGTTGAAACAGGATCTCGCCGCACAAAAACGTCGCTGGGAAGGACAGATCGCTCAATACGCCTAATCAGAACACTTTGTTCAGTCTAAAGTATCTAAACTAAAAGCCTTAAATGATCAAAGGGAGCTGACGCTCCCTTTGTTGTATTCATGTTTCGATAATGGTTGTCTTGATTAGAGTACCGCTCAAGCCGCACTCTGGCTATTAGCCAATCATACGCTCGTCTTGTACACGATGCTCGTTGATCAACACCGTAGTCGCACGTTTGAAAAAGTTGAAGTCGGTCGCGGTCGCACTAGTGTACGCACCCATCATGCGGCCCACCACCAAGTCACCATTTTCGAGCATCGGTAGCATGATGTTTTCCGCAATCACGTCAATACTGTCACAGGTTGGACCTGCCAGTACGCTTGGCATCATCTCGCCACCTTGCTTCAGTACCGCCATTGGGTAAGGCGCATCATCAAACATGAGACCACTGAACGAGCCATAGATACCATCGTCTAGGTAGTACCACATCTGACCTTCACGCTCCGCTTGGCCCATCACCGATGCCACACTGGTTACTGCCTCTGCCACAATAAAACGTCCTGGCTCAGCAATCACCTGCACTGTTTCTGGTAGGGTAGCAAGTGCTTGGTTGATCGGTTGGCAAAACTCATCAATCGGCATCACTTTTTGTGTATAGCACACTGGGAAACCTCCGCCGATATCTAAAGTACTCAGTGCCGGAAGCCCTTTCGCCACCACTTTGTCCATGACATCACGGCAGGCGTGAATCGCGTCGACGTATTTCTGCGGGTTCATCGTTTGTGAACCCACGTGGAAAGAGAGTCCTTTAATGCGAATATTCCACATTTGCGCTGTCTCAATGATCACGAGTGCTTGCTCTGGCGTGCAACCAAATTTCTTCGACAAATCGGCAAACGCTTCATTGTTGCGAAAACTCAAGCGCACTAGCAGCTCAACTTCATCTTGATAAGGCTTAAACTTCGCCAACTCGTTCAAGTTGTCGACCACAAACACGTTGCAACCGTACGCTAAGGCATCACGGATATCGGCATCACGTTTGATTGGGTGAGTATGAATCGTGCGCTCAGCAGGCACGCCCTGCTCGGCCACCAATTCCACTTCGCCGGTAGTGGCAAGGTCAAAACTCGCCCCTTCTTCAAGCAGAGTGCGAACAACAGCAGGGTGTGGCAGTGGCTTAAGTGCGAAGTGCAAGGTGACATTCGGCAGTGCACGGCTTAGCGCTTGGTAGCGTTCACGAATGATGTCGCAATCGAGGAGCATCAAAGGTGCGCCATATTGGCTCACCGCTGATTCGATGAATTGCGCTTCACTCGCTGCCATCGCAGGGGAAGCAAAAGATTGAAAACCAAGTACTGAGTGTGTGTTAGCCATGATAGCTTTCTCCAACAATTTAGGCATTGCTCGTCGCGCTGCCCTATTGGAGGGGTAAGCAAATCGATGAACAATGGAGCGTCAATAAAGCGCAATACGCGCAGTCAAAGTCACTCTTGGATAGTTGCTCTATCGCCTTGCCACAAAACAGAATGTGATGTACTCGGATTGGCTATCATCAAGAAGCAGGGCGATAGTAAGGTCATGAGTCGGTCAGTGCAATAGGAAATGGGCAAAAGAAAAGAGACTTATTTTTATCGTCTAGATAAGGATTCTTTATTCACTCCACACGATGACCTAACGCCTGTGATCAGCCCTTTTTCTGTCCGCGTCCCGCATGAATTTTCAGCTTGGCTTTCATTTTACGCTTTTCCGATGAACGGCTTTTTTTCCTTGGCGCACGATCAGGTTCCATCTCTTCAATCAGACTTGGTTCGAAGCCCGCCAGCCACTCTTGTGGCAAGCGCTGATCAAGCAAACGCTCAATCGCCTCAAGCAGGTACTCTTCGTCTTTTGCCATCAAAGAGACCGCTAGCCCGGCTTGACCCGCGCGACCCGTACGGCCAATCCGGTGAATGTAGTCTTCCGCTTTGTAAGGTAAATCGAAGTTCACCACCTGCTCTAATTGCGCAATGTCTAAGCCTCGCGCGGCGACATCCGTGGCAATCAACGCACGCACTTTACCTGATTTGAAATCGTCTAGCGCTTGTTGGCGTGCCCCTTGGCTTTTATCACCGTTGATAGAAGCAGCCTTAATGCCATCTAACTTTAACTCTTTGGCCAAGGCATCACTGCCCTGCTTGGTTTTGGTAAAGACCAACACCTGCTGCCAGTTTTTAGATCCAATCAAATAGGCCAACAATTCCGCTTTGCGTTTTTTGTCGACCGGATAGACCATCTGCTCCACTTTCTCAGCGGTACTGTTGGCCGGAGACACTTGCACGACTTGGGGATCATTGAGCATTTTGTGCGCCAGCGTTTTGATGCGTTTATCAAAAGTGGCAGAGAAAAACAGCGTTTGACGCTCCGGGTTTGTCGCTTTGAGAATGCGTTGAATATCCGGCATAAAGCCCATATCCAACATGCGATCCGCTTCATCCAACACCAAGTAACGTGTTTTCTTAAGTTGGATGTGTTTACAGTAAAGGTGATCAAGCAGGCGCCCAGGCGTAGCGATCAAAATATCACAGCCATTGGCGAGGTGACGCGTTTGTACATTGATGCTTGTGCCGCCATAGGCGGTAACAATGTGCAACTCACTGGTGTGGTTGTACGCGCTGAGGTTGTCGTACACTTGCTGCGCTAACTCACGCGTTGGCACCACGATCAGCGCCAACACATCGTTGCTTTGTGGATCGCGCTTTAACGCCGCTTGGCTCAAAAGTTGGATAATCGGCAAACCAAACGCGGCGGTTTTCCCCGTACCAGTTTGCGCACCGGCCAACAAATCGACCCCTTGCAGTACTTTTGGAATGGCCTGCTCTTGTATGGCTGTGGGCGTATCGAAACCCAAACGTTCCACCGCTGCGACAAGCGAAGAATCAAGACCAAGTTGAGTAAATAGAGACATTGTGCAATTCCAAATAGAGTCGGGTCGGCGATTCTATCAGAAACTCTGCGCAGCGTTGAGCACGTCTGAATACAATTGGTCGAAAATCGCCATTAAGTGAGCAGATTCTCGGCTTAAATCCTCACCGCAATGCCCCAATGGCGTCATTCTAGGCGAGCGCTGAGCAATTCGGCTCAGTGCAAAGCGGATGTTGTCGAGCTCTTGATACGAGCTCAACCATTGACCTTGGTGCATTGCGTTAGCAACACGCATAAAACGTTCAGGTAGTGGCTGCTCTGTCTGCTGAGCTTGGCGTAGAACGGTGCGCATCGCAGATTGACTGAATTGCTCAAGCGAGACGGGATGATACTCATCAAAGCGGCAGGCTAACGCATGGTCCCAGAACATATCTAACGCGATGGGCGCATAACGCCTTTTTTCACGGGCGAAAAGCAACTTTGCCTGCGCGGTTAATGGGTGGCGATCGGTGTACGAATCGACAAATCGATGCAACTTAATGCCATCCACCACTGAAGGATGAAAACGCCCCTCGGGATTGCCTTTAACAAAATCCCCGAGCAAGTTTCCCATTAGGTTTGACTCACACGCGGTCGCGATATGTAGGTGAGCGAGGTAGTTCATAAAACACAAAGCCAGCGCATCCGCACTGGCTATTCTCTAAAAGAGGGTTGGGTAACACTTACTGACCAAAAAGTTCTTTGGCGAGTTCGAGGGTTTCTTCATCGTAGTTCGATAAATCAAACCCGATTTCCATCGCATCGAGGAGTTCAAGATTCTCTTCGTTGATTGCTTGGTCACTCATAGGACCTCCTTATTCTTCATTTCCCCTGCTCGAGCCTCAAGCAGGTCTCTTTATACGTCTGTTATATGACACTTTTTTGAAAAGTAAAACCCCTTGGCACTCGATAGCGCACTGAGATCCAGTGCAAAACGTTTTCATGACTGCCAGAATAGGCATTACACAGCCAACTGTAAACAATAATGTACAACAATGGAGTTTTATCTGTACATTTCTCTTGATCTCAAGGGAAAGCTCCAACATAATCGCCATCAAGTTAAATAAAGCACTAACCCTGCCCCTATTAACGCCATTATTCTCTAACCAAACACCAATAACACGTAAAGAATTTCATACATGTCTAAATCAAAGGTTTTCGGTAGTACTTTGATCATTGCTGGTACCACCATAGGAGCGGGCATGCTGGCCCTGCCACTTGCGTCCGCTGGGATCGGATTTTCCACCTCTCTACTCATCATGCTCGTGTTGTGGGCCCTGATGGCTTACACCGCACTGTTGATGGTCGAGTTACATCAACACGCCGACGCCAAAGCGACACTACACACATTGGCCGAGCAATTTCTCGGTAAGCGAGGCAAGTGGCTCGCCAGTTTTGCCATGATGTTTCTCTTCTATGCACTCTGCGCTGCTTACATCGCAGGGGGTGGCGCGCAGTTTGGTGAGCGTATAGCGCAAATTGCAGCAATTGAGGTCTCCCCTGCTGTCGCCACCATTGTATTTACTCTCATTGTTGCTGTCGTGGTGACCATTGGCACAAGCACCGTGGATAAAGTCAATCGCGTACTCTTTAGCGTAAAGCTGCTCGCGATGGCGTTGGTGCTGGCCTTCCTAGCACCCAATGTGACGCAATCTTACCTACTGAGTCTTCCGATTGAGCAAGGTTTGATCATCGCCGCTATTCCCGTGATTTTCACCTCATTCGGTTTTCACGGCAGTATTCCCGCCATTGTGAATTACTTGGACGGCCACACGACCTCACTGCGCCGAGCGATTATGATTGGCTCGGCAATCCCCTTGGTGATTTACCTATTTTGGCAGTTGGTGACTCTGGGCGTCGTCAGTCAAAGTACGCTGGTGGACAACCAAGGCCTGAGCGCGCTCATTCGCACCTTGGGCGAACAAGTCCATCAATCTAACTTGGCGCAAACCATCGGCCTGTTTGCTGACCTTGCACTGCTGACTTCCTTCCTCGGTGTCAGTTTAGGCTTGTTCGAGTTCCTCGGCGACTCGCTGACAACATCGACGCGCCGACCTAATCGTTGGGTCATCGGCGTCGTGACCTTCTTGCCGCCGATGGGCTTTGCCCTTTTCTATCCTGAAGGCTTTATTATGGCGCTCGGTTACGCGGCGATAGCCTTAGCGGTATTGGCGATATTCCTACCAGTATGGATGGTGAAGCGCTCAAGGCAAACGCATCAAAGCGCGGGCTATCAAGTCATTGGTGGCAACATAGCGCTGAACATATGTGGGCTGACTGGACTTATCATTGTCGGCGCGCAAGTGCTCATCACTGCAGGTTGGCTCCCGGCTCTGGGTTAAGCAACATTAATAGTCAGTGATTATGGATGATGGAAAGGCAGCGTGGCTGCCTTTTTTGGGTTGTGGGTTGTGGGTTGTGGGTTGTGGGTTGTGGGTTGTGGGTTGTGGGAGCGAGTTTGATCGTTGGGGGTGGAATAGGAGTATAGGGAGACGATTTTATGTGAAAGTTTTTCGTAACTGGCTCTGTCTTGTGTAGAGATAGTCAAATTCAACGAGGTTGATATGAAACTGAACAGTCACGTGACCTTAGCCCTTATTGCCATTGCGGCAGTGGCGACGTCTTTTCTTGGTCATACACAAAGCGCGGGAGATAGCCCCTCAACGAACGCCCCTCAGAATACCGCTCAGATAGAAACCGCAACGCTCGCCGGCGGATGTTTCTGGTGCACGGAATCGGATCTAGAAAAGTTGGACGGCGTGATTGATGTGGTGTCCGGCTATTCCGGTGGTACGCTCGACAATCCGACCTATAAACAAGTCTCTTCAGGCAAAACCGGGCATATCGAAGTGATTCAGGTGACCTTTGATGCCTCTCAAGTAAGCTATGAGCAAGTGCTCGATCAGCTGCTGCGTCATATCGATCCTACCGATGACCAGGGCTCGTTTGTTGACCGCGGTCGTCACTATCGCCCCGCCATTTTCTATCACAACCCACAACAGCGCAATATTGCCAGCCAATTCCTCTCCGATGTGGACAAATTAGGCGTGTTTAAAAAGCCACTGAAAGTAGAGCTCATTGCATTCGATACCTTCTGGCCTGCAGAGGAGTACCATCAGGACTACTACAAAAAGAGTAAAGTGCGTTACAACTACTATCGTTACGCATCTGGACGCGACCAATATCTGGACTCGATTTTTGGTGAAGACCGCAACGAAAACCCAGTGACACTGCGTGAGATGATCAACCAAAACTCCGGTCAAGCCAGTGGCTCGACATCAGAGGTGACAACCTACGCGAAACCGAGCGATGACGAACTCAAAGCTCGCCTAACCGATCTGCAATACTACGTGACCCAAGAGGAAGGGACTGAGCGCCCATTTGACAACGAATATTGGGACAACAAACAAGCTGGCATCTACGTGGACATCGTCACTGGTGAACCGCTGTTTTCATCAACCGATAAATATAAATCAGGCACGGGCTGGCCGAGCTTTACCAAGCCGATCGATGAGCGTTACATTGTCACTAAAACCGACTTTAAGCTCATCTACCCAAGAACAGAAGTACGCAGTCGATTCGCTGACTCTCACCTAGGCCACGTTTTTAAAGATGGGCCGGCGCCAACAGGGTTGCGCTACTGCATGAACTCAGCGGCGATGAAATTTATCCCGCTTGAGGAGATGGCTAAACAGGGCTACGAGCACTATCTCTATTTGTTCGAAGGCTGATTGAATTACCATAAAAATAGCCAGCGTCATTGCTGGCTATTTTGTCTTTCCATCGGGTGTAATGACGATTATTTCATCACTCGCGCTTTAAAGGTGCGGCCTTTCATCTTACCGGTTTGTAGCTGTTTTAGTGCCGTTTTGACGGCATCATGCGTCACCGCGACATACGACACCATAGGTAGGATGTTGATTTTGCCAATCTTACTGCCATCAATGCCCGCTTGTTTGGTCAACGCTCCTAAGATATCGCCCGCGCGCACTTTTTGCTTCTTACCG
The DNA here is from genome assembly GCF_059833835.1 of Vibrio sp. R15-SG3-ISO1B. Taxonomy (NCBI): domain Bacteria; kingdom Pseudomonadati; phylum Pseudomonadota; class Gammaproteobacteria; order Vibrionales; family Vibrionaceae; genus Vibrio; species Vibrio sp. R15-SG3-ISO1B. The sequence continues at coordinate 57,296 of NZ_JCBDGG010000029.1, read as the reverse complement.
CCGAGGATTTGGATGGTTTGCATCGCTGGATAATAAGGTCTTTCCATCGGCTTTTCCGGCACCGATTGTGGTGTGATCTCTATGTCCATGTACTCTTCAATTCGCGCTACGCGGTACTGCTCTTTTTCACTGAAAAAGCTCAATGCCATCCCTTTTGCGCCCGCACGACCGGTACGGCCAATTCGGTGAACATGCACTTCAGGATCGCGTGACAGCTCAAAGTTGACGACTGCATCAAGGTTATCGACATCTAATCCGCGCGCCGCCACATCGGTGGCAACCAAAATAGAAATACTCTTGTTGGCAAAGCGAGTCAAAGCTTGTTCACGTTCACGCTGTTCCATATCGCCGTGTAACTCGACCACGCTAAAACCGCGCTGAGACAACTCATCCGTCACGTTTTGCACTTCTCGCTTGGTGTTGCAAAACACCACTGACGACTCAGGTTTATGCGTCAGAAGCAATGCCTCAAGGGCATCGTCTCTTTGCTCGGTACTCTCCAGTTGGAAAAACTGCTGAGTAATGGTGCTGCTTTGGTGGGTCGACTCGACTTTAACGATCTTAGGCTCGCGCATCACTTTGTGCGCCAAGCTGTCGATGTTGGTTGGGAAAGTGGCACTAAACAGCAAGGTTTGACGATCTGTTGGCGCCTCAGCCAAAATGGCATCAATGGCCTCTTCAAAACCCATGTCCAGCATGCGGTCCGCTTCGTCTAAAACGAGAGTGTTCAGCTCATCAAGATTGATACGACCTTTGCTGAGGTGATCCAACAAACGCCCCGGTGTACCGACCAAAATATGCGCGCCATGCTCTAATGAGCCAATTTGAGGGCCCATTGGCATGCCGCCACACAGCGTCAGTACCTTGATATTGTGAATGCCTCGCGCCAGCGTGCGGATCTCGGTCGCCACTTGGTCAGCCAGCTCTCGAGTAGGACACAGCACCAATGATTGAACACGAAAACGACCCACATTCAGATTGTTCAGCACGCCAAGAGAAAAGGTCGCGGTTTTACCAGAGCCCGTCTTCCCCTGACCAATGACATCCTGCCCGTCGAGAATAAGCGGCAACGCCTGCTGCTGAATGGCCGTCATCTCAGTGTAACCCATTGAGTCTAGGGTCTGCTTGAGTTCGGTTTTGAGGTTAAGTTGGTCAAATGAAAGGTTCACTCTGGTGTCCTTGTTGTTTCAATATGGGTTCGCGCGGTGGCGACTGTAACAAGCGCTTGGTCTGCGCTCGTAACGCTTAAAATGGGTAAAACGAAAAACCGCTTCACAAGAAGCGGTTTTTACTTATCTATCGAATACCGTGTAAAAACTCATGTCGGGTCGCGGGGTTCGATTTGAAAATCCCCCCCAACGCCGTGGTGGTGGTTTCGCTGGTCGCGTCCATCACGCCGCGAGATTTGACACAATAGTGAGTGGCATCAATCGTTACCGCGACATCGTCCGACTCCAATAAGGTTTGCAAGGCCACCAAGATCTGCTGAGTCATTCGCTCTTGGACCTGTGGACGCTGAGCAAAAAAGCGCACGATGCGGTTAATTTTGGACAACCCAATGATTTTACCGCGCGGGATGTACGCCACCGCGGCACGACCATCGATCGTCACTAAGTGGTGCTCGCAAGTACTCGTCACGGTGATGTCTTTAACACGGACCATCTCACTGACGTTCATCTTATTTTCGATCACGGTGATCTTAGGGAAGTTGGCGTAATCCAAACCAGAGAAAATCTCATCCACGTACATTTTGGCGATGCGATGCGGCGTCTCTTCCAAACTGTCGTCACTTAGGTCTAACTCAAGCAGGGCGAGGATCTCACGCATGTGATGCTCGATCTTCTGCTTCTTTTCGTCTCGGCTAAATTCGTTGGGCACCATCGGGGTTTCTAACCCGCGACGTTCTAGCGCCTCTTTTACTAACTTCGCGGACTCGCTAAGACCTGACATTCGACTTCCTCTTAATACTCTAACTGCCGTCAAATCGGGATATTTACCCCTTTCGGATGGCTGACAAGGATACTCGGATTTTTGAATAATTACATCCACATTTTACTGACGGGGATTGATTTGTGCTGCTTTTTGTATGGTAGAGTGTAAACCATTACGTCAACCCTAAACGCCTGTGGTTATTTGGGGTGAATAATAATCAAAACAACGGAATTTACTCTATGGGATGCTGTGACGCACCGGGCCTAATGCCCATTGAAGAAGCGATGGAAAAAATGCTATCGCCGATTAAGCCGATTCAAACCACCCTACGCTTACCGCTCGCCGACGCGATCGGTTTTGTCCTAGCACAAGATATTCTCTCGCCTATTAATGTGCCCCCTTTTGATAACTCTGCGATGGATGGCTATGCCATCAGGCGTGCGGATCTGTCGAAGCAAGCGATCTTGCCACTAGCGGGTAAATCTTTCGCAGGCCAACCGTTTGAAGGTGAATGGCCAGCAGGAAGCTGCATTCGCATCATGACTGGTGCAAAAATTCCTGACGGTGCCGATGCCGTGGTCATGCAAGAAAATACAGAAGTGAGTGATGAGGGTATCCGCTTTCTGCAAACCGATGTCAAACCCAACAACAATATTCGCCCGACCGGAGATGATATTCGCCAAGGCGATGTGGTGTTACCCAAAGGAGAGAGACTGACGGCCCGCGATATTCCTATGATCGCAACCTTGGGAGTAAGTCATGTTGAAGTGGTCCGTAAACCTCGCGTGGCGTTTTTCTCCACAGGGGATGAATTGAAGCCACTCGGCGAACCTCTACTTGACGGACAAATCTACGACAGCAATCGCTATGGCATCAAACCTCTGATTGAAAATTTTGGCTGTGAGCCGATTGATTTAGGCATAGTACCCGACTGCCCTGAAACGCTGGCCGCGACATTTGAACAGGCACAAAGACTGGCTGACGTTGTGGTGACCTCGGGGGGCGTCAGTGTCGGTGAAGCGGACTACACCAAAGACATCCTCGAACAGCTCGGCGAAATTGGTTTTTGGAAGCTAGCGATCAAGCCGGGCAAACCGTTCGCGTTTGGTCAGCTCTCCAGTGCGTGGTTTTGTGGGCTGCCGGGTAACCCCGTCTCTGCGGTTTTGACCCTATACGTGCTGGTGCAACCCATGTTAGCGAAATTAGCCGGACACACGCAGTGGCAGGCGCCGCCAATGATTCCCGCCATAACCAAAACCGCCTTCAAAAAATCGCCTGGACGTACAGACTATCAACGTGGTATCTACCGCATCGAAAATGGGCAATTTGTGGTTGAAACGACAGGTAATCAGAGCTCAGGCGCTTTTCGTTCTATGAGCCTTGCCAACTGTTTCGTGATTTTGGAGCGCGAACGGGGCAATGTTGCCGAAGGCGAAACCGTTCACATTCAGCTCTTTAATTCAACCTTGTACTGATAAGGGGGGAACTTGGTGATGTTATCTGATCAAGAAATGCTCCGTTACAATCGCCAAATTACCTTGCGCGATTTTGATTTTGACGGTCAAGAAGCGCTCAAAGAGGCCTCTGTCCTCATTCTGGGCGCTGGGGGCCTTGGCTGCGCGGCCAGTCAATATCTCGCCGCCGCAGGCATCGGTACCTTGACCTTGGTTGACGATGATGAGGTTGAGCTGTCGAACCTTCAGCGCCAAGTGCTCCATCATGACCAAGACATTGGCAAAAAAAAGGTCCAATCTGCGGCGGAGTCTCTACGCCAATTGAATCCGCACGTCGTCGTGCATACCGTCGAGTCGCGTTTGGACGACATTCGTCTCTCCCAGCTGATTGGCGTTCATTCTCTTGTGATCGATGCCAGTGACAACGTAGAAACACGCAATCAGCTAAACCGCCTTTGCTTTACTCATCAAGTCCCGCTTGTTTCTGGCGCAGCGATCCGCATGGAAGGACAAGTGAGCGTATTCACCTACCAAGACGCGCGTAAACCCTGTTACCAATGCTTGAGCGCACTATTTGGCGCCAATGCGCTGAGCTGCGTGGAGGCCGGCGTTATGTCTCCAGTGGTTGGTATTATCGGCGCGATGCAGGCACTCGAGGCGATCAAAGTCATCACCCACTTTGGTCAACCTTGTGAAGGTAAACTCCTCATATTTGACGCCCTGACGCTCAACTGGCGTGAAATGGCACTGATGAAACAACCTGATTGTCAGGTCTGCGGCTCACAGCAGTAACCGCCTGTCTGGACGTCGCTCAAATCACATCTAACAGGCGCACCTAAATCAGCACCGAAAACGAATAAGGAAAATCAATGTCAGCACTCGTTAACGCCCACTGGCTCCATGAGCACCTTCATCGCCCTGAGCTGGTGGTATTGGATGCCAGTATTTCATTCCAGATCCCCAATACCCCTGCGCCAGTGCTTGATGAGGTGATCCCCGGCGCGCTGCGCTTTGACTATGATGACGATTTTCACGATTCTAGTTATGGCTTACCGCATATGATGCCTAGTGAAAGCGCCTTTAACCGTCAAGCCCAAGCATTGGGTTTAAACAAAGACAGTGTGATTGTGGTGTACGACAATACGGGCACTTTCGCATCGCCGCGTGCGTGGTGGATGCTAAAATGCATGGGCCACGAGCAGGTCTATGTGCTTAACGGCGGCCTACCAGCTTGGATAGCGCAAAGTTATGCGACACAACCAACCCACAATGCACCCAAAGGGTTGGGTAACTTCGCGGGCCAACGTAGCCAAGCTGGATTTATTCATACGGATGCTGTCCTAGAGTTTGCTAACGCAAAAAGCGCCACTACACTTGATGCCCGCTCACAAGCCCGATTTGATGCCCAAGTACCGGAACCCAGAGAAGGGATACGTAGTGGTCATATTCCACACTCTCAATGCTTGCCTTTTTCTTTACTCATCGACAACGGGCAAATGAAAGGCCGTGACGCTCTCGCTTCGGAATTTGCCTCACGCCTTGCGTCGCACAAGGACAACCAACCGTTAGTATTCAGCTGTGGCTCTGGCGTCACCGCTTGCATTTTAGCCCTCGCGGCGTATGAGCTAGGCCATCGCCAACTGCAGGTCTATGACGGTTCATGGACGGAATGGGGAAGTCGCCCTGACCTGCCTATCGAGTGCTAACCCACTCACTATTTAGTGGTAATTCGTTTCTAAACTAAAGTTTTATTTGTTCAAACATGGCGCTTCTCCTATTTGCGTATACGCTTAATTGAGGTTTAACGGATTAATGCGGAGAAGCGGCATGATCAACCTGACGATCGCAAACAAACTGAGGCTTGCGTTTGCCACTTGTTTGATATTTTTCGCCATATCAGGATGGTACAGCTATCAGGGTATGACAGGCGCCAGTCAAAACTTCAAACAGTACGGTCACCTTGCCAAAGAAACGACACTGGCCGGTGAGATACAAGCCAATTTTCTCAAAGTCCGTTTGAGCGCCCTGCAATACGCCAACACGCTCTCCCCCAAGCAACTTGATATCTACAACCAACGCTACAACAAATTGATCAGCATCATCTCAGACGATTTGAAGCTCACCGATGATCCACTGCGTACCAAGCACCTCAATGCAGTGCTCGACGAGGCAAAACAATTCCATCAAGCGTTTGATGTGGTTAAGCGCTCCGTCGAGCAAGTGGAGCAGAAAGTGTTCGTTGACATGGTGGAGTTGGAGAAAAAGGCCCTATACGACCTCGAATCCATGATTGAATCTGCGCACAGCAACGGCGACGCTGATATTGAGTATTACTCGTCGATGGTGATGGAGAAATTCTTACTCGCCAATATCGAAGTGCTCAATTACCTTCACAAAGAGAAGCCGGAAACCATCGAGACCATTCGTGCCTATTTTCAAACTGAAATCCCAGCGCTTGAAAAACGTTTCGCCGATCTCATTACCTCTAGCCAGGATAAGGCGCTGCTCGCTGAGTTCATTGTGCAGCGCCTAGCCTATGAACAAGGTTTTGAGCAAGTCATTACCCTGAGAGACGCTCAGCATCAAGCAGAAAAGAGCATGCTTGAGTTGGGCGAAGACATCTCTCATGAGCTCGAAGCGATCAAGCTTGAATCGATGGACCAGCAAGTCACACTTACAGAGGTGCTAAGTAAACAAAAAGCACAAACCATTGAAATGATCGTGATTCTTACTCTGCTTGCCATTCTGGTGTCACTTACAGCAGCAGTCATGATCACGCGAGCGATTCGACAAGGGTTGATGAAGGTGCAAGAGGTTTCTACTTCTCTGGCAGAGGGCGACCTGTCGATTGAGGTCGAGGTCAAAGGTAAAGATGAAATTGCGCAGCTATTACGTAACATGCGCAACACCATTGAATCACTGCGCGATATTGTTGCGACGGTCGCGGACTCGTGTATCAAAGTCGGACACATGTCAGAAGAGTTGCAGGCGATCACGCACACCACAGACCAATCCGCGGATCGTCTGCGTGCCGAAATGGATCAAATTGCCTCCGCCGTGCAGCAGCTTTCCACCAGCACGACCGAAATATCGCAAAGCGCCACAGACGGAGCCAGTTTCACTCAGCGCGCGGGTCAAGACATCAGTGAAACCCTAGGTGACGTTGAGAAAACGTTGCAAGCCATTGAAAGCGCGGACGAAGCCATGTCTATTGGCTCTGAGCAAGTCCTCGCGCTTTATGATCAATCCATGAACATCGGCTCGATATTGGAAGTGATTCACGGTGTTGCAGAGCAAACCAACTTACTCGCCCTGAACGCAGCGATTGAAGCGGCTCGTGCTGGTGAGCAAGGACGTGGTTTTGCTGTGGTGGCTGATGAAGTAAGAACACTTGCCAAACGTACTCAAGATGCGACGGGCCAGATCGAGGCCATGATTCGTGAATTACAATCTGGCGCGGAATCGGCTCGCAAATCCATCGATTCGAGCCACGATAAAGTCACACACGTCAACACCCAAGCGCAGGTCACCTCCGGTAAGCTCAATGCGATTCATGGCACCATCGGTGAACTCGAAGACTCGAATCTGCAAATTGCCGCGGCGGTCGAAGAGCAGTGCATGGTCACCAATTCTGTAAGCGAAAACATCACTGAAACCGCCAACATCACTCGAGATAACAGCGAAACCATCAAACACATTGCGATTTCCGCTACTGAACTGGCAGAAGTGGCGCAATACCTCGACATGCAAATGAAACGCTTTAAGACCGCTTAATCCAGTTCACAAACACCTAAAACACCACCGCGCCCTGACGCGGTGGTGCTAGTTTGAATTCCCCGCTGGGTTCATTTGTTCATCCAAGTTCAGTACGGTCAAAGCATTGCTGACACTGGTCGCGATAACATCGATAACGCCGGTTCGCAATGCGCCCAGCAGAGCCAAAGGCTTACTGTTTTCTGCCGCTATGGCGATCACCTGCGAGATGGGCCTAAATTCTTCTATGCCCAGCCCTATCACCCTGTCGCTCATCACTGTGGTCGCACTTACGCCGTGGATGTCAAAAAAGTCATAGCCAGCAAAATCCCCAACGATCCCCTGCTGCATACGCGCCTGAACAACTTCTTCGGCACTGAACCAGCCCAAATCGACCATATAGCTGTTTTCACTCATGTCACCGATGCCCACTAGGGCAACATCGGCTTTGCGCGCGAGATCTAACGTCTGCTTTACCGTACCGTTTTGCATAAACGCCAGTTTTTGTTCGCGGTTCTCTGCATAAGCAGGGGCGTAGAGGGTTTCTGAACTGCCGCCATAACTTTTGGCAAACTGACGACAAATATGGTCAGCATTAAACATCCCACCGCGCGGGTGTATACCGCCAATTCCACAAACAAATTTCACCTCGCGTTGTGGGATCACACCGACATGGTGAGCGACCGCTGAGACGTTGCGCCCTTGCCCGACCGTCACCACAGTGCCATTTTGTAACGTGCTCGCCATATAGCGCGAGACCAACCCCGCCACTTGCTGGCGCTGCAACTCTTCACTGGGCTGATCGAGCGCGACGAGTGCCCGCTTCACGCCAAAGCGCTCTATCAAGCGTTGCTCAATTTTGGCGCTGAACACTGGATGATATTTGACGGTAATTTCAACGATGCCCTCGTCACGGGCCTGCTTTAACATCCGTCCGACTTTGGCGCGCGAGACGGCAAATTTTTTGGATATTTCTTCCTGGGTTGCCCCATCTTGATAGTAAGCCACCGAGATTTCTGTCAATAGATCAGTGCTATCAACCGAGACCTCTTGCTGTGTTTTACTCATGCTTCACCTTTATTGTCCTTGTAATTCAATCAGGACTTACCGAGTTAGATGGAATGGATATCCGTCTGTAACAAACGCTCAAGCTCGTAGCATATGTCACCCTCTCATCAAATGCCAACATTTGCTCACAGCCGATACATTTTCTCACAAGAATTTTGACCCAGTTCAACCCAGTGTTCTTGCTAGCTTTGGCTGCGCAAACGTTTCATCAATTTTTGGCGTCATTCCAAGATAAATAAAGCTTGATAAAGCTCACTGAACATCAGGATCTAGCATTGACTTTAACCCCAGATCAGATAATTATGGACCCATCATTTACTCAACGTTAGAGCAAATGTTCACAACAACTGCTCAGACGCTGGAAACATTGTGGTCGTGGTTCGCCTTTTTATGACACTAACGCATCAAATTCATAAGACGATCCGCGCACTCGCTTGCCAATGCACCGCACACATCTTAGGTACGGATGTGGACACCCAAGAAATAGGATGATCGAAATGAGCAACAAACTCGCACAACTTCGTAAACTGACAACTGTCGTCGCTGACACTGGTGAACTTGAAGCGATTAAAAAATACCAACCAGAAGACGCCACTACGAACCCATCTTTGATTCTTAAAGCGGCACAAATTGCTGAGTATGCCCCTCTTATCGATGACGCGATTGCCTATGCAAAATCTCAAAGCAGCGACAAAGCGCAACAAGTTCAAGACACCTGCGACATGCTGGCTGTTAACATCGGTAAAGAGATCCTAAAAACCATTCCGGGCCGTATCTCTACCGAAGTGGATGCTCGCCTCTCTTACGACACCGAAGGCAGTGTAGCGAAAGCACGCCAACTGGTGAAAATGTACAATGATGCGGGCATCACCAACGATCGCATCCTGATCAAGCTGGCTTCTACTTGGGAAGGTATCCGCGCAGCAGAAATCCTTGAGAAAGAAGGCATCAACTGTAACCTAACGCTTCTCTTCTCTTTCGCTCAAGCTCGTGCGTGTGCTGAAGCGGGTGTATTCCTCATCTCGCCATTCGTTGGCCGCATTATGGATTGGTACAAGGCGAAAGAAGGCCGTGACTTTGAAGCTCAAGAAGATCCAGGCGTACTTTCTGTGACTAAGATCTACAACTACTACAAAGAGTACGGTTACAGCACCGTCGTTATGGGCGCTAGCTTCCGTAACATCGGCGAAATCCTAGAACTCGCTGGCTGTGACCGCCTCACTATCGCACCTGCTCTTCTTGCTGAGCTAGAAGCAGCTGAAGGCGAAGTGGTTGAGAAGCTGGTTGACTCTAAAGGTGCCGCTGAACGTCCAGCACCAATGACACACGCTGAGTTCCTATGGGAGCACAACCAAGACCCAATGGCGGTTGAGAAGTTGGCAGAAGGTATTCGCAACTTCGCTGTCGACCAAGGCAAACTTGAAGCCATGATTGAAGCGAAACTTTAATCAACAAAATTTAAAAAGGGGAACGTTTGCGTTCCCCTCTTCACATCTTTTTAAGAAACCATCTACTAGTCGGTATTTATTATGGATCGCAAATATTTAGCCAATGCCATTCGTGCGCTGAGCATGGACGGCGTGCAACAAGCCAACTCAGGACACCCGGGCGCACCTATGGGTATGGCAGACATCGCAGAAGTGCTGTGGCGCTCTCACCTCAACCACAACCCTTCAAACCCAGAGTGGGCTGACCGTGACCGTTTTGTACTATCAAACGGCCACGGCTCTATGCTGATTTACTCATTGTTGCACCTAAGCGGCTACGAGCTATCGATTGACGACCTGAAAAATTTCCGTCAACTGCACTCTAAAACCCCTGGCCACCCAGAGTATGGCTACGCACCGGGTATCGAGACCACCACTGGTCCACTTGGCCAAGGTATCACTAACGCAGTCGGTATGGCGCTAGCGGAAAAAACGCTTGCAGCGCAATTCAACAAACCGGGTCATGACATCGTTGACCACTTCACCTACGCATTCATGGGTGATGGCTGTCTGATGGAAGGCATCTCTCACGAAGCCTGTTCTCTCGCGGGTACGCTAGGCCTTGGTAAGCTGATCGCGTTCTGGGATGACAACGGCATCTCTATCGATGGACACGTTGAAGGTTGGTTCTCTGACGATACGCCGAAGCGTTTTGAAGCGTACGGCTGGCACGTCATCCCAGCGGTAGACGGTCACGATCCTGAAGCGATCGACGCCGCCATCATCGCCGCTAAAGCAGACCCTCGCCCTACTCTAATCTGTACGAAAACCATCATCGGTTTTGGTTCACCTAACAAGTCGGGTTCACACGACTGTCACGGTGCACCACTCGGCGCTGAAGAAATTGCAGCGACACGTAAAGAACTAGGTTGGGAGCACGGTCCTTTTGAAATTCCGCAAGATGTCTACGCGCAATGGGATGCGAAAGAAGCAGGCGCAACTAAGGAAGCAGCGTGGAACGAGAAATTTGCAGCTTATGAAGCAGCATATCCAGAGCTTGCAGCAGAATTCAAACGCCGCGTAAACGGTGAGCTACCTGCCGAGTGGGAAGAGAAAGCAAGCGCTATCATCGCTGACCTTCAAGCAAACCCTGCAAACATCGCATCACGTAAAGCGTCTCAAAATGCACTAGAAGCGTTCGGCGCTATGCTACCTGAATTCCTTGGCGGCTCTGCTGATCTTGCGCCTTCTAACCTCACCATGTGGTCTGGCTCTAAGTCAGTGTCTGCGGAAGATGCGTCGGGTAACTACATCCACTACGGTGTACGTGAATTCGGTATGACAGCTATCATGAACGGTATCGCTCTGCACGGTGGTTTCGTCCCATACGGCGCAACTTTCCTAATGTTCATGGAATACGCACGTAACGCAATGCGCATGGCGGCTCTGATGAAAATTCAGAACATCCAAGTGTACACGCACGACTCTATCGGCCTTGGCGAAGATGGCCCGACTCACCAACCGGTTGAGCAAATGGCCTCGCTACGTCTCACGCCAAACATGAGCACATGGCGTCCATGTGACCAAGTGGAATCCGCTGTCGCTTGGAAACTCGCGATCGAGCGCAAAGACGGCCCAACGTCGCTCATCTTCTCTCGTCAGAACCTTGCACAGCAAGAGCGTAGCGAAGAGCAAGTCGCGAACATCGCTCGCGGTGGTTACATCCTGAAAGATTGTGAAGGCAAGCCAGAGCTTGTCCTTATCGCAACAGGCTCTGAAGTTGAGCTGGCGGTTAACGCTGCGGCAGAGCTCACCGCGGAAGGTAAGAAAGTGCGTGTTGTTTCAATGCCATCAACCGATGCCTTTGACAAGCAAGACGCTGCGTACCGCGAATCTGTACTGCCATCAGATGTGACCGCTCGTATCGCTATCGAAGCGGGTATTGCTGACTTCTGGTACAAGTATGTTGGCTTTGGCGGCAAGATCATCGGTATGACCACCTTCGGTGAATCCGCGCCAGCGGGCGAACTGTTCAAAATGTTCGGCTTCACGACAGAAAACGTGGTGAAAACCGCGAAGACACTGATCGGTTAACGACGGATTCAGCTGTGATAAACGATGCCCCGCTAGTGATAGCGGGGCATTTTTTTCGGTCTCAACGTTCAACGAAAAAACCTAAAATGACACGCTGTTAAGCAGCCTTTCCACTTATGGGTCGCGACGGAACTTGTTTCGGCGACAGCGCGCAGAGCAATATTTCACGTCATCCCAACAGCGTTGCCACTTTTTACGCCAATGGAACGGCCGATGGCAAATAGGGCAGACTTTTTCGGGAAGGGTCAGTTTTTTGTGCATGTCGCCTGTGGGCTCGTATCATCTTATGAGTGGGTCATGTTTGATGATACGTCACCCGCCACAGTCCGATCAGGCGACATACGTGCGGGGTTAACTGAGAATATCAGTGAGGCCAGCAACCAAACGCTCGACGGCGATGGTCAACTCTTGTTCGGTTGCATTGGTGAAGTTGAGTCTCAGAGCTGGGAAGGCCTTTGCGCCGGCGGGGTAAAACACGCTACTTGGGACCACCGCCACTTTATTTTCAAGCAGTTGGGTAGCGAGCTTAAAGCTATCGCACTCCGGTAAGGTGAGCCAGACGAACATGCCGCCTTGTACTGGGCGCACATCACAGCCAGCAGGCAGTGAGGCTTTGAGAGAGCGGTATAAACTCTGATAACGCGCTTGGTACAAGGTGCGAATCGTCTCAATGTGCTGACTGAACGCAGGGTTTTGCAACAGACCAAGCAGTACCGCTTGCATCGGTACGCTGGAGTGCAAATCGGCGCCTTGTTTAATTTTGATCAGTGGTGCTAAGAAGGTGGTGTTACCAGTCACAACCCCTACGCGCAGACCCGGTGAGGCGATTTTAGAGAAGGAGCGTAACACAATCGAGTGTTGCGGGCAGAACGTTGACACCATCGGCAGTGCCGTGCCCGCAAAACGCAGCTCGCGATACGGCGCGTCTTCAATCAAGGTGACTTGATACTGTTCACACAACTGACCAACGCGCTCACGCGTATCGAGTGACCAACACACCCCCGTCGGGTTGTGAAAATCCGGTACGGCGTAGAACATTTTCGGCCGCTGAGTTTGGAAAACCTGTTCAAGCTGCGCCAAGTCTGGCCCCTGCTCTGTCTGTGACACTGTGACGATATTCGCTTCCACTAACCCAAAGACTTGCATCGCTCCGAGGTAACTTGGTGCTTCCATCACCACTGTGTCTTGCGGGTCAATGTAGGCACGCGCAATCAAATCCAGCCCTTGCTGCGATCCGGTGGTGACCATCGCGCTGTGTGAGGACGGTAAATCGTAGTGATCGGTTAAATAGTCGAGCAAAGGCCCGTAACCTGCCGTGGCACCGTACTGAAACACGTCAGGTTGCAGGTGCAAACTCTCTAGCGTCGGCCGCATCAATTCGATAGGAAAGGTTTGTTCATCGGGCAAACCGCCCGCAAGCGAAATCACACTCTTGTCTGAGGCAGCAGCAAGAATTTCGCGAATGTAAGAAGAAGGCGTGTTGGCTAATGACTTGGCAATGTGCATATCGGACCCTGTGCGTTTCAAACTCGCAGCGCAACCACTTGGCTGCGCCTAATCAAAGGCTGTTCACTTACGGCAAGTGAGAGCAGTGAAATATTCTGTTATGGCGTTCGATATTACCTGTCGTTGCACATTTTGCGCTGTCCATTTATGCTTATCAACATGTCCATTTATGCGATTTTTCTCAAACCATGGCCCAACACCTGTCTCGCATCAACGATGTGCTGTATTACATCCACAAAGACATCAGCCGTGATCTCCCTGGCAAAGCGCTTGCCAACGTCGCCGCCTATTCTGAACAGCACTTTCATCGCGTGTTTAAACAGGTTGTCGGTGAGTCGCTGCACAAGTACATTCGTCGCACCCGCATGGAGTATGCCGCCAACCAGTTGATGTTTGACCAAGGCTCCTCGGTGGCAGACATCGCGGCGCGCTGTGGATTTCAATCGGTTTCGTCGTTTAGCCGAGCGTTCAAAGCGACGTTTTCTGCCTCTCCGGGGGAGTGGCGTCAGCAAGATTTACGCGCGGGTGACAAACCCTATTTAAAGGACCCAGAAATCGCTGCAGGCTACCATCGCACCGCCAATAAGCCGATACCAGAGCCTCAAATCAAGCAGGTGCCTGAGCGCTTTGCGGCCTATATTCGTCATACTGGCTACAACCGTTCCATCAAAAAGGCGTGGACGGTACTCAATGCATGGGCGCTTTCAGAGCAGCGGGACGCCAGCGTGCAATTTGGCCTGCACCACTCCAACCCCGCTTGGGTGGAATTGGACGAGTGCCGCTATGTGGCGTGTATTGAAATCGATAAACCGATCAAGGTACGCAGTTTGGTCAATCAGTTGGTGATTCCAGGTGGGTTACACGCCGTGTTTCGATTGACCGGCGTGTATGGGGAGTTGCTACCACAAATCAGTCAAGTGTTGGAGCGTTGGCTGCCACAGTCAGGGTTTAAGCTCGGTTCTACCCCGGCATACGTGCACTATTTCGATAACCATTTCACCAACAAAAGTGAACACTTTGAGCTGGATTTTTATCTGCCTATTGGTTTTTATTGACCGGATCCGGTTTTAGGCCGCGCAGGACCATATCGACCACAAACTCTTGCGCCTGCTGATACTCGTCATCGGAGAGCTGAGCTCCTTTAATGAGTTCAATCTCACTTTCAAAGTCGGCATAAAATTGCGTCGCGCCCCAGATAAGAAACAGCAAATGGTACGGGTCAACCGCACGAATGAGCCCCCGCTCGGCCCAAGCGCTGATCACGGTCGCCTTGCCACTGCTCCACTCCACAACCGGAAATTGGATCGCCGCACGAATGTTGGGGGCCCCTTGGATGATCTCTTGGGCAAAAATTTTCGACTCTTGCGGATGACTGCGGCTGTAACGCATTTTGCCTACGATATATCGCCGCAATACCTCTTGTGGATCGCGCTGAATGGCATCTTCGGAAAAGCCATCATTCCAAAGGTTTAGAATATCTTGCAGTAGCGCCTTATACAGTCCTGACTTGGATTTAAAATAGTAGAGGATGTTCGCTTTGGGTAGCGACACTCTGTCTGCAATGGCTTGTATCGACGTGCCTTTGTAACCGTGCTTAACAAACTCATCGGCGGCGGCTTGCAAGATCAACTGTTCGTTGCGCCTGCGGATTTCGCCCGAGGATGCGCGCTTTTCCTTACCAAGTTGGACGTTCAAAATGACTCCTTGTCTTGTGCTGACTCTTTTTACAGTAATCACCCGATTTCATTGCCTTGTCAAGCCTGTGATTCTGCACCAAGAGCAGGCATACGCACTGATTTAGTTCATCGATTGTCACCGTATGGATCGCGAGCCTAGCCCAACGTTGGCTTGAACAATTGGTCAGCTTTTTGCATTTAGCCCATCAATACTATTCAAAAAAACAAAAGGACTTGGCTCAACATGACAGCACCGCTTCTCGAGCTCTGGAACCTGTCAAAGGTGTTTCCGGGGGTCGTCGCAAATGACAAAGTGAATTTAAAACTCCATAGCGGCGAGATTCTCGCGCTACTTGGAGAAAACGGCGCTGGGAAATCGACCCTAGTGAAGATGATTTACGGCGTAAACACGCCCACATCCGGTGCGATATTATGGAACAACCATGAAGTCACGATTGCCTCACCGACCCAAGCAAGAGAGATGGGGATCGGCATGGTATTTCAACACTTTTCCGTGTTTGAAACGCTCACTGTGTTAGAAAACATCGAGCTGGGATTGGATAAAGCCTTTCTGGCAACCATTGACAACCTAAGACAGACGATCATCGACAAAAGTCTTCAATATCAGCTCCATGTCGACCCCGATCGTTACGTCCATAGCCTGAGTATCGGTGAACGACAGCGTGTTGAAATATTGCGCTGTTTGATTCAAAACGTGAAGCTATTGATCCTCGATGAACCGACTTCAGTACTTGCGCCGCAAGAGATCGAAGGATTGTTTGCGGTACTAAACCAACTTGCCTTAGAAGGCTGCGCCATTTTATTCATCAGCCACAAGCTCAAAGAGGTGACCGCCTTATGCCACCGAGCCGTCATTCTACGCGGCGGAAAAGTGACCGGTGAGTGTGACCCAAGCCAAGAAACGCCCAACAGCATTGCCAGGATGATGGTTGGAGAGCATGCGACCCTCTCAGAGCACTATGACAAAGTGCAGGGCGGCGCCCCTGTCCTGCACACGAAAGGCTTGTCACTCGAGGCCTCTCACCCGTTTGGCTGCGCATTAAAAGACGTCGCTCTTCGCCTTAATGCAGGCGAGATTTTTGGCCTCGCCGGAGTGGCGGGAAACGGCCAAGAAGAACTGCTAGCGGCGCTTAGCGGCGAAGATACACGAGCCAGTAAGGGCAGCATCCAATGGCAAGACGAAGCGATTGGGCATCTTGATGCTGGGCAAAGGCGCAAACGCGGTCTTGCCTATGTACCTGCTAACCGGCTTGGCCAAGGCGCAGTACCAGAGATGAGCTTGGAAGAGAACACGCTACTGACTCACGCCGCCCACTTAAATCACAAGAGCTTGATTCAGTTTCCCAAACTCAAACAACTCGCCAAGCAGTTGATCCAAAATAATCAGGTCAAGTGTCGCAATGAGCAATCGCAAGCAAAAAGCCTCTCGGGCGGCAATCTGCAAAAATTCATCATGGGACGAGAAATCGCTCAATCCCCGACGTTACTGATTTGCGCCCACCCGACCTGGGGTGTGGATATCGGCGCAGCCAGCGCCATTCATCGCCAACTGATTGCGCTGCGTGACCAAGGAGCTGCGGTGTTGGTGGTATCAGAAGATATTGATGAACTCTTTATGATCTGTGATCGCCTCGCCGCCATCTATGAAGGGCATGTCTCTCGGGCCGTAAAAACCGACGACACCTCTATCGACCAACTGGGTGAGTGGATCGCGGGTGGCTTTTTATCGCCATCCTCCCACCAAGGCGCAAGCAGCGAATCGCAGGGGGTGAGTCATGGTTAAAGTGGAACCCAGATTAGAAAGCTCGCAGTGGATGATGTGGCTATCGCCGTTCATTGCGATAACGCTGACGCTTGCGCTGTCGAGCCTTTTGTTTGTCTGGCTGGATGTCAGTCCGGTGCGCGCCTTTGAAGTGTTTGTCGTTATGCCGTTTGAGGACAGTTATAACCTCGGCGAGTTGTTGGTGAAATCCACGCCGTTAATGCTCTGTGCGGTCGGTTTGGCGCTCTGCTATCGCGCCAATATTTGGAATATTGGCGCTGAAGGCCAACTGCTGATTGGCGCAGTAGCAGCAAGTGCGGTTGCCATCAGCGCCACCGAACAATCAGGTCCACTTCATCTAGTACTGGCCATCGGTGCTGGTGTTGTGGCTGGCGCGGGTTGGGCGGCCATCCCCACCCTGCTCTATCGACGTTTTCACACCAACATCATTTTAACCACCATCATGCTCAACTATGTCGGTCTCTATATTTTGCTCTGGGCGGTACATGGCCCGCTAAGAGACCCGCAAGGGTTTGGTTTCCCAGAGTCCGTGATGTTTGCCGATGCAGTCATGCTAAGCCCGCTATTTGAATCCGGCCGTGCTTCGATGGCGATCGTCATTGCCATTGGCATCGCGCTGCTCGCGGGGTTTGCCTTGTTTCGAACCTTACCCGGCTACCAACTGCGCGTGTTAGGTGAGGCCAAGGCAGCGGCTAAATACGCCGGTTTTTCAGAAAAGAAACTCGTCTGGGGCGTGATGCTTCTCGCGGGGGCGCTTGCGGGCTTTGCTGGGGCGGCGGAAGTGACGGGGCCCATTGGACAACTGATCCCGTCTGTCTCTCCAGGCTATGGGTACGCCGCGATCATCGTTGCGTATCTGGGGCGCTTAAATCCTATTAGTGTGGTGATTGCGGCTTTGTTTATGGGCGTGCTCTATATGGGGAGCGATCTCGCGCAAATTGAGCTGGGCTTACCTACTGCGGTGACAGGCCTATTCCAAGGTACTTTGTTGTTCTTCCTCCTTGCGTGCGACTTTTTGATCAACTATCGCTTGGTGATGGTGAAACCGCTTTTCGCCCGCACTCAAACTAACCCAATTGACCACCAAGGAGCCGCCTAATGGACGCACTACTTATCCAATCGCTGCTCATAGCAGCATTAAAAACCGGGACGCCGCTACTCATCATCGCCCTTGGTGAACTGATTTGCGAAAAAACCGGCGTACTGAACTTGGGCCAAGAAGGCATGATGCTGATGGGTGCCATGGCGGGCTTTGCCGGCGCGTATTTCACCGGCAGCCTCGCGATGGGCGTTCTCCTCGCTATGGTCGCAGGTATGACAATGGCCTTTATTTTTGGTGTACTGACACTCAGCCTGAGTGCCAACCAAGTCGCGACAGGCTTAGCACTGACTATTTTTGGTACTGGTTTGAGCGCCTTCCTCGGCGGCAGTTTAGTGGGGTCCACCCTTGAAGGCTTTCAACCGATAGCAATTCCGCTGCTTAGCGATCTGCCTTTTCTTGGGCCGCTGCTTTTTCAACATGATCTATTGGTTTACGCCAGCTTTGTTCTGGTCGGTGTTAGTGCTTGGGTGCTCAGTCGGACGCGCGCTGGGTTGGTGATCCGCGCTGTCGGTGAGAACCCGCATTCGGCCAATGCCCTTGGCATTGAAGTGATCAAAGTACGCTACCTTGTCACGCTACTGGGCGGCGCACTTGCAGGACTGGCGGGCGCCTACATGTCTTTAGCCTATACCCCAATGTGGATGGAGAACATGACAGCAGGTCGAGGCTGGATTGCGCTGGCTCTGGTGGTCTTCGCTTCATGGAAAGTGGGCCGCTTGATGCTTGGTGCCTACTTGTTCGGCTTGACGTCGATTATGCACTTAATGATGCAAGGGGTCGGCTTGGACATCTCGCCCAACTTATTAGCCATGACCCCCTACGTCGCCACTATCGTTGTGATGGTATTACTCAGTTCCAACGAGTTACGCCAAAAATTGGCAACGCCAATGAGCCTTGGTAAACCGTTTGATCCCAAACGCCATTGATTGTTTTTATGATTGTGGTGATAGCGTCCGTGCATTAAAACGGTGCACGGGCGGTATCATTTCGCACAACAATGAATCACACCACCCTCATCCACCACGCGCATCACTCAAATCCATCGAAACTAAGAAGCACGTAAACCTCACCCCACACCAGATTTGACGGGCGTTGCGCGATTATTTTCACCCTTCGGCTAAAAATACGACCAATTGGTCAAGTTTTTGCTATGCAGATAAATAAGAATCAGTTTCAGCTTAGGTTCTTACTACTCAAACCAAAAATGAAAACGGAGAATTTCATGAAAATGAATCAGTGGATGACAGCGGTGGCCTTATCCGTGACCTCGTTGCTCTCAGCTTCAACGCTTGCAGAAGATGAAGTCAAAGTCGGCTTCGTCTATGTGGGTCCCGTCGGCGATCATGGCTGGAGCTATGAGCACGACCAAGGCCGCATTGAGATGGAAAAACATTTCGCTGGAAAGGTGAAAACCACCTTTGTCGAAAACGTACCCGAAGGGGCTGACGCTGAGCGCGTGATCACTCAGTTGGCGAAATCAGGTAACGATGTCATCTTTACCACCTCGTTTGGCTTTATGAACCCAACACTGAAAGTCGCCAAACGTTTCCCAAACATCACCTTTGAACACGCCACGGGCTACAAAATGGCGAAAAACCTTGGCACCTACACTCTTCGTACCTATGAGGGCCGTTATGTGTCTGGTGTTGCTGCGGGCATGGCGACAAAGAGTAATACCCTTGGCTACATCGCATCATTCCCTATTCCGGAAGTGATCCGCGACATTAACTCGGTCTATCTTGGTGCGAAAAGTGTCAACCCCGATGTGAAACTGAAAATTGTTTGGGTCAACACTTGGTACGATCCAGGCAAAGAGTCTGACGCCGCGAACGCGCTCATCGACCAAGGCGTAGACATCATTATTCAACACACCGACAGCCCAGCGCCTCTGATTGCCGCGGAAAAACGCGGTGTGATGGGGATTGGACAAGCTTCCGACATGAGCCACTTCGCGCCGAAAGCCCATATGTTCTCGGTACGAGATAACTGGGCACCACATTACATTAAAACGGTACAGGGAACGATGGATGGCACTTGGGCACCACAAGACTATTGGGGTGGTCTAAAAGATGAGTTGCTGCAAATTGTCTCGATCAATCCAGACCTGCCAGCTGAGATCAAAGACGCCATTGCCGAAACCGAGGCGAAGATCAAATCAGGTGAGTTCCATCCGTTTACCGGCCCGATGAAAGATAACCAAGGCAACGAAGTCATTGCAGCGGGATACACACTCAATGACAAAGAGCTTGCGGGCGTGAACTGGTACGTCGAAGGTATCGACGCAAAAATTCCTAACTAAACCTATCTAGGCTCGCATCTCGCTCACGGGTGCGAGCCTTTTTTTACTTAAATAGTTGACCAGTTGGACAAGATAATAAGAACAGAGGAAGTTATGTTGGAGCTCATGATCAATCGTGAGGTTGTTAAGATTGCGTCCCTCGACGCCGATACCATGTTGCTTAACTACCTACGCGTACACAAACAACTGACCGGCTCAAAAGAGGGCTGTGCCAGCGGTGATTGCGGAGCATGCACTGTTGTAATGGTGGAATCAGACCCAAACGGCGAACTGAGCTACAAACAAATCAATGCTTGTATCACCCCCGTTCACGCGCTGCATGGCAAGCAAGTCATTACCGTCGAACACCTCAAACAAACGCAAGCCTTGCATCCGGTGCAACAAGCGGTGGTGGAGAAAAATGGCACCCAGTGCGGTTTTTGCACGCCTGGGATTGTGATGTCCCTTTACGCACTATCAAAGCAAAAACAGACAGTGTCACACCCGAGTGACTACCTCGCAGGAAATTTGTGTCGCTGTACTGGCTACGGCCCGTTGATCGAGGTCGCCAACACCATCGCAAGCCAGTCAATCGACGATCCGCTGGAGCAAGACACCAGCGCAGTGAAAACCTGGATCGCCAGTGTCGATGACGCCGCTTGCCACCACTACGCTAGACCAAAAACGCGCCTTGAACTGGCGCAAGCCAAATCCCAAATGCCGAGCGCTAAACTGATTGCCGGTGGCACAGACCTCTCATTGGAAGTCACCCAACAAGGTCGCTCACTACCTGAACTGATCGACATCTCTAATGTCGATGATCTTCTTACCATCACAGAGACCACCTCTGGTTGGCGTATCGGTGCTGCGGTGCCGATGGACCGCGTACACGCCTTTGCACGCGAGCATTTCTCCAGTGCCGATGAGGTGATTGAAAGACTGGGCAGTTTAACCATTCGCCACCGCGCAACGCTTGGCGGTAGCTTAGGCCACGCCTCACCCATTGGCGATATTGCTCCTTTGTTGATGAGCCTCAACGGACGTATCGAAGTGGATGATGGCGTGACGAAAACGCTGTTTGCCCCCGAGGACTACATCACGGGCTACCGTGAAACCCTATTGCGCGGCCATCAATGGATCAGTGCGATTCACCTACCCAGACTCGCGCCCAATCAACATCATGCAATATACAAGATAAGCAAACGCTATGAAGACGACATCGCCACGGTCACCCTAGGCATCAATATGACGATAGATAGCGACCAGCGCGTCAAGAATTGCATCATTTCCGCTGGCGGAGTCGCCGCAAAATCGGTGCGCCTCCACGAACTAGAGAAAGTCTTTGTCGGGCGTCCTCTGAGCCTGCCTATCGTCCATGCGGCGCAAGACAAGGTTCCTGAGGTTATCCAGCCGCTGTCCGATGTCCGTGGCAGCGCGCAATATCGAGTTAAGTTAGTGCAAAACCTGCTCAAACGTTTCTATCTGCAAACACAACACATTGATGTGAGGTTGGTGCACCATGCGTAAATTAACCGTACTTGAACAGGCTCAAAACAGACAGCCATCCAAGATTGTTGGCCGCTCCGTCAAGCATGAAAGCGCCGACCGACAAGTCAGTGGCGAAGCCCGTTTCGTCGACGACTACCCCACGCCAGCGGGCTGCTTGCATGCGGCAGTGATCACTAGTAGCGTCAGCAAAGGCCGAATTACACGTTTGGACGTTGAACGCGTTCGCGCGGCGGACGGTGTCGTCGCCGTGCTGAGTGAGCGCGACCTCCCTGCGCATAAAGACATCGGTGCGATTTTTCCCGGCGATCCACTGCTGACGATCGACCAACACATTCATTTCCACGGTCAGCCCATCGCATTAGTGGTGGCACGTAGCCACCAGCAAGCATGGCGAGCCGCTTCACTCGCTGAAGTGGAGTATGAGGTCGATGACCGAGTGATACTCCACCACCAAGACGCAGTTGCCCAAGCGCCGCTTCTGCCGGTGCACCAAATGGGCCCAAGCAAAGCGCGCGACTGGCAGCAAGACGCGGATGTGGTGATTAATGGCGAACTGCATGTGGGCGGCCAAGAGCATTTTTACCTTGAAGGTCAAGTCAGCTTGGCGCACCTGACTGAAGAGGGTGGCATTTTTGTTCAATGTTCCACTCAACACCCCTCTGAAGTGCAAAAGCTCATTTCCGAAGTGCTCGGTCTCGATTTCAACCGCGTCACCGTTGATATGCGCCGCATGGGCGGTGGATTTGGCGGTAAGGAGAGCCAAGCGGCGCAATGGGCATGCTTAGCCTCATTGGGTGCGCACTACACTCGACAAGCGGTCAAGCTGCGCTTGCCGCGCGCGCTCGATATGACAGCAACAGGCAAGCGCCACCCTTTCTATCAAAGCTATCAACTGAGTGCCGACCGCAACGGTATCATTCAAGGCGCCAATATTGCCATTCATGGCCTATGCGGCCACTCACCGGATCTCTCTGATGCAATTGTCGACCGCGCGATGTTTCATGCAGACAACGCCTATTCACTCGGTGAAGCGACCATCGTGGGTCATCGCTTAAAAACCGACACTGTGTCTCATACGGCGTTTCGTGGTTTCGGCGGCCCGCAAGGGATGATCGTTATAGAAAAAGCGATGCAAGAGTTAGCGATTGCCACCGGCCAAGACCCGCTCGATGTGCGTCTTAACAATCTCTATAACGAGAATAAGCACACCACGCCATACGGCATGGAAGTATCTCAACACCAAGAGATGCGAGAACTGGTCACATCGCTCGAAGCGCGCTGTGATTATCGTCAGCGCCGAGAAGCGATTGCGCAATGGAACCTCACTCATCCATATTTGAAAAAAGGCTTGGCGCTTACCCCGGTGAAGTTTGGAATTTCATTTACTGCCAAGCACCTCAATCAAGCTGGCGCCTTGATTCATGTCTACACCGACGGTTCGGTACAGGTCTCACACGGCGGCACCGAGATGGGCCAAGGTTTACACACCAAAGTAGGCCAAATCGTCGCGCAAACGCTGGGCGTCTCACTTGACGCCATACTGGTCACCTCAACACGCACCGATAAAGTGCCTAATACCTCACCGACCGCCGCCTCTTCGGGCGCCGATCTCAACGGCATGGCGGCGCACAACGCGGCGGCAGAGATCAAACAAAGGCTGATTGAGTTTGCTAAAAGCCATTATCAAGTCGCAGAGATCGATATCGAAGGCGGTCAATTGATCGGTACCACAACGCCAGTCAGTTGGGCGGAACTGGTACAAGCGGCGTACATGAACCGCGTTTCCCTCTCCGCGACCGGCTTCTATCAAACGCCGAAAATCGGCTATGACAGAGCCAGCGCGAGCGGTCGACCGTTTTACTACTTTGCCCTTGGCGCCTCGTGTTCTGAAGTGATGATCGACACGCTAACCGGTGAAATGACCGTCGAGCGCGTCGACATCCTCCACGATGTTGGCAACAGCTTGAATCCGGCCATCGATAAAGGCCAAATTGAGGGTGCCTTTATCCAAGGTTTAGGCTGGTTAACCTGTGAAGAATTGCTCTGGGCAGACGATGGGCGTTTACTCAGTAACAGCCCAATGAACTACAAAATCCCCACCATTGGTGATTACCCCAAACAGTTGCACATCGATTTGTTCGACAAACCCAACCCAGAAACTAGCATCTATCGCTCTAAAGCGGTGGGTGAACCGCCATTTATGCACGGCATCAGCGCTTGGTGCGCCATTTTTGATGCGATCTCGTCCATTAGCGAACACCAACACGCCGCCTTGCTGCATGCGCCTGCGACCGGCGAGGCGATTCTCTCTGCATGCGAAGACCAACTGACCTGGCTCGAGCAACGAGCGAAGGAGCACAGCCATGACTAATTCGCCATTTCTCCATTCCCGCTCACTCTCATGGCTCAGTGCCTGTCAGCAGCTGGAGACACAAGGTGTGGCTTACTGCATCGCTACCGTGATTGCCAGTGTCGGCTCGGTACCTCGTAATCAAGGCGCTAAGATGGTGATCACCGAGAGCGCCCAGTTTGACACGCTTGGTGGTGGAAACTTGGAATACCAAGTGATTGAAAAAGCGCGTCAAGGGCTCGCAACATCCCAATCGACTCTTACCATCGAACGCTTTTCTCTCGCCGCCGATCTTGGCCAGTGTTGCGGCGGCGGTGTGCAAGTGATGTTCGAGTATTTCCTTACCCAAACACCACACGTCGTCGTGTTTGGGGCTGGGCATGTCGGCCAAGCGCTGTGTCGGATCTTAACTGAGCTGCCTTGCCAGCTGCATGTTGCCGATACCCGCAGTGAGTGGTTAGCTCCGCTCAAAGATGCCCACATTCATACCCATCTAATCGAGGATGTCACGCAAACCCTTACATCGCTACCTAGTCATGCTTACATCGTGGTGATGACGCAAGATCACGCCCTCGATTTCGACATTACTCGCCAAGCCTTGGATGCCAACAGGTTTGCTTTCGTTGGTTTAATCGGTTCAGAGGGGAAAAAGCAGCGCTTTAGCTATCGCCTGAAAGAGCAACTGGCCGACCCGGCCACGCTTGAGCACCTCACCTGCCCGATTGGGCATCCTAATGTCAAAGGCAAACTGCCGATGCAAGTGGCTATTTCGGTCGCAGCGCAGCTCAATGCTTACTTTGCCAGCCACACATCCTCGCCGATAGAAACGAGCCCAGAATCGCTTTGGCGCGAGGCCAACGACGCTCGTCAACTCGTGACCTCCCAACTCAAAAGGAATGCGCATGACCACAGCTAAAACCACAAGTGATACCTCACGTAAACGCCCGATTGCACAGCTCGATGGCTTCGCGCTCAGTCAGATTTGCGCCAGTTTGCGCTGGCAAGCCTTGGTGATGGAATCGGCACCCTTTCAAGACGGTGAAGCACTGCGCCATAGCGCAAGCCGTGCCTTCCAGCAGCTTGAAGAGAAAGATTGGCTTGAGGCCTTTGCCGGGCATCCAATGATCGGCGATCTCGCCAGTCTAGAAAAGAAATACGCGCAAGGCCGAGCACTCAGTGAAAAAGAGCAGAGGCAAGTAGCCAGCGCCGATAGAGAGACCCTAGAGCGATTGCTCACACTCAATCAGCGCTACCGAGAGAAATTCGGCTTCATCTTCATCGTCTGCGCGACCAACAAAAGTGCCAAAGAGATGCTTGCACTGCTTGAATCGCGGATTGGTCGAAGCCGAGAAGTGGAACTGCGCGAAGCTGCGCAAGAACAGATCAAAATCAGTCAAATTAGAATGGAAGCTTATTTATGAACACGCTCAGTTGCCATATCCTCGACACCGCCAGTGGTCACCCCGCAGCAAACATTGAAGTGGAACTCTATCCACTTGGCGCACAGGATCCCATCGCCCGCATGCACACCGACGATGATGGCCGCGCCCGTTTTGAAAACACCACATTAGCAGCTGGCAGTTATACCCTGCGATTTCTAGTCGCGCCCTACTGCCAACGCGTATTTTCCAACGCCTTTTTCCCCTATGTGGACGTGCACTTTAGCGTTTCAGACACGCGTCATATCCACATTCCTCTGCTGCTCTCTCCTTACGCTTACTCCAGTTATCGAGGCAGTTAATCATGGCTAAACAGATTCACCGTGGCGCCTTGTTGCACTTTCCAACAGCGACATCTGAGCCCCAAAAGCACTATGAGTATTGGCGCGATGGCGTATTGGTCATCGAAGAGGGCAAAATCGTTCATGTGGGTGATGCCAACGCCTTCTTCGCCCACTCTGCCAACCAAGATCTCCTCACACAGGGACGAGTCAAGGTTCACTCCGGTTTATTGATTCCTGGCATGATTGACTCTCATGTTCATTTCCCGCAGATTGAGATCATCGCCAGTTATGGAAAACAGCTGTTAGATTGGCTCAACACCTACACCTTTCCCACTGAGCTTCGTTTTAGCGATGCCCATTACGCCAAGCAGCAAGCCGACTTTTTTCTGCAACAGTTGTTTGCCCACGGCACCACCACAGCCAGTGTCTATGCCACAGTGCATCCGCAGTCGGTCAACGCATTTTTCAGCGCCGCGCAAGACTACGATGCGCGCATGGTCTGTGGCAAGGTGATGATGGACCGATTCTGTCCTGACGCACTGCAAGACACGCCTGAGACCAGCTATCGTGATAGCAAAGCCTTGATTGAGCGCTGGCACAAAAATGGCCGTGCTCTTTATGCCATCACGCCGCGTTTTGCGCCGACCAGCACACCGGAGCAGTTAGCGAAGGCGGGACAACTGGCCAATGAGCACCCCGATACCTTCATTCAAACTCATTTAAGCGAAAACATTAACGAAGTCGCTTGGGTTCAATCGCTTTACCCAGACGACAGCGATTACCTTAGCGTCTATGAGCGCAACCATTTGGTTCGTGATAGAGCCCTATTTGGTCACGCGATTCATCTTAGCGAGCGGGAACAACATGCGCTGGCGAGCAGTGGCGCGTCAATCTCATTTTGTCCATCATCGAACCTGTTTTTGGGCAGCGGTTTGTTTCCCTATCAGCAAGCAAAAGAGGCAGGTATTCCTATTTCGATTGCCAGTGATGTTGGCGGCGGCACCAGTTTGAGCTTGCTTAAAAACCAAAGTGACGCCTACAAAATCTGTCAATTACAAGGCATCAGTCTCGATGCATTTGAGTCCTTATATTTGTGTACTCAAGGCGCCGCCGTCGCGATGGGGCTGGATCACTGTATTGGCAACTTCAATGTCGGCACGGAAGCCGATTTTGTTGAGTTAGATCTCAACGCGTTTCCCATGCTCAAGCAGCGTACAGCGCGCTGTCAGGATTTGAATGAGCAACTCTTCGCCCTTGTCACCCTAGGCGATGAGCGTGTCATCGAACGCACTTATGTTCACGGAAATTTAGTTTATCAAAAGGATGTATCAGTATGTGGCCACAACTCTACGAATGGTTTGCGCTCTTTATCAAATGGTTTCATGTAATCTGTGGGGTGGCCTGGATTGGCGCCAGTTTCTATTTCACTTGGCTTGACAATAGCCTAGAAAATCCACCGCAATGGAAGAAAGATAAAGGTATCAAAGGCGACTTATGGGCCGTGCATGGTGGCGGTTTTTACGAAGTAGCAAAATACCAGGTTGGACCTCAAAGCATGCCGACCAACTTGCACTGGTTTAAATGGGAAGCTTACACGACATGGATCACTGGCACCGCGTTAATGATTTGGATGTACTATTTTAACGCCGCCGCCTACCTCATTGATCCCAGAGTCATGAGTTTAACTAGCCTCCAAGCCGTGAGTTTGGGCTTGGGTGGCATTGCACTCGGCGTTGTTGTCTATGAAGCATTGATGCGCTCCCCCCTCTCGCGTCACGCTGGGCTATTTTGCGGCGCACTTATCGCGCTTGGTGCGCTATTCTTTTATGGCTTTACCCACATCTTTAGTGGTCGGGGTGCCTTTATCCATATGGGTGCATTGATGGGTACCATCATGGTCAACAACGTGTTCCATAAAATCATTCCCGGCCAGCGTAAAATGGTGGCGCAAGTAGCGGCGGGTGAAGCGGTCGATCCGGCTCCCGGACTGGAGGGTAAACGCCGCTCTATCCACAATAATTATTTCACCCTTCCCGTGATTTTTCTCATGATCAGCAATCACTACCCGATGATCTACCAACACTCGCTGAGTTGGCTAGTAGGGATGCTGATTTTGGTGATCAGCGCGTATTTACGCCATTACTTTAACCTCAAGCATGCGGGTAAATCGAAGCCAAGCGTACTCATTTCAAGCTCGATAGCCATGCTGCTTCTCGCGGTTTTCGTCAGTTGGGGATCCGTTCAAGCGAATAAAGCCTCGCGTGCAGAGGCGACCGCAAGCAGTGTGGCCACGCAAACGACCACTTCTCAGGACTCAGCCCTGCATCAACAGAGCGCGTCGGAAGGAGGCACTTCCGGCCTTGCTTATGATATCAATCGTACTCACTATATCGAAATAGCGACGCAGATCATTGAGCAGCGCTGCACCCAATGTCACAGCGCCACACCGACTGACGATGTGTTCACCGTCGCACCTAGTGGCGCAATCTTCGACTCTTGGCAAGATATTGAGCGCTGGAGCCCGCGCATTCTAGCGCGTACGGTCGAGTCGGCCGATATGCCCTTTCTCAACAAAACCAATATGACAGACCAAGAACGTCAGCAACTTAAAGAGGCCCTTAGTCACAGCCATTAATCTTTCCCCCTCCCGCCAGTTCACACTGGTGGGAGCGTCAAATGTAAGAAAATGTAAAGCTACGAACCAAATCCCACTCAACGGCTCCAATGCTGTGTGTCAATCATTGTTAACAAGGAAAATACGATGAAAACTCTCACCATTGGTAGCGCGCTACTCGGCGCTCTGTTAATCACCACCGCTTGTGCAAATGACGGGGATCGCAAGGGCCCGCCGCCAAGTTTTAGCGATATCGATTCAAATAGCGATGGCTACATCACCACTGATGAAGCCAAAGGGCCGTTAGCCCGTGATTTTAGCTCTATTGATGCCGATGGCGATGGAAAAGTCACCGAGGCGGAACTCTCGCAATTTATGAGTGAGCACCGTCCACCGGCTCGCGACTAACGAACTTAACGCCCACTTAAGACGCGCTCTTAGTGGGCGTTTTTTTATCGCTATCATCCCTATGATTTCACCTATGGGCACGGTATGCTGAAGGCACTTTCGACCAAGGACGCACAATGAACAAAGTCACACTCTCCGGCCATATCATTATTCCCTTCGAAGATCGTAGTATCGTACTGGCCGAACTGGAGACACACCGTAGACTCACTCGAAATGAGCCCGGCTGCCTGTGCTTTGAGGTCACGCAAAATCCCGACGACACCCATCGATTTGATGTGTATGAAGAGTTTGTCGATCATGAAGCATTTTTGCAGCATCAACGACGAGTGCAAGAATCACAGTGGGGAAAAGTGACTCAGAATGTCGCAAGATATTACGACATCACTGAATCCTAGTTAGAGGGCGTTAAGGCGACTTTGCCTTGAAGCTCATCGAATCGATCATGCCTATCAAGCACTCCAGTGCCACCGCGACATCTTCTTGATTCACTTGTTCTTTAGGATGGTGGCTAATGCCTTTCTCACAGCGGACAAACAACATCGCGATGTCGGTCACTTTCGCCATCACCATGGCATCATGGCCTGCGCCACTCGGTAAACAGCGCGCCGTTTGACCGGTCACCGACTCAACGACTGAGGCCCATTGCTGCTGCAAGGCGGCATCACACAGGACCGCTTTCGCTTGATATATCTTGTCACTGTCGAAATGTAGGCGACGTTTTTTCGCAATCAAGTTCAACTCGTTGATGACAACCTCACAACACGCCTCAAGCGTCGGCTGATTGAGCGAGCGAATGTCCAGAGTAAACTCGACTGCACCTGGGATCACGTTCACCGCACCCGGTGCGACGGATAGTTTACCCACCGTCGCGACAATCTCTTGCTCTCTGGCAAAACGTTCAATAAAACTCACCATTTCAGCCGCGCCGCACAGCGCATCCTGACGCAAGTCTATCGGTACTGTGCCTGCGTGTCCCGCCATGCCCTCTACCTTGCAGGTAAAACGTTTTGCCCCAGCAATACCGGTCACGATACCGACGGGCAATGACTCTGCTTCTAGCACTGGGCCTTGTTCAATATGCACTTCCAAGTAGGCAAGCAGATCGTTACGCGCGTCGTTTCCTGCGAGACTCGGTGCCAGTCCAAACTGACGCATGGCGTCTGTCATAGTCATACCATCGGCATCCGCGATATCGAGCCAGTTGGGATCAAACTGCCCTGCAACACTACTCGATCCAATGAGCGTGGTGTTAAAACGCATCCCTTCTTCGTCTGCAAATGCCACCACATCGATGTGGAACGGAAAGCGGCACTCTTTTAGTTGCGACAGTGCTTCAATCGCGAGAATAATACCGAGGTTGCCATCGTATTTACCTGCATTTCTGACCGTGTCACTGTGAGAGCCCAGCACCAATGCTTTCGCCTCAGGGTCGCTGCCTACTTTGCGCCCCCACTGGTTGCCTACACTGTCTTGCCAGATTTCTAGTCCCGCATCGCGCATCCATTTCGCGATCAGAACGTGGGCACTTCGATGCTCTTTGGTCAGGTATCCGCGTGTCAGCGCACCCCGTTCAGCGCTGCACTGAGCGAGTTGGTCGGCTTGAGCCATAATGCGCTCAGCGCCGATGCTCATCGCGTGGTGCCTCTTATCATCCACTGTATCTATACTCATGGCTGCTCCTTATTGATAATGCGCCATAGCCGCCAGAACTGCCTGACCGGGAATGATGTCCCCTTGGTGTTTGATCAGCACCGCTTCCAGCGCCGCCAAGGTGGTCAATACGCACTCTTGCCTCGCGTTGAACCCCATAGTACCGATGCGCCAGATCTTGCCATGCAGTGGGCCAAACGAGGTACCAATCTCGATACCAAACCGGTGCAGCAGTTCAAGACGCACCGCATCGCCATCGACCTCACCCGCTGCTTTTTTAACGCTCGGTATGGCCACACCGACCACGTTATTCATTTTGTAATTTTGATTGCCAAATAGCTCTAGCCCCATCGCGCGAAGCCCCGATGCCATCGCGTCTCCCGCTTGCTTGTGACGCGCGATGACCTGCTCTGGGCCTTCTTCAAGGAACAGTCTTGCACACTCGCGTGCGGCATAAAGCATGCTGGTGGCTTCAGTATGGTGGTTAAGGCGCTCTGGCCCCCAATAATCCATCACCATGGCTAAATCAAAGTAGTTCGATTGGATTGGTGCTTCTTCACCATCAACGTGGTGAGCGGCACGAATGCCCGCTTCGACGTGTTTACGACTGTTGATTAGCGCAGCGCAGCGCTCGCTCAGCGTAATCGGCGCTGAGCCCGAAGGCCCGCCTAAACATTTTTGCAGCCCTGCTGACACCGCATCGAGATGCCAATCATCGACATACAATTCATTACCGGCAATCGACGCAGTGGCATCACAATAGAACAGCACACCATAGCGCTGACACAGCTCGCCCATCTCAGCCAACGGTTGGTTCATGGTTGTGGAGGTGTCTCCTTGAACAGTGGCGAGCAATGTTGGCTGAAAGGTTTTGATCGCCTGTTCAATTTGCTCTGGCGAGCACACTTCACCCCACTCAACATCGATGGTTTTCACCACAGCGCCAACCCGAGTGGCAATTTCGCACAATAAATGACCAAAGCGTCCAATGACGGGGATCAGCACTTTGTCGCCCGGTTTTAACACCGAGACTAACACCGCTTCAATCCCCGCGCGCGCAGTGCCATCCACCAGCATCGTCTGCGGGTTTTGGGTGTGAAAAACGCCGCGATAGAGTGACTGTACTTGGTTCATGTAACCGGTCATCACAGGGTCATACTGACCAATCAGTGACTGAGCGATGGCCTGATGCACGCGAGGATAAGCGTTGATTGGCCCCGGCCCCATCAAAAGGCGTTGCGGTGGGTTAAGTGTTTCAAATAGCTCATTGGCCTGTGACATTATTGTTCTCCTACAAAACTGCGGCCATCGCTACGCGGATCGCTACTGGCGATGGCTCTTCCTTGTTCATCCAGCACAATGGCGCCAGCATGGCCCATCAGCTCGTTATTATCGTCGACGGTGGTGACGTCGTGACCGAGCGCTACCAACTCAGCGCCGCAGCGTTGGTCAAGTGCGCGCTCTAAGCGTAAGTTGTGTGTGGCATCGCCCCACGTGCGCCCCAATAGCCAGCGAGGCTCTGAGATCGCCTTATCCAAGGGATAAGATTGATAGTGGTAGCGGCTAAATAGGCACGCTTGCGTTTGGGGCTGACCTTCACCGCCCATCGTACCGTAGCTCATTCTGCGGCCATCACTGAGCTCAGCATAAGCAGGGTTAAGGGTATGGAAAGGCTTCTTGTTGGGTGCCAATACATTGTGATGCTGCGCATCCAGAGAAAAACTCTTGGAGCGGATATTCCATAACACTCCGGTCTTTGGCAGCACAACACCGGACCCAAACTCCCAGTAAATGCTTTGAATAAAGCTGACCATGGTGCCGTATTGATCACTGGCCCCCATCCAGATCGTATCGCCGGGTTTGGCTTGGTGAGGCCAATCTAGGGCGCGGTTAGGATTCACGGCAGCAGTACATTTAGCCACCTCGTCGTCACTGAGCCAATGCTGCAAAGGCTCGCGCAATGACGCCTCATCACACACCTCTCGATCACGAATCAGAAATGCTTGTTTAGTGGCTTCAACGAGGCAGTGAATGTGCTCCACTTCGGTCTGAGCGTTGACCGCTAAACGATCGTAGATAGCCAAAATCAGCAGTGACGCCACCCCTTGGGTTGGCGCACCAAAGTTATACAGTGTGCCTTTAGAGGTCGTGACATGCAGTGGCTGCATCACT
Source organism: Vibrio sp. R15-SG3-ISO1B (assembly GCF_059833835.1). Lineage (NCBI taxonomy): Bacteria > Pseudomonadati > Pseudomonadota > Gammaproteobacteria > Vibrionales > Vibrionaceae > Vibrio > Vibrio sp. R15-SG3-ISO1B. The sequence goes on along the minus strand of NZ_JCBDGG010000029.1, from coordinate 24,776 downwards.
TTAGCGCGAAATTGATGAAAATCTTCAAGACGGATTGGGCTACCCATCGCGGCTAGATCATCAGCCATCGACTGCGCCAAATCACCGCGATAGAAATCTTCTAGTCCTTTTTCTGCCAGCATCGATAGAGTATTGGCCAGCGCCGGATTGCAGATACGATCGCCGACCTTGAGCGTCTCACCTTGATTGAGATAAATATCGGCAAACCCGTCTAGCGAAGCCAGTCGCTGATAGGTTTTTTCACTGGCATTGACCAAGCTCTGCGTCGCGGTGATCCCGTCGCGCGCGGCATCGATCGCGGGGGTAAGTAATCTATCCAGTGTCATATTGCCATGATCATACTCAAGCGCTGCTTGCCAACCTGCAACCGTGCCCGCCATCGTGATGGCCGAAAGCGCGCCATGATCGGGCAATTCATCACCCAGTGCTCGGTAAGCGTTAACATCCACCTCCGCCGCCGCATCGCCGCTACCATCAATCGCGACTGGGGCTTGGCCTTGTTTCGCAATCAACCAAAATCCATCCCCTCCGATGCTATTCATATGGGGGTATTGCACTGAGATCATCGCAGCGGCAGCAACCATCGCTTCACTGGCCGTGCCACCGGCGTCTAAAATCGCTTGGCCAACTTCGGCTGCTTTATGATGTGGGGCGGTAAACGCGGTTTGATGCTTCATCGGCCACTCCTTGGCTCGTGTCTAGGTTGAGTTGCATGGCAGTCTGGATAAGGGCACGTTCACTGTGCGCACTGCCAAGAAACGAGAGTCCGCACGGCATCGCTGCTGCGGCGTTAGGGAGATGCAATTGCGGTAAGCCAGAGAGCCCAGCAAGACTCGTCAGACCCATAAGCTGGCTGCGATAAACGGCCAATTCATTAGCTGGCATGGTCAGTTTCGGCGCTCCGGCGGGGGTGGTAGGCAGTAGCCACCATAACGCATGGTCTTCCATATGCTCCACTAACGCCTGTTTGAATCGCTGTTGCTCATCACAAGCCGCTGTATACTGTGACTCGGTCAAGGTTCTTGCCCACTCGACGCGCGTTGCAATCGCCGGGTCCAAGCTCTCCCCATAGCGCTCTAACCACTCACCGTGTTGGCGAATGATCTCGAAACCTTGCAGGGTACGAAACAGGTGACTTAACTGATCGAGCGTCCATCCCGCACGCGCAAGATAGTCACCTTGTTGAATCTTTACACCCGATGCTTTGAGGCGCGTTAACTGCTCGGTGTGATCGGCACTCATAAGAGCACGGCACTGCTCATCAAGATAGAAGGACCGTTGGTGAGGAGCTGCACCGTGGTCAGTCGACAAACTCGTCCACACTCGCTCCATCATCGCCAAATCTCTGGTGAAAATACCGGCAGTGTCAAAGCGAGCCGCCAGTTCGAAGCAATGTTGAAGACTCAAGGCACCATGCGTCGGCCTCAACCCATACAGCCCACAATAACTGGCTGGGACACGTACTGAACCGCCGGTATCCGTACCAATTGAAAAATCGCAATCGCCACTTGCCACCGCCACCGCACTGCCGCTCGATGAGCCACCTGGAATCGCGTCAGGCGCTTTGGGGTTCACTGGCGTGCCGTAATGGATATTTTGACCGTTTAAGCTGTACGCCAGCTCATCGGTCTGTACTCGCCCAACACACTCTGCACCACTCTCAAGCAAAGTGGTAATGAGCGGCGATGTCTGGCTGGCAACATCATGAGTGGCTAACCACTGTGGATTGCCTGCCCCTGTTCGGTAGCCTTTTACATCAAACAGATCTTTAAAGACAAACCGAGTGCCACTCAGTCGGCCTTCTTTTGTCGGCGCCAAAGAGTGTGGCCCTTGCGCGCAATAAATTCGAGTATCCTTACTCATCATCTTTCCTTAATGGTTGCACCGATTAGCGCGCTTAAAGCGCGGCGGCTTTTACCCCTTCGCTCTGCTTGGCGTAACGGTTAGCCAGCACGGCGCAATAGAAAATCTGGATTGGGTGATACAACATGATCGGCAGTAGCAACATACCGAGCGTTGGATCGGTTCCAAAAATGACTTTCGCCATCGGGATCCCGGCCGCTAATGTCTTTTTGGTACCACAAAACACCGCCGCCACTTCATCAGGAAGATCGAAACCGGCTTTTCTTGCTCCCCACTGAATGGAGTGGACCATCACCAACAAAATCACCACACACAGCGCAATCGCCGTCAACAGCAACCCCGCAGAGAACTCACTCCAGATACCGTTAATAACAGAATCACAAAAGGCGTTGTAAACGATCAAAAGAATCACATACTTATCGACTTTATTGACCACCGCTTTGTGTTTCTCCGTCCAAGCCAGCAGGTAAGGACGAAGGAGCTGACCTAAAATCATCGGAACCAAAAGTAACTTAGCGATCGACAACACGGAGTCGAGCAGATTGAGTGACACCCCTTCAAAGCCCATAAAGAGCTGAATCAAAGCTGGGGTGATCACCACACCAATAATGCTCGATAGCGACGCGTTAAAGATCGCCCCCGGCACGTTTCCCTTACCGACACTCGTCATCGCAACCGATGACGAGATGGTGCTCGGCAGAACCAAGAGATAACAAAACCCAAACGCCAGAGCCGCTGGCATGGTTGCGATAAAGAGATCGCCAAACACTACCCATAAAATTGGGTATGCCACAAACGTCGCCACTTGGATGTAAATATGCAGACGCCAATTGGTCAACCCCGCTTTAATCGCTTGTGGCGATAACCCCAGACCATGAAGAAAGAAGACAATGGCAACCCCCACCGCCGTCAATTGGTCCAAGTGAATCGGCCCGCCGGAGCGTCCAATCTCTGCCGTGATCGTCGCAAGCGCTATCGCGACCACCATGCCGACCAAAAACCACTCTTTCTTAAGTTTTGCTAATAGATTCATTTTGTTACTCAGGTTCTTCTCTAAAATTACGCTTTACTCTTTAATGCTCGTGCTGCGACGATATTGAAAGACGCTGCGGACATTAAATAGCGATAAGCCAACGCTGACACTCCACCACCAATAAACAACGCATAGTTGGACAGTTGAGGAATGATAAAAGTCGCCACTATAGCGCACACACTGGCAATACCAAGTGCATAAACACTGCGCATGTTGACACCATTTTGATACCAGTACAGACCTTTGGGTGATTCGGTATAGAGTGACGGTACATCAATCTTACCCTTTTTCACAAAGTAGTAATCCACAATGATGATGCCGTAGAGAGGGCCAATCATCGCGGCTAACACGTCCACCGTGTAGTGAATCACCTCTGGGTTATTAAATAGGTTCCACGGAGTCAACAATACGGAACCGAACGCAGCAATAAATCCGCCCGCCTTAAAACTGATTTTTTGTGGAGACACATTGGAGAAGTCAAACGCCGGTGCGACAAAGTTTGCGACGATATTGATGCCGACCGTTGCAAAAATAAAGGTCAGCGCACCAAGCACCGTAATAAGTTCTGAGTCTAGTCGTTTTACTGTCTCAACCGGGTCGGTGATCATCTCACCAAACACAGGAATCGATGCAGAAACGATCACTACGCTGAAAATTGAAAAGAGTAAAAAGTTCACAGGTAGTCCGAGTAAATTACCGAACTTGAGCTGTTTATAACTGCCGCAGTAACGAGAAAAATCACTGAAATTGAGCGTAGGACCAGCAAAGTATCCCGCGACCAACGCGGATGCGACGATCATCGTCATGATGGCATCCAAACCTTCCAGTTTTTGCGAACTCAAATTGAATTGGATGTTCTCCCACCCGGCTAAATCGATCATGTAGAGGCAAAGCGCAAACATGGCGATATAGATAGCAGGGCCAGACCAATCGATCACTTTGCGGATCATATCCATACCGAACATAAAGACGATGCCCTGAATGATCCACATGGCCGTAAACCCTATCCAGCCCAAATACGAGAGACCTAAGAAACTGGGTTCTGCGAGCGCTTCCATCGAAGGCACAAAGTAAAGCAGTAGAATGATGAACGAACTGGACGCCAAAAAGGTTTGAATACCGTACCAGACCACCGCGATCAATCCTCGTATTACCGCAGGAATATTCGCGCCAAACACACCAAATGACATTCTCGCCACTACGGGAAATGGGACTCCCGCTTTTTGCCCTGGTTTGCCCATCAGGTTGGCAAACACCAATACAATAGAGATGCCAACAAGCAAACTGATAAACACTTGAATACCATTGAGTCCAAGTGCAAATAAACTTGCTGCAAAAACATAGCCGCCCACGCTGTGAACATCTGACATCCAAAACGCAAAGATGCTGTACCAGCCCCACTTTTGTTCTCTGTCTGGTAACAGATCATCGTTGGCCAGACGTGAACTAATTGGTAAATCCTTTTCCATCATGGTCACTTCCTTGTTTAATATTGTATACAATTTTAAATACAAAGACTGTGCCAAGTTGTTGATCCCCTATCTATGGGAACTGAACGCTGATTAATCACCAAAAGCAAGCGATCTTCGCACCAATTTCTCGCACACCTGCCTCATAAGAGTGCGTTAATGGCCCCGATAATTCAGCAAAACACCTCAGAATGCGTGATTATGCGACGTTTTATTTCCACAAACATGGTATACATGTTGCTAGGTATAATTGTATACAAACAAACAGAGAGTCATCATGTCGAACGACGAAAAGATTTATCAAAAGATGCTCAAAGCCATTGTCGAGCATCAGCTTCCGCCCGGTGAGCGTTTGCCCGAAGACAAGTTATCGGAAGCGTTTGGGGTGAGCCGTACCGGGATACGCAAAGTGCTACAGCGCCTCGCGATTGAACGTTTTGTCGTGATTCAGCCGAATAAAGGCGCACAGGTCAGTCGTCCGAGTCGTCAAGAGGCGGAAGAAGTATTGGATAGCCGCATTACATTAGAGCCTCTGTTGCTCGGTGACATTTCGGACAATTGGGATCTCAAAGTGTCGCAGCGTTTTCGCGATATGGTAGCGCAAGAGAAGCAAGCCGAACAAGATGGAGATTTAGCCCGATCCATTCAATTGACGGCGAAGTTCCATTATGAGCTTGCTCATATGGGCAACAACTCGGTCTTGGCTGAGTTTATCGAGCAGTTATGCTACCGCTCATCCTTGGTTATCGCCGCCTACGGTACCAGAGAGAGCGTGAGTTGTGATTGTGGCGATCATCTTGAGCTGATTGATTTGCTCGACAACCATCAAGTCGACAAGGCGCAGCAGTGGATGCGACACCATTTGCTCCATATTAAGCGCTCGATTTCATTAACAGGGAAAAAAGATGCCCACGTTGATTTCACTCAGCTGTTTGCCAACATGGACTCGTAAAGGTGTGCTATGAAAATCCAACTGATTAACCCAAACACCAGCGTTGCCATGACAGATAAAATTGCCCAATCGGCTTTGACTGTCGCGCTGCCCTCCAGCGACATCCTCGCCTGCTGTCCTGAGCACGGCCCTGAAAGCATTGAATGTGCGTTGGATGAAACCATCGCCTCTGCGGCCTTACTCGATCTCATCACTGACGGGGAGAAAAAAGGCGTCGATGCACATATCATTGCGTGCTTTGGCGATCCCGCGCTTGATGCTGCGCGCGAAATAGCGCAAGCGCCTGTCATCGGCATCGCCGGTGCAGCTTTTCAAATCGCCAGTTTGGTCTCGCATCGATTTGGTGTGGTCACCACCCTCTCTCGCACCGTCCCCACCGCCCACCATCTGTTGCAGCGCTACGGCTACGCGCATCTCTGTACCGGTGTGCGCGCAACCGACATTCCCGTGCTTGCCCTGGAATCCGTGCATACCTCGCTGTATGAACAGTTGCGCCAAGAGTGCCGGCAAGCGCTTTCGCAAGATGGGGCTGAAGCCATCGTATTGGGCTGTGCGGGCATGTCAGATCTTGCGGCGGAACTGAGTCAAGATCTCCAAGTTCCAGTGATTGATGGCGTCACTGCCGCGGTCAAGCTTGCGGAGTCTTTGTACAGCTTACAACTTAACACGGCCAAGTGCGGTCATTATGGCGCGCCGATAGGGAAAGCCTTTCACGGCCGCTATCAGCACTGGAGTCAATAAATAACTTAAGGGATACAAATGGATAAGGATAATCCAAGAAATTATACAGGCTATGGACGCGATAACGTCCCTGATGCTAAGTGGCCAAATGGGGCAAAGATTGCGCTGCAATTCGTCTTAAACTACGAAGAAGGCGGCGAGAACTGCGTATTGCATGGCGACGCGCATTCGGAAACCTTCTTGTCCGAAATCGCTGGCGCGAGCGCTTACCCTGATAGACACATGAGTATGGAATCCTTGTACGAATACGGCTCTCGGGTCGGCGTGTGGCGAATTCTCGATGAGTTCAAAGCGCGAGGTCTTCCTCTCACCGCCTTTGCCGTCGCGACAGCTTTGCAAAGAAACCCAAATGTGGCCAAGGCCTTACTCGACGATGGCCATGAAATTGCCTGTCACGGCTTGAAATGGATTCACTATCAAGACGCACCGATTGCGAAAGAGCGCGAGGATATGGCGCAAGCGCTCCAAATCATAGAGACGCTCACAGGAAAAAAACCGATCGGCTGGTACACGGGACGTGACTCCCCCAATACGCGCGCTCTCGTGGCCGAGCATGGCCACCTCCTCTACGACTCTGACTATTATGGGGATGACCTGCCGTTTTGGACGCAAGTACCCGATACACAAAAGCCCGGACAGACACGACCTCATCTGATTGTGCCGTACACGCTGGATACCAATGACATGCGATTTGCCTCCCCTTATGGATTCAGCCATGGGGAAGAGTTTTATCAATACCTCAAGGACAACTTCGATTGCCTCTATCAAGAAGGGCAAAGCAAACCGAAAATGATGTCAATTGGCCTGCATTGTCGCATCATAGGCAAACCTAGTCGCTTTATGGCACTGAAAAAGTTCCTCGACTACGTGCAATCCCATTCGGATGTGTGGATCGCCACGCGAGAGCAAATCGCCCGTCACTGGATAGAACATCATCCGCCAACCTAGTTTCTGTTTTGCCGCTGCGGTGCCTTCCTACCCGGCGGTTTTTTCTTTCTCAGCCCCCAAAACGGGTCAACTGCACCAAGTCTATGCAACTTAGCGAATTCGTCTCTTGACCATTCTGACATAAACCATTGTATTTATTCACTTATCGATCCAATTTATGAATGGCACAATGGTTGCTAACTTGATCAATACAATGTCAACAATATTGTATACAAGGAAGTCAACATGTCTCACAAGGAAAACAGTGACCTGATTTATGCACTGGAAGATCGCCCCGCAACGGGTCAAGCGCTCTATGCAGGTCTTCAACACGTACTGGCGAGTTTCGTCGGTATTATTACTCCAACGCTCATCATTGGTGGCGTGCTCGGCCTTGGCCAGCATATTCCCTATCTCATTAGTATGGCGCTGATTGTTTCGGGTGTCGGTACCTTTATTCAGGCCCGTCGCATCGGGCCGATTGGCGCTGGCATGATCTGTGTCCAAGGGACCAGCTTTGCGTTTCTTAGCTCCGTACTCGCGGCCGGGTTCATTGCTAAATCTCAAGGGGGTGGCCCAGAAGAGATTCTCGCGATGATCTTCGGTGTCTGTTTTGTCGGTGCGTTTATTGAAATTGTGTTATCTCAGTTCATCGACAAACTGCAACGTATCATTACTCCTGTGGTCACAGGGATCGTCGTCACCACTATCGGCATCTCATTGATTAAAGTCGGCATGACGGATTTAGCCGGGGGCGTCAAAGCGCACAACTTTGGCGATTGGCACAACTTAGTGCTCGGCGCACTGGTTCTTGTCACTATCATTGCGCTTAACCGTTCAAAAAACCTGATGGTGCGTTTATCGTCCATATTGGTGGGTATGGTGGTCGGTTATCTCGCCGCCGCGTCGATGGGTATGGTCAATTTCGACAATGCCTTTAATCAGCCGCTACTTAGCATCCCTCAACCGTTCAAATACGGCTTCGATTTCGATTGGTATGCCTTTATTCCCGTTGCCGTTATCTACGCAATTACCGCGATAGAATCGACAGGTGACATTACCGCCAATTGCATGATCACCAAACAACCGGTCTCTGGTGAAGGCTATTTGAAGCGCATTAAAGCAGGGATTCTAGGGGATGGGGTCAACTCCATGCTGGCGGCGATTTTCAACACCTTCCCAAATACCACCTTTAGCCAAAACAATAGCGTCATTCACTTAACGGGTATCGCCAGTCGTTACGTGGGTTATTTTGTGGCACTGATTTTGGTGGTGCTAGGCCTGTTCCCCATCATTGGTGGCGTGTTAACCACCATACCGAAACCCGTCATCGGCGGCGCAACGCTGGTCATGTTTGGCACGGTGGCAGCGGCTGGGATTAAAATCATCGCGCGCGAGAAATTAGATCGTCGCAACTTGATGATTTTGGCTGTCTCGTTTGGCTTTGGTCTCGGTGTCATGCTCGTGCCAGACATCTTGGGCCAAATGCCTAAACTGGTGCAAAGCGTGTTCGGCTCTCCCGTCACAACCAGCGGTATTGCGGCGATCATTATGACGTTGGTCCTCCCCACTCAGCCAAAGGCGGAAGCTACGCTCTCTACCGACGCTGAATCGGTCGCTTAACGACACTTTAACTAAAAAACGCCCGCCTCTTTTTCAGAGGCGGGCGTTTTTAGTGGTGTCAATGCTGATTCATCGAGCACTGGTACTTATGCAGTGGTACTTATGCAGTGGAATTCAAGCACTGGAAAGATTAGCCGGTTGCGCTTTTACTCGCGCGATAAAGGCATTCTCTGTCACCGGTTTTGAAATCAAATAGCCTTGAATGTAATCAAAGCCCACCTCATTCAAGCGCTCCAACTCTTGCACTGTTTCGACCCCTTCAACAATCGGGGTGATGTGCAGTGCATGACAAAACACCAAAATTCCTTTCAGTATCCCGATGTCCACTTCACTTAGCCCGTGGCGCACAAAACTTTGGTCAACTTTTAGGGTATCGACCGGCAAACGCTGTAAATAGGTCAATGACGAATAGCCAGTGCCGAAATCATCTATCGAGAAACGAATACCCAACAAACGGCACTTCTTAATCATGTTCGACACGTGATTCAAATCTTCAAGCGCATGCGTCTCTAAGATCTCGATTTCAAGCAAACCTTGTTTGATGTTTGGGTAACGCGCCAGTTTGTCTTGTAGTATCTCAAACAGGTCGGCTTGACTGAAATATTCGTGGCTGAGGTTGATACTCAAGTTAAGCGCTAAGCCTGCCTCACACCAGGCATCTAGCGTCTCCATCGCGCGCTCAATCACCCAATCATCGATCTGTTTAAAGAGGCCTAAACGATGCACTTCTGGCAAGAACATATTGGGGGTTAAAAAGCCTTTGACCGGATGATTCCAGCGAATAAGGGCTTCAGCGCCGACGATTTTCTTCTGCTTAGAGCTGGCTTTGGGTTGGAAGTAGAGCTCCAACTCATTGCGGTGGATCGCGCCGATTACCTCAGTGATAAACTCATTGTCGGACGCTTTTTGATCCTGATTATTATCAAGGCATACCGCTTGGTTCCCGCCTCGCATTTTTGCTTCATAGGATGACAGTTCCGCACGGCGCAAAAGCTGCTCTGGCTCCGTCACCCCTTCTGCTGGGTAGAGTGAGATCCCGACACTGACACTTAGCGGTATCGTATTGCCTAAAATGTTGACCGTTTCTGGCAACTGGCGCTGAATGTCTCGGATGGTTTGGCTAGCGTGCGTCTCGCCATAGACGACCAAATAAAATTCATCACCCCCCAATCGCAGCGCTTGACCGGACTCGCCCACCAGACGGTTCAATTTATCCAACACGATGTCAATACAGTGATCCCCAGCAGTGTGGCCATAGGTTTCGTTGATGTAGCGGAAATTATCGATATCAAAAAAGCCAACCGCAGTTTGACCGCCGACAAACTCGCTTTTGGACATCACATCCGTCAAATAGGTAAAGAGCTTGACGCGATTCCCCAAGCCGTTGGTCGGATCTTGATAAGCAATCTGCTCGATGATGCGCTCTTGTGTTTTACTTCGGGTGATGTCGATGGATGAACCACAGATGGCGTAGATGTCGCCCTTGTCATTCATCAAGGGGACTTTACGCGTATGCACGATCATCTTCTTGCCGACATCTTCATGCCAATAGGTTTCTTCACTGCTGTAGGGCTTTTTCGAATTGACCACTAACTGATCGACGCTTGAAATACGCGTTGCGACGTTTTCATCAAATAAGTCATAGTCGTCTTTGCCCAGCACCTCGTCTTCGTCCAAAGAGAGGTTTTGGCACATTTTTTTATTCGCAAACAGATATCTACCATGCTCATCCTTGAGGTAGATGTAGGAGTCTAAGCTGTTCAATATCGACTTTAATTTGTCTTCATCTTGCTCTGCGGTGCGCTTTTTCACCCATGCAAGCAGCGCCAAGGTCGTTAAGATGATAAATACCAAGCCAAACAGCGTCATGACTTCGACATAGTAGCGACTTAATATCGGCTCGGGTTTGCCCAATATGTGGCTGCCTGAGGGCAAATCACGCTCTTTAATACCAAAACGTGTGAGCTGAGCATAATCAAACAGCGCCTTAGTAGGCGGCTGAACCACCATGTCCTCTTCAATAAAATAGCCGCGATGAAAGTATCGGTGAGCAAGCTCTCCCGCCAGTACCGCATGAGCGCGGTGATCCACCACTAATCCACCCAGTAACCCTTGACCAATACCGTGTTGATAAGGATGGACGATCGGCGCAGTGGTAGCATCAGTGATAAGATGCACCGACTCATCAAAAGAGAGGGCCACGTTGTTCTTGTCTCGATAAGCCGAAATCAGCAGGACCACACTGTTGTGTGCATCAATCGACGCCATGTCCTCTATCAATTCACCCCAAGCAAGCGTCGCTAAATCGAGTGTCTTCCAATTAAAATCGGGGTAGTCTGCGATAGTGCGAGACAGTTTCTCAAAGTCGGCACGCCCTGTGGTAGTACCATCCACTAACAGATGAATGTTCTCCACGTGGGGCATTGCCTCGTGAATAAACTGTATATTTTCATCAAATGACACAGCTTCAATCACGCCTGATACCTGCTTGTCTCCTTTGAGAGATAAGGCAAGCTCGACATTGTTGACACCCAAAAACACAATCGGCAGATCACGAAACAGACCTTGCCGCTCAGAGAGTGCAAATCTTAGCGCATTGTCGTCCACAGTGATCACCATGTCGTATTTCTGGCTGTTGAGAAATTGGTAGGAGATCGCTCTTTTATAATTGGCGACACTGACGACATCATAAACGAGTTTACTGTGCATATAAGAGACATCGAGAAGGACTGAATCTCGGTCTAACACTTCGTTTAAGCCATAAGAGATATCGGCGTAGGTAGGAAAGTTGGGATCGTAGGATTTGATCACAAGAATGCGAGCATGATCTATGTCACTGGCTAAACTTTTCAGTGAGACCACTAGGCACATCAGTACACACCAGCAAGTGAAGCGTCCACGGCCTAGATTCATCCATTACTCCAGTTTTGCGCGTTATCCTTTATCATCCGTCACTCAGCATTTGATGTTTAGCGTATTTCATTTTTGCAATGAATCTACGCAATTTATGCGATTTCCTCAATAAATGAATAGCCTATAACCTTCATTTTCACAACGCAAGCGGCGCGAGTCTGCCACATTTCCCCTAAGCTTGAGCCAGGTCATTTTTTCTGTAGAAAACCCAAGTTAGGTTGAAAATTGTAACAACAACCAAACAGGGACGAAACATATGGAACTCAAAAAAGATCCTCGCTGCTATACAGACGTGTGTATCGACGGTCGTTGGTTTCACCACGATCACTGCACGACTCGAGTCTACATGCTTAAGGGCGGTGCAGAGTGCGAGCTGGAGCTTGCCAAAACCCCCTCTACCGAAGATGAGCTTGTGCACTTAATTACTCAACAACAAAGTTAGTTTTTAGAAGTCGCTCTCACTCTTTGGTTTATCCGTCTATATCAACTTTTCTTTCACATTGATGAGACAAAAGCGACACGGTTTGTTCATAAGTCCTCCTTAGACTAGAGCCACATTCATCAAGGAGGATTTACTTTGTCTTTTCAATCTCATACCGCGCCTTTTGCTCTTCGTACATTGGCGATCACCGGCGTGTTGACCGCCCTTTCCGCTTGCTCATCACCTACAGAACAAAACAGTACGCTTGTTCCTGCGCTGAGTTGTACAGCAACTGTCGCACCTTCGCAAAGTGAGACTTCTATTGCAGGTTTAACGCTTGTGGGTCGATACGCGGCCGATGCGCCGTTTGCCACCTCGGCCGCTGAAATCGTCAAATACGATGCCTGCACTGACCAACTATTTGTTGTTAACGCACAGGCCAAGAAAGTCGATGTACTCACGCTTAGTCACGATCATGCCCCCAGTTTGAAGACGCAACTCGATCTTCAGCAAGCGGCGACACACGCAGGCATTGAGATTGGCGCAGCCAATAGTGTCTCAACGCATCAGGGGTGGATCGCGGTCGCGATTGAAAACAGCATCAAGCAAGAAGCGGGCATCATCGCGCTCTACCGCGGTGATACGTTTGAGCTGCTGACCACCTACCCTGCTGGCGCACTGCCAGATATGGTGAGTTTCTCCAAAGACGGTCGATATATCGCGGCCGCCAACGAGGGAGAACCCAACAGCGATTACAGCGTCGATCCAGAAGGCAGTGTCACCCTCATCGACCTTTCAACGGGTTATCACAATGCGATTGTCACGCAAATTGGCTTTACCGATTTCAATGAAGGTGGCGTCCGTCACGACGAATTGGGTAGCGATGTTCGACTCTCCGCTCCGGGTGCCAGCGTGCCCCAAGATCTCGAGCCGGAATACCTTGCCTTTGATGACAAAGGTCAGCTATTTGTGGCGCTGCAAGAGAACAACGCCCTCGCTAAAATTGATGTAACCACACGCCGAGTTGAGGCCATTTATGGACTGGGCGGCAAATCATGGTCTACTGCCACTCTTGATGCTTCAAATAAAGATAAAAGGCTCGGTTATTTTCAATCCTACCCACAGTTGGTTGGCCTTTATATGCCCGACTCCATTGCCACCTATTCAGTCGATGGCGTCAGCTATATCATCACGGCGAACGAAGGGGATGGCCGCGAGTATGGTTTCGATAGCACTCAACAGCAATGCGATACCAAGGGCTACCAATGGGATGGCGACGATTACTCTGGCACCGCTGATTATGGTTCAAAATTCGATTTTTGTATCGCGTATAGCGATGAATCACGAGGCAAAAAACTCAAGGTGAGTGACGATCATCCTCTGACTCTCGCGTTAAAAGATAATCAGCAGCTCGCACGATTAAAGGTGATCGACCCAGGCAAGACGTTACAGAAAGATGAGGTTGTCGAGGCGTTTGGCGCGCGATCGTTTTCTATTTGGAATGAGCAAGGCGAACGCGTTTACGATAGTGGCGATCAATTTGCACAGATTGTCTTCGCCACGCAGCCGGAGCACTTCAACAGCACCAATGACAACAACGACAGTGCAGACGACCGCAGTGATGATAAGGGCGTAGAACCTGAAGCGATCGAAGTGGCTCAGATTAACGACCGTCACTACGCGTTTATTGGCTTAGAACGTCAAGGCGGTATCATGGTGTATGACGTCACGGACCCTAGCGATGCGATGTTCCTTCACTATGTGAACCCGCGTGATTTTAACCAACCTGTCTGCACCAAAGTCGATGAGGGAGAATGTGACAACGAGACCTACAACCCTAAAGCCGGTGATTTAGGCCCTGAGTCGATTCATTATTTCACTCGAGCTGGCGAGCACTTTATCGCGGTCGGCAATGAAGTCAGCGGCACAACCTCGATTTTTCACATTGATTTGTAACTCTGCTCAATTGAGGCCGTCGTAACAGACGGCCTACTTAGCCTCAAGAATTCGCTGTCTAAAGCGAGCCTTCCTCAAGCGCCATTGCCACCGCTTCTGCCGCGTGAATGGCGACGGTGTCGAATAAAGCCACTGAGGTGTCTTGCTGTTTGACCAACAATCCTATTTCGGTGCAGCCCAGAATCACCCCTTGTGCGCCGGCTGCCGCTAACTCATCAATAATGGTGTGATAATCGTTTTTCGAGCGTGGATTGAGCGTTCCCAAGCAGAGCTCTTGATAAATCACGTCATGTACCAATCGGCGCTGCACGCCGTTGGGCACCAACACCTCAATACCAAATTTATCCGTTAACCTTTGTTTGTAGAACGCTTGTTCCATCGTAAATGCGGTGCCGAGTAATCCCACTTTTTCGATACCTTGCGCCTGAAGTGCACGCCCCGTTGCATCGGCAATGTGTAAGAGAGGAATCGACACGGCGCGCTCAACCTGCTCCGCCACCTTGTGCATCGTGTTGGTCGCTATGATGAAAAAATCGGCGCCAGCACGTTCGAGCGATTGCGCTGCCTGCGCCAATATCCCCCCCGTTGCCTCCCACTCACCTTGGTGTTGCAACGCTTCAATTTGTGCAAAGTCGACACTGTGGATAATCACTTTTGCGGAGTGCAAACCACCAAGCGCGGCTTTCACTCCCTGGTTGAGCTGCGCGTAGTAGGTTGCCGTTGACTCCCAACTCATGCCGCCAATCACGCCTATGGTTTTCATACTCTGTCCTTGTGAATTCGAATCATGCTCTTAGCCCACTCTATAGCAGGCATAGATCGCTCGCAAGCACCCGTTGGGTTGGTCGAATGCCAGGCCAACCCATTCTAAGTGCGTAAAAAAGCCCGGCTTAACCCCGGGCTGCCTAACTATCGAATCAAGGTATGGTTCACTATCCGGCAGTGGATGGTTTAATTCGATATAAGAGGGCAAAAAGTACCGGTACTACAATTAACGTGAGTACCGTCGCAAAGCCAAGCCCTGCCATAATGGTGATAGCCATTGAGCCAAAGAAGGCGTCAAACACCAGTGGAATCATGCCAAGAATGGTGGTTAATGCCGCCATACTGACCGGGCGCACACGGGAAATGGCACTGTCAAACACCGCTTGATAAGGATCTTTGCCTGCCGACAGTTCTATGTTGATTTGGTCGAGCAACACAATGCCGTTTTTCAAAATCATGCCACTCAAACTCAGTAACCCAAGAAACGCGGTGAAACTGAACGGCATATCCGTCGCCAGTAAGCCAATCGACACCCCGATAATCGAGAGCGGCACGGTAAACCAGATCACCAATGGCTTACGCAGCGAATTAAACAGCAGCATAGTGATGATGAACATCAATAAGTAGCCCATCGGCAACGAACCAAACAAGGCCTGCTGGGCATCTTTTGATGACTCATACTCGCCGCCCCAAGAGATCTCATAACCCTGTGGCAACGGCAGTGCTTCCACTTTCGGTTGTATGCGGGCAAAAAGGCTGGCCGGTGTTTCATGACCCAACA
Organism: Vibrio sp. R15-SG3-ISO1B; assembly: GCF_059833835.1. Taxonomy (NCBI): domain Bacteria; kingdom Pseudomonadati; phylum Pseudomonadota; class Gammaproteobacteria; order Vibrionales; family Vibrionaceae; genus Vibrio; species Vibrio sp. R15-SG3-ISO1B. Next base: position 9,332 of record NZ_JCBDGG010000029.1, on the reverse strand, counting down.
CATCGTGATCGGCGAGTACGGTCAAGGTGCGTTTTCTGTCTCGACGCTGGATGAGCGGCTCTTGCCAATCCAATGCAACACCGTCAATCACCTGCTCCACTGGCACGTAAGTTTGCAACGTGGGGCTGTAAATTTTGACATTGGCTAACGATTCAAAATCAATGCGCTCTTGCTCGGGCAAACGAGCCAAGATCGGCAGCATATGCGTGCCATCCCGCAATAGGCCGATGGCTTTCCCGCCAAATGCCATTTGCAACGTATCGGAAAGGTCTTGTTTCGAGATACCTAATCGGCGCGCCTTCGATTCGTTGAACTGCGGCACCAACTGCTTGGAGCGTTCACGCCAATCATGACGCACATTTCGTGCCCCTTCATCTTGGAGCAGTACGTCTTCCACTTGCAGCGCAATATCACGCAATACTTGAGGATCTGGGCCGGTAATACGCGCTTCAATTTTTGAAGCAGGCGATGGCCCAAATTCCATCAGCTTAAACTGGAATGTCGGCTTGTTGAAACTCACAGCCAGAGTCTGATCTAACTCTTCCAGCAAGGTGAACATCGACTCGCGATCGTGGGTGCGCACTTGCAGCTGAGAATACGCTTCATAGCTTTTCTCAGGCTGGTAGGTCAACGCGAAACGTTGCAAGCCTTGACCCGTCGTGGTCGAGACAAACTCGACGTTCTCTTTTGAGCGAATAAACTGCTCAACTTTCTGCGTCTCTTGCAAGGTTTCACGAATGTCGGTGCCTTCCGGCATCCACATATCGACGTAAAACATCGGCGTGTTGGACGGTGGGAAAAACTGCTGTTTAACCAGGCCAAAGCCTCCGACCGCGACCACCAACAGACCAATCATGCTGGCGACAGTCAACCAACGAAAACGCAGGGCGAATTTAAGGCTCGCACCAAAGATGGCAAACAATACCCCTTGGTATGGGTCAGCGTCCTTGTCGTCACTTTGCGGCGCTTCTTTGAGCAACAAGTCAGCCAAGAATGGCGTGAGGGTCAAGGCCGTCACCCAACTTAAGAACAGCGAATAGCAGAGTACCCAAAATAGAGAACCCATAAACTCGCCTGTTGCATCTTCGGACAATCCAATCGGAGCAAACGCGGTAATCGCAATGACCGTCGCACCAAGCAATGGCCACTGGGTTTGTTTGACAATGTCGGTGGCCGCTTCAAGCTTAGATTTACCGCGCTTGAGACCGACCAAAATCCCCTCAACCACCACGATAGCGTTGTCCACCAGCATACCGAGCGCAATGATCAGTGCCCCTAGCGAAATTCGGTGCAACTCAACGTCATTTTGCTTCATCATAATGAAGGTGCCGAGCACGGTCAGCAGCAGCACAGCGCCAATAATCAACCCGCTACGCAGCCCCATCGCAAATAGCAGTACCACGATCACAATCGCCACGGCTTGGCCTAAGCTGACAATAAAGTCATCGACGGACTTTTCTACTTCCGCCGCTTGATTGTAGAAATAGTGGATATCCACACCCGCCGGTTTGATGGTTTCAAGCGCTGACAACTCCGCCTGCAAGGCTTTGCCTACTTCGACAACATTGACGCCCGCGCCAAAAGAGATGGCTAAGTTGATCGCTGGCTCACCATTGAAGGTCAGCACATTGGTCGGTTTCTCCTCAATGCCACGACTGATGGTCGCGACATCCTTGAGACGGATCAGATTCCCCGTATCTCGGCCATGAATGATCAAATCTTGCAGTTCTTGTTCAGAGGTCAATGAACCGTTCGGTCGAATGGTCAGCACTTGACCATTGACCATGATTTCGCCCGCCGATTGCACGCTGTTTTGCTGATCGAGCAAGCTCACCACGGAGTTCAAATCAAGATTCAATGCCGCCAATCGCTCCAAAGAGATCTCAACAAACAGTTGCTCTTGCTGATCACCACTGATCGCGACTTTGCCCACCCCAGGCACCAACTCCAGTTCGCGACGTAAATAATCGGCGTAACGTTTCAGTTCGATGTAGTCGTAATCCTGACCGGTCAACATCAACATGACGCCGTAGACATCACCAAAATCATCAATGATCTGAACAGAAGTGACGCCACTGGGCAGATTGGGTTTTAAATCATTGATCTTGCGACGCATTTCATCCCAGATTTGCGGTAATTCATCCGGTCCGTATTCCATTTCCATGCTCACGGTGATTTGTGACATGCCATTGGACGAGGTCGAGGTGATTTTATCGATATACGGCAGTTGACGAATCTCTTTCTCCAGCGGATACGTCAGCTCCTCTTCGACTTCTTGTGAGGTCGCGCCCGGATAGGTGGAGATAATCATGGCGTCTTTGATCGTAAAAGCCGGGTCTTCCAAGCGGCCTAAATCCATGAAAGAGGTGTAGCCACCCACGGCTAAGATGATCAGGAACAACCAACTGATCACTTTGTTCTTGATTGAATATTCGGCAATACTCACAGCTGCGCTCCTGAAATGTCCATGCCTTCTCGTAATTTGCGTAGGTTGGAGTTGATTAATACATCGCCTTGCTTAATACCACTGGCCACCAGCGCGCCTTGTCCTGTAATTTGGTCCACATTGATGGCGTAGCGATGCGCCTTGCCATCTTCCAGTTTCCAGACATAAAAGGCTTGCTGATCGCGCCCGGCATCAATGGCCGTCATCGGTACTTGGTACGCGTTGATTTGACTCAAACCCGCTTTGACCAAATCGACGGAAATTTTGGCGCTGGTGCCCGGAAGTAACCGCTGATCCAACGCGGGCATGCTCAGCCATAATTGGTAAGTTTGTGTTTGCGGGTGAAGCTCACTGGTGTGCTCAAGATAACGCATCGGATAACTGCCACTTAAGCCAGAAAAGGTCGCGACAGGTTGATATTGCTTAGCGTTCACGGTCGGATTTAGCATGGCGAGCACAGAATCGGACACTTCGATTTTCACGTAGACATTATCCGACTGATACAGTGACACCACCGACTCGCCCGGCGTGACGTTTTCAAACTTCTTCTTCTCAACCGACGCAATCACACCATCAAACGGCGCTTTCAAGCGTGTATAGTGCATTTGTGCCTTTGCCAAGCCCAAGTTTGCCTGCGCCAGTTGTAAGTTGGCGCTCAATTGATCAAGCTCCGCGCTCGAAATCATGTTCTCTTGGCGCAGGTTCTCACCGCGTTTTTGCTGTTTAAGCGCCAACTCGTAGCGAACTTGAGCATCAATCAAGGCTTGCTTCTCTTTCGAATCATCGAGCAGCGCAACCACCTGACCTTTAGTGACACTGTCACCCTCTTTCACCAACATGGCACTGATTTCGCCATCTAAACGAAAAGAGAGTGGTGTCAGTTCTGCGGGCATCACTTGGCCATTGAAATTGCGAAATTGACTCTCGACGGAGTGGTTCACTTCGTACGTCTCTACCAACAGATCATGGCGCGGACGATGCGCATTGTCTGGCGTGCATGCTGCGGTCAGACTGGCCGCCATCACTACCAATGAAAGATGAGAAAACTTCATCAGATACCTCCCTCTTTGGTCCACGCTTTGACTTGTTGACCGGGCATCAAGCGTTCCACTCCGGCTTGCACAATCAAGTCTCCTTGGTTAAGGCCCGAGGTAATATGGCCTTGCGCATCCACCATCACTTGCACAGTTTCCAACGTTTGGGTTTGGTCATCAAAACGATATAACTCACCATGATGCTGATCACGACTCACCCAGGCACTGTCATCAATAGCAAACTGACCTTGCAACTTCGCGTTGTGCAATTTCACCTGACCCGTCATCCCCGGCAGCAAATTAAGCGTTTCAGGGCGAGTGAATGTCAGGCTTGCGCGGTAACTGTTGGTGTCGCTGTCTGGCTCGGTCGAAATCTCTTTGAATTGGGCAGGAATCATCACGTCACGGTGACTATCCATCACTAACACAAAGTCAGAAGAACCAATATGAGACAAACCATAGCGCTCGGCGTAGCTCACAGGAATGGTGAACACCACATCCAGCACATCGTTATTGATGACATTGAGGACCACTTGGTTCGCCGCAACCACTTGATTCTCTCTGCTGAACGTAAGGGACACCACCCCATCAAAAGGGGCGACGATCTTCGTGTATTGAAGATCTGTCTTTGCCTGCTCTAGGGCGGCGGAGGCGGCTTTGTATTCTGTCTCACTTTGATCAAACGTATCCACACTGATGAGCTTCTTCTCGTGCAATTGTTTGGCGCGCAAGTAAGCGGTTTTCGCCAACTGGTATTGGGCCAGTTTCGCGTCGTAGGCCAATTGGTAATCGGTGTCATCAAGCTCGGCCAATACCTGACCTTTTTTCACTTCACTGCCCATGCGTACTGCCAAGGTGTCAATTTCACCGGCCACTTGAAAGGACAACTCTGCGCGGTCAGTGGCATCAATATTGGCAATAAACGAGTCAAAACGCTTTTTGTCCAAATCAGGCACTTCCAACAGTTTGACGGGTTTGACCACGGGGTTGGTGACCTCTGAATTAGCGGGATTGCACCCGGCTATCCACGAACTCACCGCAGCGACAAGCGCGAGCTTTGCCAAGGTAGGCATAGACTGTATCGATGTATCCATTATTATCACATCACAATTTATTACACACCCGTGCAGTATATGAGTTTTATTGGCGGGATCAATATTTATTTTCCACACGTACAATATAAAATTTGTTATAGTGTCTCGGTTTGTCACGCCGCTTAATGAAAGTTGAACTAAGATCTGGTAAAACTGCAATGTTGCAGATGTATGAAAGAAAACGATGACAGAAAGAAAACAAGGTAGACGCAGCGCACAAGACGCTGAGCAAACCAAATGTGAAATCATGAACATCGCCACTGAGCTGTTTTGCGAGCTGGGGTACGAACGCGTGTCGCTACGTAATATCAGTGAAAAAGCGGGCGTGTCTCATAGCCTGATCCGCCATCATTTCGGCAGCAAAGAACAAATTTGGTACGCCATCAGCGACGGCCTTCACCGTTACATGGAAAAGTACATGCGTGCCATCTTGGACAACATGCCCGAAGGGGCACCGCCGAATGTGCAGCTCTATCGTTTTGCGGTCCACTTGTTGGCAAATATGTTGCACTTCAAGCAACCGATCCAACTGATCGCAGACGCCGTGCGCCAAGAAGATGCGCTGTTTGATTACTTTATCGATAACAGTGGTGAAATTGAGAACATCGTCAAATCGCTCGAAACCGAGTACAACCAAGCGCACCCTGAGGCACCCATTAAGATTTTGGAAATGAAGTGGCTGATGATGATGTTTGCCCACGGCGCCGCTAGCCTGACCCCATTTATGAAAGAAACTTGGGCAGATGAAACCAGTGATTATCAGCAGTGTTTACTCAATCACTGGCGCATGTTCAATACCATGATGTCGCGTAAGTTCCATGTGGATCCACAAGACATACTCCACCCCACCAGCGTGGAAGCGCTGATTTTCGATGTGCCGTGTGAGTAATCACGCCTAGCCAACCCAAGGGCTTGTCGGTAACCGCATTCACTTCAGAACCAAAACTTCAGAATCAAAAAAAGCGCCAACTCAGGTTGGCGCTCGTTTCAACTTAAACTCCACCCATTTAGGCGTTCGACGATTGGCATACCTGCTGCTGCACTTGAACCGGCGCTGGCTCGTAGTGGCTGAGCGTCATGCTAAAGCTGCCTTCGCCTCCGGTGAGGGCGCGTAGACGGCGCGCGTAATCTTGCAGCTCATTAACCGGTGACTTCGCTTGCAAGCGCGTGAAGTTACCGTCAATCGGCACCGTCCCCTCAATCAAACCGCGATTACCCGACAGGTCGCCCGACACATCGCCGACGTTTTGAGTAGGAATTTGCAACTCCATCTGGACGATAGGCTCAAGCACAATCGGATCCGCTTGATTGACCGCATCAAGAAACGCCTTTTTTCCTGCGATGACAAACGCGATCTCTTTGGAGTCCACCGAGTGATATTTTCCATCGTTCACAGTCACTTCGATATCACGAATAGGATTGCCTGAAATCGCACCCTCTTCTAGCGCTTGACGGATACCCTTTTCAACCGCAGGGATCAACGAGGTAGGAATCGCGCCGCCAACCACTTTATTAACAAAGGCAAAGCCCGCGCCGCGCGGCAGCGGTCGAACCGACAAACTTACCTCACCAAATTGCCCCGCGCCACCACTCTGTTTTTTGTGTCGGTAATGGCCTTGCGCTGGCTTGGTGATGGTTTCAAAGTACTCAACGCTAGGTTGACTGGTTTCCACTTTTAACTTGTAGACGCTCTCCATTTTCTCCAGCGCAACTTTAAGGTGGAACTCGCCTTGACCACTGATGATGGTCTCATTGGTGCGCGCGCGGTGCTCAATCCGCAGCGAGGGATCTTCACAGGCGATTTTGCTCAGTACATCACCCAGTTTCTGCTCGTCGCCACGCTTGGTCGGTTTGAGGCACAGTGAGTACATAGAGTCAGGGAAATCGAGCGTTTTTAGGCTCACGCCATCTTCATCATGAGAGTCATGAACAATCGCATCAAACTCCAGCTCATCGACTTTCGCGAGCACGCAGAAATCCCCTGCTAACGCTTTTGAAATCTCGCGCCGCTCTTTTCCTTGCAACTGATAGAGATGCCCAACTTTGAACGGTTTATTACCATCGCCTATAAAGAGTTGGCTCCCAGCATTAATTTCACCTTGGAACACTCGTAAATAGGCCAGTTTGCCCATATAAGGATCAACGCTCACTTTGTAGACGTGTGCCACGCTGTGCGACAAGGTCTCACAATCGACGCGCACTTGTTTACCGTGTTTGACGAGCAGCGGCGGGTTACCTTCGTTTGGCATTGGCATAATTTCACTGAGCGTACGCAGCAGCAATTCCACACCAGCTCCGGTTTGGGCAGAAACAAAACAGATCGGGATAACGTGCCCGGTGCGCAATGCCTCTTCAAAAGGGTCATGCAGTTGACCCGCCGTCAACTCTGAACCTTGCTCAAGGTAGAGTTCCATCAGCTCTTCATCGACTTCGATCACTTGATCAATCAAGGTTTCGTGCGCCGCTTCGACATCGGTAAGCAGTGTTGATTGCTCATAGTTGGGCTCAAAATAGCAATCGACGACCGTCTTACCATCACGCGAAGGCAGGTTAATCGGCAAACAGTAGTCACCGAAATGTTCAATGATCATCCCCATCACTTGCTCAAGCCTATCACCATGATTATCCAGCTTGTTGATGATGATCATCTGACATTTTTTCTGCGCCTTAGCAAAGGCGTAGAGACGGTCAGCGGTTTGGTTGATGGGCATCTGCGGGTCAATCACTAGCGCCGTGGTTTCAACCGCAGGGTAGACACTGAATGTGCGCCCAAGCAGCTCTGCTTGTCCTGGGGTGTCGATAATATTGAGTCTGTGCTGCTGCCAACTGAGGGTAACAGGGGTCGCTTCAATGCTGTGTTGATATTGGATCGATTGAGCGTCGAAATCAGTGACAGTATCGCCTTTTTCAACGCTGCCAAGATGTGTGGTGGCATCGCAGGTGAAGAGCAGTTTTTCGATCAGCGTGGTTTTACCGCTACCTGCCTGACCGACAAATGCAATATTGCGTATCTTATTAAGTGGCATAACGCCTCCTAGCTTCTGTACGTGGTCATATCCCCTAGAGTGGGGTCATCGGCGTGGGAGTGTGGGCGGGATTACCGCCGAATCGTCTTCCATGTGAGTTTTCGAATAACGCTCTGCATAGGACCACCTAAGGGCAAATACATCGGGACTTCAACTGGGATACTGGTTCAGCATGCCGCAATAACCATATTTTTTATGTGACTTATTTCAAAACGTTAAAGGGACTTTTTGCATCAGTTATGTTTATGTTAACTCGCGCTTGTGGCATGCTGATTTCGTTGTGGTAACAAGGACATGATTAAATGGATAGCACTACTCCAAGACTCTCTTTACGTACAATTGAATCGGGTGATTATCCTCAGCTTGCAGAGCTGATGGACCTCGTCTTTCCCGATGTGGGTGGCGCATGGCCACGAATGACCATCATGGACCTGATTCACCAATTTCCTGATGGGCAAATCTGTATTGTCGATAACGATAAAATTGTTGGCGCCGCGCTGACGATCAAAGTCGATTACAATCGCTTCTCTCTGCCGCACACCTACACAGACATCATTACCGAGCAAAACGTGATTCAAAACCAGTCCTCGGGTGATGCCATGTACGGGCTGGATGTATTTGTCCACCCAGATTATCGCGGCCTACGTTTGGGACGCCGCCTCTATGACGCGCGCAAAGAACTGTGCCGAAATAAAAACTTCAAGGCGATTTTGGCGGGGGGACGCATCCCCAACTATCACAAATACGCCGACAAAATGACCGTGCCCGAGTACATCGATCAGGTCAAACGTCGCAAACTGCACGACCCGATTCTCTCTTTCCAGCTGGCCAACGATTTTGATGTAAAGCGCTTGATGCGTAATTATCTGCCTGAAGATGACGCATCGAAAGGCTACGCTACCCTGCTTGAGTGGGACAACTTCTTCTATGAAGAGGACATCATCTCTGTTCACGACATTGAAAAAACCTTGGTCCGCATTGGCGTGATTCAGTGGCAAATGCGCGCCATGCGCGATCTCGACGATTTGATGGACCAGGCCGAGTACTTTGTCAGCTCACTCTCTAACTACAAAGCGGACTTCGCGTTGTTCCCAGAGTTTTTTAATGCCCCGCTAATGGGCTTGCAGACTGGCCAAAACTCCGTCGAAGCGATTCGTTTTCTCGCCAGTTTCAGTGAAGAGATCAAAAACCGCTTCTCACAAATGGCCGTCACGTACAACATCAATATCATTGCCGGCAGTGTGCCAGTGGTGGAAGACGATCAGCTCTACAATGTCTCCTATCTGCTGCACCGTGATGGCGACATTGACGCGCAATACAAAATCCACATTACCCCGCACGAGCAAAAAGACTGGGTGATTGATGGCGGCGACAATGTGAAAGTGTTCGACACCGATGCGGGTCGAGTCGGCATTTTGATCTGCTATGACAGTGAATTCCCAGAGCTGGGCCGAATGATGGCCGAACAAGGCGTGCAAATCATCTTTGTGCCTTTCTGGACAGACACCAAAAACGGCTACCAGCGAGTGCGGATCTGCTCTCAAGCTCGGGCAATTGAAAATGAATGTTATGTCGCCATCGGCGGCAGTGTCGGCAACTTGCCAAGGGTCGATAATGTCGATATTCAATATGCTCAGTCTGCGGTCTTCTCGCCGTCCGACATCTATTTCCCTCACGACGCGACCTTAACCGAAGCGAGCGCCAACACCGAAATGATCATCTTTGCCGATGT